>NZ_JCACKA010000124.1:0-249161 GCF_059505145.1 Mojavia sp.
TTTCCTTCTACATTTTCTCAGAAATGGTAAATCTTCCAAAACTGGATGCTCCCACGGCTTTTTCTCAGTTCCGCGAATTGTCCGTTGCAGAATTTCTGGAACATCAGCACTTTGAAAATGTTGGCGAATGTAATCAATAGCTGCGGTTAAAAAGCCACCTGTCCCGCAAGCAGGGTCAAATACAATTTCCCCTAATTGCGGCTTAATTCTATCTACAATAAACTTTGTCACCGCACGGGGAGTATAATATTCTCCGGCGTTTCCTGCGCTCTGCAAATCTTTGAGAATTTTCTCGTAAATTTCGCTGAACTGTTTTTTCTGGTCTTTTTTATTAAAATCAACTTCATTGAGCTTATTAATTACTTGGCGGATGAGAGTGCCATTTTTCATATAGTTGTAGGCATCCTCAAACACCTTACCAATCATCTGCCCACGGGCATCAGTTGCCGTAGTTCTCAGTTCTTTGAGGGTTTTAAATAAAGCATTATCTACAAAATCTAGCAAACCATCTCCCGTGATACCTTCAGAATCTGCTGCCCAATTCCGCCAACGCAATCCTTCAGGAATCGGAGATTTATAATTATCTTCTAACAGTTCATATTCTTCTTCACGGGCATCAAAAACCTTGAGGAATATCATCCAAACTAACTGGTTAATGCGTTGCGCGTCACCATCAACGCCCGCATCCTTCCGCATGATATCTTGAATAGTCTTAATTGTAGTGCTGATGGACATAATAATAAATGAGTGCGATCGCCGATTGGCACGATTAACCTAGAAGAGAAATCATATCCTATTCCAGCAAGTCAAGATACTCGATATAGTTCTTGCTTGAGAACAGACAAAGCCTGTAAATAACCTTGCTTACCACCAAAAATACTAATTATCTCTAACGGAGTGCCTAAATCGCTGATTGGTTTAACTTTCAACACATCCAAACTTTCAATATCTTCAATTCCCTCATCAGCATATTTATCCAACAAAGCATTTAAAACCGTTCTGGCTTGTTCGCCATACTTGCTAAAGTAGTTACGCTTGCGGACATTGTTCGCCCTTTCTTTCCGTGTTAGCGGCGGTTGGTCAAAGACAACATGACAAATCAAATCTAAGGGGTCAAAATCCTTACCAATCTCTTTTTCTAACGCTTCCAAAGGCACACCCAGTTCTTGTAACTCTTGGATAATAGCCTGCTTCTGCTTTGTAGATTGCCATTTCTTCAAGAAAGCATCTAATGAAGCGTACTCCTGACTAACGGTTTTGCGAGTATAGTCTTTTATCGATTCCGTAATCAGCTTACCGTCCTTGCTGTGGTATTGCTCTCGAATAAAAGCAACCGCTACCTCTTCATCCGCAACTACATACTTTTCTCGCTTTTGCTTGCGGCTAATTTCACCATCATCTATGACTTGCTCATTATCCCCATTATCAGGCGGATTAATTGGGTCATCTGGTTTGGGTTGATAAATTTGTACAGGTTCACCATCAAAATCAGGATCGGCAAATAACTGTGTCGCTTTTTTAAAATCGATAATGGTGAAGAACATTTTGCCGTAGTCTTCATCAATGCGAGTTCCGCGACCAACAATTTGCTTAAATTTAGTCATGGATAGGATGCGCTGGTCTAAAACAATCAACTTGCAAGTTTTAGCATCAACGCCAGTTGTCAATAACTCAGAGGTAGTCACAATCGTGGGATATTTACTTTCCGGGTCGATGAAATTATCTAATTCTGCCTTACCCTGAGTATCATCCCCAGTAATTCGCATAATGTAGCGGTTATTCTCCGCCACCAAATCAGCATTCTCATTCACCAATGCTACCCGCATCCGTTCTGCGTGGTCAGTCGTCTCACAAAAAACGATAGTTTTGGCAAAGCGATCGCTTGATTTAAGATAATCAGAAATAATCCGCGCCACTAACTCGGTACGCTTCTCTAACACGAGAGTTCTATCAAAATCTCGCTGATTAAATACTTGGTCGGGAATTTCCTTACCATATTTATCCCTTTGTCCTGGCTTCGGTTTCCATCCACTCAAATCTTGATCGAAGTCAATGCGAATTACTTTATAGGGAGCTAAAAAGCCATCTTCAATCCCCTGTTTGAGCGAATAGGTAAAAATTGAATCGCCAAAATAAAGACTATTAGAAACTTCTTCTGTTTCCCTTGGAGTAGCTGTCAAACCAATCTGGGTTGCACTGCTAAAATATTCCAAAATCTCTCGCCAAGCCGAATCCTCATCTGCGCTTCCCCGATGACACTCATCTATAATAATTAAGTCAAAAAAATCTGGTGAAAATTGACGATAAATATTTTTCGCCTCTTCATTTCCCGTTACCGACTGATACAGCGAGAGATAGATTTCATAAGATTTATCTACCTGTCGCTGCTTAATTTTGGTCATTCTTGAGCCAAAGGGTTTAAAGTCATTGACTCTAGTTTGATCAACTAAAATATTGCGGTCTGCCAAAAATAGGATACGCTTTTTCGTCCCCGACTTCCACAACCGCCAAATAATTTGAAAAGCTGTAAAAGTCTTACCTGTACCTGTCGCCATCACTAAGAGAATGCGGTTTTGTCCTTTGGCGATCGCCTCAATTGTCCGATTAATGGCAATCTGTTGATAATAGCGTGGCTGTTTTTTATCAGGGCTAGGATAGTAATCTTGAGCAACAATCGGCTGAATCTGCGAGTCAATTCCCTTCCAATCGCAATATTTTTGCCAAAGTTCGTCCGGTGTCGGGAACTGGTCAAGGGGGATTTCCCGTTCTCGCTGTCCCTCGGTAATAGTGCGATCGCACATCATAAAAGCGTCGCCATTCGAGCTAAAGATGAACGGTACATCAATTAATTCACCAGTTGCGATCGCCTGTTGCATTCCCGCGCTAACACTGTGATTATTATCTTTAGCTTCAATCACAGCCAGTGGTACACCAGGTTTGTAATACAGCACATAATCAGCGCGTTTTTGCTGACCTCGACTAGCAAGCTTACCCCTAACAATCACCCTACCTTTTGTCAGCGTTACTTCCTCTCGAATCTGAGTATTGATATCCCATCCCCGATTAGTCAGAGCAGGTGTAATAAACTTTGTACAGATATCACGTTCACTCAAAGATTTCTTGTCAATTGCTTCTGGCATAAAAGGGTCGGCTTTTAGTCAAGAGGATGCGTAGTATAATTCTACGCTCCATCCTTGCCTATTGTTAAGTATGAACATAGCATTTTGGTACGTGCCAACCACCGAGCCTATATATTCAACGTCAAATTAGTTACTAAAGCTTTTGAGATTGTCTCTTAATTGTTGATGAATGCGTTGGCGCAGCCCGCCGCAGGCATCGCACTGCTTTCTACACACATCGTGACTCATAATATTTTGAAGATAGTCACGATTCGTGAGTAATTTTGCAGTTAAGAATAAACCAGGTAATAGACAGCAATCCCCAGACCACTCAATATAGAATCGATGCGCTCAGTGACTTGCCTTTGGAGCCTTTGGAATACTGCCAACGATGGGTTGAAATGTCCTCGGATGAGCGAGGATACAGAAAAGCCTGTATTGCTGCCCTAGCTGAAGCAACCGGGCTAAGTGAAAGGACTATAGGGAATTGGGGACAAAACTTTGAGAGGCGACCTAACTATGTAGTCCATATACTACGCATGGCAGATATGCTTAACCAAATTAGAAAAATAGTCTTACCTCCTGATTATCCTCAAAAATAATTTAGTCGTGATTCGTGAGTAAAATACTTGTACTATGAGCAGATATTTTTTAACTTGGGTTCAGCAAGCACAGGATTGATGAGGGTAACAGGTTAGCTCACTGGCATTTCCTAATACTCCCTACCTCTGCTGGCTTAATCTGACTCACCAAGACCGAAGATGCAGACTGGGAGAACCTCCCATCAGAATAATGATCGAATTGATATACTCCGTCAGTTGCCCCTGGAACCGACGGAGTATTGTCGCCGTTGGGTAAGTCAGGAACCAGGCCGCAATTATCGAAAAGCCTGCATTAATGCGATCGCGCAAGTTACAGGTACTAGCCCAAAAACCGTTAAGGACTGGGGAACGGACTTTCGTCGGCGGCCTAAATACATTACCCGCATATTACGGCAAGCAGACCTGATCAACCAATTTAGACAGCTTATAGCAAGAGGAATTGTGACTTTACCTCCAGACTTTCCTCAAGAATAAGCCGAAGGAAGCGATCGCGACTCACGACCAATTGCCCCAAAAACCCCTTGCTGTTAACAGGAGGGGAATTTTAGGCTGAGGTACATAGATACTAACTATGACGAAAAGTCGCATCTTTCTTGATGAAAAAAATGGCAGAACACCAAATGAATTCAATCTCTACTTTTGACATCACTAAGTATTTTCTTCTTGATGTCCTCAAAGATATTAAAACTGGACGCATCCAACTTCCAGATTTTCAAAGAGATTGGGTTTGGGATGATACCCATGTGCGTCGTTTACTTGTCAGCATATCTCTTGCTTACCCCATTGGCGCAGTTATGATGCTCCAACAAAGCATTCAAAGCCGACAATTCAAACCCCGCCTAGTTGATGGGGTATTAAAACCAGAAAATCATGCGCCAAACTTATTAATCCTTGATGGACAGCAACGCCTGACAACTATGTTTATGATGTTGTTATCTGGGCAACCTGTAATCATCAAAGACCAAAAAAGCCAGAAAATTATTAAAAAGTGGTACTACCTGGATATTGAAAAATGCCTCAATCCAGAATGTGATCGCCGTAATGCGATCATCGCCTTACCTGAATCAAAAATTGCGCGCACCTTCACGGGTGGTCTGATTGACTGTTCCACTCCAGAAAAAGAATATCAGGCACTATTATTTCCTTTATCCAAAGTTTTCTTTTTTTCTGAATGGCGTAGTAAATTCTCTAAGTATTGGCAATACGATCCCCAAAAATTGGAACTAATTGACACTTTAGAACTGGAAGTTCTCAAGAAATTCGAGCATTATCAAATACCTGTCATCCAACTGCGTGACTCCTTGCCGAAAGAAGCCGTTTGCCAAGTCTTTGAAGATACAAACACTTCTGGATGTGACCTCAACTACTTCGATTTAATGAGTTCTAGCTATTGCACTGCTGACTTCAGTCTCAGAGATGATTGGAAGCAGCGCGAAAACCGCTTCCAATCCTTAAAAGTATTGCGTAAGCTCCGCAGTACTGATTTTGTACAAGCCGTTACGTTGATGGCTGGTTACGCGAAAAGGGTAGAAGCTTTAAAGCAAGGCTGGAATATTGATAAATTACCTGGCGTTGCTTGCGATCGCGCGGAAGTGCTAAAACTCACCAAAGAAGAATATCAAAAATGGGCTGACCCAATTACTAGAGGATTTGAAGAGTCTGCTCGCTTCCTTCGCAGTCAAAAAATCTTTGATGCAGATGATTTAGCTTACCCGATTCAATTAGTCATCCTCAGTGCCATTTTTACTGTTCTGGGAGAACGTTCCCGTTCGGTTCAAGTACGTTCTATGCTGGAACGCTGGTTATGGTGTGGGATGTTTGGTGAAGTATATACACGCTGGTACGAGGCACGAGCCGGGAGAGACGTTATAGAAGTACCAGAATGGTTAGCAGGTGGTTCACTACCACTCACCATTGTGCAAGCGGATTTTTCTTTTGACAGGTTGGTTAGCGTTAGAAAGCGTTACGGCGCAGTGTATCAGGGTTTAGCTGCTTTACTACGACGTGAGGGGGCTATTGATTGGTGTACCGGGGAAGAAATCAATGATGTGATTTATTTTGAAGAACAAATAGATTCGCACCACATTTTCCCAGTGGCTTGGTGTCGCAAGCTAGGCATTGACCCCAAAAAGTATAACTGCTTGATTAACCGCACACCTTTAAGCGCCAAAACAAACAAAAAGATTGGTAGTAAGGCACCTTCTGTCTATTTAGAGGAGTTTGAACATTCTGGGACATCAGCTAGAAGAATGGATGAAATATTGCGATCACACGCTATCTCTCCAAAGACTTTGCGGCGAGATGACTTTGAAGCGTTCTTCCAGATGCGAGCAAATAATTTGCTGACGCTAATTGGAAAGGCAATGGGCAAAAGTTTAAGTTTTGAATCCTGTCAGGATTTTGTTGGGTAGGATGACAGCGGCAACAGCATCCTTATGTAGCGTGATATTGCTGCTATTACTCAGCAAAACGTTTGAGGTTTTGGTGCAATAGCTCGTGAATGCGAGAACTCCGAATAGTAGCAATACAAGTGTCCTTATTAACTGATTCCCATACTAATTGAGGGTCAAAATTTTCCAATCTTGGTATATTTTCTGAATAAGTGGAATCCAGTATTATTAAAAAACTTTTCTCTTTCTTAGGAGGCTCTTCAAAAATCCATGCCTCCTGCTGCCTCAACATTTTTAAAGTTTGTTGGCAGACTTCAAAACTCAGCCCAAGAGATAGTACATAACGTATCAAAATCAGCGCTAGTAAGTCAGTCTGCGAATAGTAAACATTTTTGCCCTTCCCTGTGGTATTTACGGTTGGGACTACAACACCTTGTTCTCGCCAATATTGCAATTGGCGGCGCGAGCAATTGGTTATTTTAGCTGCCTCCGTACTTGTATAAAAATTTTGATCCATGAGAATTTATAGTACAGAAGCCCTTTCACTAAAAAATCGATATTTATCAGCACATGATGTACTTCCAGGATATTCTATTTCCACTGAATTATACCCTCGGAGGGTATGAATGATTAAATTGACTACGCCAACCAACCTTTTCCGCCTACCAAGTCAAGGGAGAGATCACAGTTTGTCCCTGACAAAGTGCTTCTAGCGCCACTTGCTTGTCAAACTCTGCCAGTTGCAAAGGTTGTTCATGCGATCGCGTGGGTAATAACATTAGCCGCTTCATCTTTTCTTCAGGAACAGACTCATCAAATAATCAAGTTTCCTATTCGCGCAGTGTCTCCAAAGGTGCATGACAAACTTCAAAATTTAAACCGATTGATAATAACTGTTCCATTACTGTTAATACCAGTAGGTCAGCTTTAGAGTAGTAAACATTACGACCTTTGCCACTAGTGTTAACTGTAGGTACTATAACTCCCTTCTCTCGCCAATACTGCAACTGGCGGCGAGAGCAATGAGTAACTTCTGCTGCTTCTGTGCTTGTGTAGAACTTTCCTTCCATAAGAAACATCCTATAGAAGCCTCTTTTAAAACACATTATTGCTTTGTATAACATTATGTGTTTTTGTGATATTTTATTTTTATGAGCAAAATTGCTATCCAATGTCGCCTAATTGCCAGTGAATCTACCCGCCAAAAGCTCTGGAAGTTAATGGCAGAATTGAACACACCGCTAATTAACGAACTGCTTCAGCAGCTTAGTAAACATCCAGATTTTGAAAAATGGCGAAAAAAGGGCAAACTGCCGTCAACTGTTGTTTACCAACTTTGCCAACCCCTGAAAGCTGACCCTAGCTTTGCAGGTCAGCCCAGCCGATTCTATCTATCAGCAATTCATGTTGTAGATTACATCTACAAATCTTGGTTAAAGATTCAGAAACGTCTACAGCAACAGCTAGATGGCAAGATACGCTGGTTAGAAATGCTTAACAGCGATGCTGAATTAGTAGAAATTAGCGGTTCTAGCTTAGAGGCAATTCGTACCAAAGCTACTGAGATTTTGGCAATGGCTACACCAGAATCTGACTCTAATGCTCCTTTAACTAAAAGAAGAAAGACTAAGAAATCCAAAAAATCATCCGCTTCTGATCCTGACCGAAGCTTATCTAATAAATTATTTGACACTTACCAAGAAAGTGAAATTCAAGCTATAGCCGAAGCAAAATGTCCTGGCTATGTAGAAATCCAGCAAAAATATGCCAAACAGTATCGAGTTAATATTCATTCCTGGAGCTACGGCAGATTAATTCAAAGCATTCAAAGTAAAGCTGCTCAGGTAGGAATCATGGTTGAAGAGGGAAAACAACCTATTCGCGGCAGTCCCCAGGATAAAGCAAAGGAATTAGCACTTTCTGCCTACCATAACCGCCTAGCTAGGTGACGTTGACAAATATCTGAACCTTGACAATAAAATAATCAATAGCGCCGCAGTTCATGCTGCTTGCAGCCTCTGAACTGTGTTAAATGAGGGTTAGTTTGACTGTAGCAATACAGTCTTGCTTTCTGACCCTGGTAGCTGCTCACCCTGATGCTGCTGTCAATAGACAGGATAGGTGCGCTCCCAGCAATAAGGGCGCGGATGTACTGCTGTAGTGGCTACTCAATCACCCCCGACCAAGGGGGAACCCTCCCCAATTCTTTATTTGACGCACTCTAGAGAGGTCAAAATTCTACTTTAGGTTCGTGCAAATTCTGAAAACCTTATGCTATAAGGAATTTAGTCATAAATTTCTTTTGTAGACAATTCAAAAATTACATCCTGGGAGGATTTTAGAGTAGGTTGGCGCAAGTCAGTTCTGAAAACCTTTATATACAAAGGTTTGAGATGACAGTTGCAACCGTCCTCTCAGCAATGGGAGGGTTGAAAGGATCAACCAGATCGGGGGTGTTGTCCATGCTGCAAGAGCAACCGTCCTCTCAGCAATGGGAGGGTTGAAAGGAAGCAAGAACGCGATTCAGCGGTTAAAGCAACGGTCAACATTGGGGCAACCGTCCTCTCAGCAATGGGAGGGTTGAAAGGAAGCAAGAACCGGGTACAAAGGACGGCGTTGATGTTGTTGCAACGAGGATAGTGAAAGTCTATCAGCCAAGCTTGGTAGTTGCAACCGTCCTCTCAGCAATGGGAGGGTTGAAAGAAGCAAGAACCGGGTACAAAGGACGGCGTTGATGTTGTTGCAACCGTCCTCTCAGCAATGGGAGGGTTGAAAGCTTTTAGAGTGTCTTCCCAGTTAGACTCTACACCTGCGTTGCAACCGTCCTCTCAGCAATGGGAGGGTTGAAAGAATATTTCAGTATCTAGACTTAAACAGTTAATGCCTTCGTTGCAACCGTCCTCTCAGCAATGGGAGGGTTGAAAGTACCGAGATACCGGAGTAGCCTAAAATGCTGCCATCAGGTTGCAACCGTCCTCTCAGCAATGGGAGGGTTGAAAGCTTCATTTGTTTGCTCCCAAGTTAAAGTTATTCCTGTTGCAACCGTCCTCTCAGCAATGGGAGGGTTGAAAGTCATCTTTGAGCGATTTAGCATGAGTGATCGCAAGTTGCAACCGTCCTCTCAGCAATGGGAGGGTTGAAAGAACGTTTTTATAGCGATATTACAAATGCTCACGTTGAGTTGCAACCGTCCTCTCAGCAATGGGAGGGTTGAAAGTTATTATTTCCCCCTCATTTCATCGTTTAATTCTGTTGCAACCGTCCTCCCAGCAATGGGAGAGTTGAAAGCTGTCTTCTAAATGTGTTTATGCAGAATTTTAGGTTGCAACTTTTCTCTCAACACTGGGAAGTTTGAAAGATACTATATGCAAGTCCACAAAGTGAATCACAGTTCTTGCAAGTATCCTTGCAGCAATTAGACGGTTAAAATTTTATAAGCTATTCCTGATGCTCGTGGTTTTCTATGGAAGCGTTTCTCCTATTAAGTAGAGAACTGGTATAGCAACAATTTTGAAGAACTTTAGAACGTTTAATAATTTAATAGTCCCAAGTATTTCGGATAAAATAATAAATTTTCTTGTTTGGGTGGGTTGAAAGCAAATCCGACTGCTGGCTTGATATCATATAGAGTAAAGCCTACATAACTCATGGATTCTATATTAGATGACATTAATTTGTCACTACTTCCCTACAAAGGCTTATCTAGTTTTAGCGACATTAATTTGTCTTCAACGACAACAATTTGTCACCGACGACAAATAATTAGTCACTGTACAACAAAAGCCAGCAGTCGGATTTGAACCGACGACCTTCCGATTACAAGTCGGATGCACTACCACTGTGCTATGCTGGCGTTTGGCTTTTATCTCTCTAAACACTAACCGATTTCTAATTATAGCACAAACAAGCTAGTTGTCTAGTCTTAATGAAAAAATATTAGGAATTGGGCATGGGGCATGGGGCATTGGGTGAAGAAGACAAGGAGCATGGGGGATGGGGAGACAAGGAGCAAGAGTTATTCATAGTTCTTCCCCCTTGTCCCCTTGTCCTCCTTGTCCCCTAGTCCCTAGTCCCCAGTCCCCTAATATTGATAAATTAATATTCAAAACACAAACCAACTCAAATCCTGGCCTAGACACGAAAATATCTGGTAAAGTTTTAAGGCGATATTTTTTCATAGGGCTGGCTAAAGGCATAGAAAAACATCACTGGTTCTTTACAGATCACAAGCATGGTAGCGTTGAACGGACGAGATTTATTAAGTCTGGCAGACCTTAGTTCCACTGAACTTCAAGAACTTCTGCAATTGGCAACTCAACTCAAATCGCAAAAGCTCAAGTTGCAAAGTAATAAAGTATTGGGATTGTTGTTCTCTAAAGCTTCAACTCGCACGCGAGTAAGTTTTACTGTGGCGATGTACCAACTAGGTGGACAGGTAATTGATCTCAACCCTAATGTCACCCAAGTAAGTCGCGGGGAACCGGTGCAAGATACAGCACGGGTGTTGGATCGATATCTAGATGTTTTAGCAATTCGCACTTTTGCCCAACAAGAGTTAGAAACTTTTGCTAACTATGCCAAGATTCCTGTAATTAATGCGCTTACCGATGCAGAACATCCTTGTCAGGTATTAGCCGATTTAATGACGATTCAAGAATGCTTTGGTAGCCTCAATGGGTTAACTTTAACTTATGTAGGTGATGGTAATAATGTTGCCAATTCTTTAATGTTGGGTTGTGCTTTGGCAGGAATGAATGTCAGAATCGCTACTCCTGAAGGCTATGAGCCAGACCCTAAGATAGTAGAACAAGCGCGATCGCTCGCCAATAATCAAACTGAAGTTCTCCTCACTCATGACCCAGAATTAGCAGCAAAGGAAGCTGCTGTTCTTTATACTGATGTTTGGGCTAGTATGGGGCAAGAAGCAGAAGCAGACGATCGCTTGCCTATTTTCCAGGCTTACCAAATTTCTGAACAGCTATTAAGCCTTGCCGACCCACAGGCGATTGTTTTACACTGCTTACCAGCCCATCGTGGTGAAGAAATCACCGAGGCAGTTATTGAAGGTTCCCAATCACGAGTTTGGGATCAGGCTGAAAATCGAATGCACGCTCAAAAGGCTTTGCTTGCTAGCATCTTAGGGGCGCAATAAAAGGTTAAAAGCAAAAAATCTCTACTAAAAAGGCAAAAGAAATATAATTCTTTGTTCTTTTGCCTTTTATTATTGTTACTTTTACCTTGCTTATAAGGGATTTTTTGTAGTACTAATGTTCTAGGGACATTTGTATATACTTCCCAACAAAATTATGGAACGTTTAACGGAAGCTCAACAAGAACTTTATGAATGGCTGGCAGAATATATCCGAACGCATCAGCATTCGCCTTCAATTCGGCAAATGATGCAAGCAATGAATCTGAAATCGCCAGCACCAATTCAAAGTCGTTTAGAACATTTACGCACTAAAGGATACATTGAATGGACTGAAGGTAAAGCGCGGACAATTCGAGTTTTACGTCCAGTAGCATCTGGTGTACCAATTTTAGGCACAATTGCTGCTGGAGGTTTAATAGAACCTTTTACCGATGCTGTAGATCATTTAGATGCTTCTAATTTCTCGTTACCTCCCCAAACCTATGCTTTGCGGGTAGCTGGCGACAGTATGATTGAAGATTTAATTGCTGATGGCGATTTGGTATTTCTGCGTCCTGTAGCAGAACCAAATCATCTCAAAAATGGCACTATCGTTGCCGCCAGAGTTGAAGGACACGGTACTACATTAAAGCGCTTTTATCGCAGTGGCGATCGCGTTACCCTCAAACCAGCAAATTCTAAGTACAATCCGATTGAAGTTCCTGCTATCCATGTACAGGTGCAAGGTTCTTTAATTGCTGTTTGGCGTGATTATAACTAGAGGCGGGGGATTGGGGGCTGGGGACTGGGGATTGGGAAAAAATAACCAATGACCAATGACTAATGACTAATGATCAGGGTTAATCACCACCTTCGTTACTAACATTTTATGTACCTGACGCTAAATCCAGTGCAGCAACTGCCCTCTTTCCGTCTACGATTGCCATTAGTAGGGGAAAGTAAGGGCAGTTATCAGACTCAGCAACCATTACCAGGATGCCCAAGAATGCCGCAATCTCTGCAATTACGGCAGTATCAGCGACAAGCTATTACTAGCTGGTTTGCTAACAACGGCAGAGGTACGCTCAAAATGGCTACTGGTAGTGGTAAGACTATTACAGCACTGGCGATCGCTTGTGAATTATATCAGCAGATAAAGTTACAAGTTTTGTTGGTGGTGTGTCCCTATCGTCATCTGGTTACCCAATGGGCGCGAGAATGCGAAAAATTTAACTTACAGCCGATTCTAGCCTTCGAGAATTTACGCACTTGGCAAAGTCAACTTTCTACCCAAATTTACAATCTGCGTTCTGGTTCTCAAAAATTTGTCACGATAATTACAACCAACTCCACATTAATTGG
Source organism: Mojavia sp. (assembly GCF_059505145.1). Taxonomy (NCBI): domain Bacteria; kingdom Bacillati; phylum Cyanobacteriota; class Cyanophyceae; order Nostocales; family Nostocaceae; genus Mojavia; species Mojavia sp. Next base: position 12,605 of record NZ_JCACKA010000124.1, read on the forward strand.
AGATGGGTTGCAGTCACAACTGAAATATTTTCCTGACAGAACTTTAATTATCGGCGATGAAGCACATAACTTGGGCGCACCGAAATTGGAAGAAAGTTTACCACGCCGTGTAGGGTTGCGACTGGCTTTGTCTGCCACACCAGAAAGGTACTTTGATGATTATGGCACTCAATCTTTGTTTGATTATTTTGGCCCAGTTCTCCAACCAGAATTTACTTTGAGGGATGCGATCGCTCAAGGTGCGTTGGTACATTATTTGTATTATCCGATTCTGGTGGAATTAACTGAAGCTGAAAGTATTGCCTATTTAAAACTAACTAGAAGAATTGGGCGATCGCTACTGTACCGAGAACGTGAAAATGGACAAGCGGGAGATTTTGAAGACAACGAAGATTTAAAGCCGTTATTGATGCAACGTGCAAGATTAATTGGCGCAGCAGAAAACAAATTAACTGCTTTGCGCGAATTAATGACAACTCGCCGCGAAACTACTCACACGCTTTTCTATTGCAGTGATGGTTCGCAAGAGGCGGGACAACGTTCATCTCTGCGTCAACTTAAAGCCGTCGCTAAAATTCTTGGGGTGGAATTGGGATATCGGGTAAGCACCTACACCGCACACACTTCTTTACAAGAAAGAGAGGTTTTACGCCGTCAATTTGAAAGTGGAGAATTGCAAGGATTGGTAGCAATTCGCTGTTTAGATGAGGGAGTCGATATCCCAGCAATTCAAACTGCGGTGATTTTATCAAGTTCTGGTAATCCTCGTCAGTTTATCCAGCGGCGGGGGCGAGTTTTGCGTCCTCACCCTGGAAAGGAACGCGCCACCATCTACGATATGATTGTTCTGCCGCCGGACTTAGACAGGGAAACCATAGAAGTTGAGCGCAATTTATTAAAAAAAGAATTGCGGCGCTTTGTGGAATTTGCTGATTTAGCTGACAACGCTGGTGAAGCGAGGATGAAGTTACTCGCTTTACAAAAGCGGTATGGGCTATTAGATATTTGAGTGTAAATCGCCGATAAAACATCTCCCTTTATCGGCGTTCATCGGTGGTTTAAAATCTCTTATTATTTCTTTTTGTGAATTTTTTTTAATCATGAAGAATGAGGCAACTGATGTGGAAAAATAGTAACAGGTAGAGATAAAAATAATGGAAGATTGCTAAAAATTTTAAATGCAGCAACATACCATTATTGTATATACTTACAGCATATCAACAAAACACCTCAAAATAAATCTAAAATTTTCTGCAACAATTTATAGAAAATTAAAGATAAGACTGGCAGTGGCTTTACGGATGTAATAGCAACAACAAATACGGTTAAAATAAATAAAATAACGTATTTAAAACTGAGATGTCACAAGAACAAAATATTGATGACGTTCAGGAGCCAATTACCAACGCTCCACCGGAAGTGCGCCAAATTATTGAGCGGGTATGGAAGTTGGAAAAAGGCAGGCTAGATAAGAGAATTAACAGTCACATCAATGATGAAATTTTGGATATTGTCAAGGAAGAAGTGCGATGAAGCTGACTTCAATCAAGCTGTGCAACTTTCGCTCATTTTATGGTGTGACACCAGAAATAATCCTTTCTGGGGGAGATGTTCTCAACACGACGATTATTCATGGCAATAATGGCTCAGGAAAAACCAGTTTACTCAATGCGTTTACATGGGTATTATATGAAAAGTTTAGTGCAGCTTTTGCATCAGGAGAGCAACTAGTTAATAAGCGGGCGATCGCCGAAGCTAAAAACAAGCAAGCTGTAGAATGTTGGGTAGAAATTGGCTGGGAACATGAAGGCAAACGCTACCGAGTTAAACGCGCCTGTCGGGTTTACAAAAACGAAACTGATTTTGAAGCTGGTAAAACTCAGTTAACCATGTGGGTAGGTGGGGATGATGGTAAATGGTATTTTCCACCCCAGCAACCAGAAGATATTATCAATCAAATTTTACCTGCTAGTTTACATCAATATTTCTTCTTTGATGGAGAGCGGATTGAAGAGATAGTCCGTTCTGATAAGAAAGCCGAAATTGCCGAAGCCACAAAAATTTTCTTGGGTGTGGAAGTAATCAACCGTTCTATTAGACACTTGGGAGAAGCCAAAAAAAGTCTAGAAAATGAGTTAAAAGCCATTGGCGATTCCGAAATCAAACAGCTTTTGCGACAGCAAGAGAAGATAGAACGAGAGATTGAGAGTATCACCAAACGAGAAACAGAAATTCAACAAGAGTTAGAATATCAGCAAACTTTTAAAAAAGAGACAAGTAATCGCTTACGAGAACTTAGCGCTGCTAAACAATTGCAGGAAAGATGTCAAAATTTAGAATCGCAAAAAGAAGCGAATAAGGAAGAGTATAAGAAAACTAGAGAAGCATTAAAGAAAATTATTTCCGCACGGGGTTATACAGTTTTGCTGTCCGAAACTACAGCCCAGTTTCGGAATATTATGAATGATTTGAAGCAGCGAGGCGAATTAACTTCAGGAATATCGCGGGAATTTGTCAATGATTTACTGAAAACTCAGCGCTGTATTTGTGGTGCAGAATTACACGCAGGTAGTCATTCCCACGAACACGTAAAAATTTGGTTAGATAAAGCAGGTTCCTCAGCGGTGGAAGAGACTGCGATTCGCATGAGTGCCCAAGTAGATGAAATTGATAAGCAAGCTACAGCATTTTGGGAAGAGGTTGACAGAGAACAAGCCAGAATTAATCAGTTAAGGCAAAGCATATCCCAAATTGAAAGTGAATTAGATAATATTCAAGAACGTTTACGTAAAGATGCCAACGAAGAAATCAGTAGCTTACAAAAACGCTTAGACGAAATTGAAAATAAAGTTGATGAATTAAATAGAGAACAAGGTGCAAATCAACAGCAAATTGCTCACTTCACAACTGAAATTGAAGCCTTGGGTAAACAAATTGCCAAACAAAAATTGAATGAAGAACGGCAAGCCTTAGCACAACGCCGGATTAATGCTACCCAAGATGCCATTGAACGATTAACAGAAGTGAGAAATCGCCAAGAAAAGCAGTTTCGCCTGCAACTGGAAAAGCGGGTACAAGAGATATTTATGGAAATATCGTTTACTCCTTATATTCCTAAAATCAGCGATAAATATGAACTGACATTGGTAGAAACTACAGCTGGTATAGAAGCACCAGTTGCAGCTTCTACTGGCGAAAATCAAATTCTCAGTTTATCTTTTATTGCCAGCATCATTGACAGAGTACGCGAATGGAGTGAAAAGCGGGAAATGCTGATGTTACCAGACAGCAGCACCTTTCCTATAGTTATGGATTCGCCCTTTGGTAGTTTGGATGAAATTTCTCGGCGACGCATTGCTAGGACAATTCCTAAATTAGCTAATCAGTTGATTGTGTTAGTGACTAAAACTCAGTGGCGCGGTGAAGTCGAGGAGGAAATGGCAGACAGAATTGGTAGAGAATATGTGCTAACTTACTACTCTTCAAAACCAGATTGTGAACAGGATTATATTGAGTTGGGTGAGGAAAGATATCCTTTGGTGAGGCAAAGTCCCAATGAGTTTGAATATACAGAAGTTGTTGAGGTTCAACGAGATTGGTGATTAAGAGAAACGAACCGCATAGACGCGGAGCGGCTTCCCGCAGGGTAGGACGCGAAGTCCGCGAAGGAAAGAATTAAAACAGAATTTATGCAAAATCTCTTTAAAACCCTCTTTTCTTTGTGTCCTTTGTGTACTTCGTGGTTCGTTTCTCTGATCAATTCCTCACGAAATGCTTTAATAGCTTTAGTTTATACTAAACTCTATTAATGCTTCTCAGAAATACTTCAGTAGCGATCGCTTCGCTTTTCACCCTATCAAGCCCCGTCACTCTCGCCTTTTCTGATATTCAAAGCTATTGGGCAAAAGATTGTGTCCAAAGACTAGGAGAACGTAAATTAATTACAGGCTATCCTGATGGTAGTTTTCGCCCCAATGCAACGGTAACACGTGCAGAAGCAGCAGTATTAATGTTGAATGCTTTTCCTGATGCACCAGTGAAGCGTACTGCTACTACATTTAAAGATGTGCTTAGTAATTATTGGGCATCCAAAGCAATTGCTACTGCTTATCAAAAAGGATTTTTTTCTGGTTATCCAGGGGGAGTTTTTCAACCTAACCAAGCTATTCCCCGCGCCCAAATCATCGGTGTTGTCGCTGGTGCGAAAAATTATAGTCCTCTGCCTAGCCCAACGCAGACATTACAACAATATTTTAACGATGCGGCACAAATTCCCAACTATGCACAGAGTTCCATAGCATCTGCAACTATTAATAGTATTGTCGTCAACTATCCCCAAGCCAAACAACTAAAGCCCCAACAAAGCGCCACCAGAGGCGAAGTAGCAGCATTGGTGTGTCGGGCGTTAAATATCTATACAGTACCCCCACAATATATAGCTGGAGTGGAAGTACATCCGCAAGAAGTCCGCCCTTTACCCGGAAAACTCGATACTATCCCCACCTTTAACAGCAACAGTCCCGAATTGGTAACCACCGAAGGAATTTTACTGTCAACCTTCCCCCCAGATGGCAAACAAGTTAAGGAAGCACACCTGAATTATCCCTTTCAAGGCAGATTTGATTTATTTGCCCATCATATCGTCAGGGCAGAAACATCAGCCCAAAGCCGCACCGTTCATCAGGGAATAATTGTTCACAATCCAGGGAATGAACCAATCACATTGCAAGTATTGCAAGCCGCTAGCTATCTCTCTAGGGAAGCACCGTTTATTGCTTTACCTGATGTAGTAGACAATCCCCAAAGTACAGTTTACTCTGGGCCTGGCAGCAGAACAATGAATGATGTGTTGCGGGGGAATAGGCAAGAGAGTTTTCCCGAAAAGCTGGTGATAGAACCAGGAGAAACTCAAATATTAGCTAATTTACCCATCCCTGTACAGGCTCCCTCTTCTAATGGTCGCACTACAATGATGCGTTTAGCGAGCAGTGGCCCAGTTTATTTAGCAAATTTAGCGAAAAATAGTAATCTTTCCCCCACCCTAGCTGAGTGGCAAAAGCTGCTAGATACAAGCAGTCTAGCAGGAAAGCGCGATCCCATTCCTACCCCTCTCGACCCTCCCAGAGAACCGACGGTGTTTAGCCGCGTTGCTGGTGTCTCTCAAGGGACACAATGGCAAGCAAATCTGACAGATAATCCAAATGTATCGCAGTTGACGATACCGCAGCCAGGAAAAGCCTTTTCTTATCCTTTGGGTACTGTACATTTAATTACCCTCAGCACTGGGCAAATTCAGAGTGCGCCTATGCTGAAACGATATCCAGATACAGCTTACTTTGCTCACAGTAACTACGGTGTAGAATACAATCTGACTTTGCCGCTACAAAATTCCAGCAATCAAACTCAGACTGTAACAGTATCAATGCAGACACCTGTGAAAGATGAAGGAGGAACAGATAGATTATTGTTTTTAAAGCCACGGGTGGAACAAATATTCTTTCGCGGTACAGTGAGGGTACATTACACCGATGACAATGGTGGGGAAAAGACGCGCTATGTGCATTTGGTACAACGCCGGGGACAAACGGGTGAACCGTTGGTAACTTTGAAAATGTTAGGGGGTGAGAAGCGACAAGTACAGGTAGATTTTTTGTATCCTCCAGATTCTACGCCGCCGCAGGTTTTGACGGTGAGAACGGAGTGAGTGACTAAAAATTAATTACAATCATTTGAGTAGCATCATGAAGGTAACTTAAAGTTGAGGTTTAATCATGATGAATTTTACTATCAATGAAGCATTAGAAATCGCCAATCAATTGACTTATATAAGATTTCAGAGAAATCTCACAGACGTGGAAATTATTATTCTCAAAGGAGCATGGGAAAGGCAAGAATATGACGAAATAGCAGCCAAAAATCAATATGCTACTAGTTACATCAGTCAAGATGTTGCTCCCAGGCTTTGGAAATTATTAACAGAATCGCTGGGAGAAAAGGTCAAAAAAAGTAACTTTAAAGAAACGCTAAAAAGGTGTTGGGAAAAGCAATTAGTGTCAGACCAAAGTCTACGCGTTACAGAAAATATTGCTAACCATCAAGATAATACATCTCCAACAAGATTAAATTCAGTTAATAATTTAGTAAAACATGAGAAAAAAATTCAGCATCTAACTCATCAAGAAAATCTCCAGACTCTTACCCCCGATATTTATATAGACCGCCCTCCCATGGAGTATATTTGTTATGAGTCACTTTTACAGCCTGGTTCTCTCATTAGGATTAAAGCTCCCAAACTGATGGGTAAAACATATCTTGTGGCTAGAGTTCTTGCTGAAGTAGCACAACAAAATTATCGAACTGTTAATTTAAGCTTTGAACTAGCAGAACGCAACATACATTTGACTAACTTAAATAAATTTTTACGTTGGTTTTGTATTTATCTGAGTCGAGAGCTAAGGATAGCAAATGAATTAGATGAATACTGGGATGAAGAAGGGATGGGAGCAAAGGTTAGCTGTACAACTTACTTTGAAGAGTATTTATTAGTTCAATCAAATGCTCCTCTAGTTTTATGCTTGGATGATGTGGATTTACTTTTTCCTTATCCTCACATTTATGAAGACTTTTTTGGCTTATTACGCTCTTGGTATGAAAAGGCGAGAAGTCGGAAGATTTGGAAAAATTTACGGTTGATAATCGTTCATTCTACAGATGTATATATCCGATTAAATATCAATCAATCTCCATTTAACGTCGGCTTGCCTATTGAGTTGTCGGAATTTACCAGCGAGCAGGTATTCAAATTTGCTCAACAGCATGAACTAGAGATAAATTCACAGATGGTTGAGCAACTTATGGAACTTGTAGGAGGCCATCCTTATCTGTTGGAAGTAGCGTTTGCTCACCTCAAAATTAATCCACATATTACTCTTGGCCAACTTTTAGCTGAGGCGACAACAGAAGCCGGAATTTACGCTCATCATTTGCGAGAACACTGGTTATATTTGCACTCTTTACCAGAACTAGAAGAGGCTTTTAAAAAAGTGGTAATTGCTAAAAGTCCTGTACCATTAGAACCCATCCTGGCTTATCAGTTAAATAGTATGGGATTAATAAACCTTTCTAGCAATAAGGTAATGCCTCGCTGCAATTTGTATCGTCAGTATTTTCAAATGTACTGGGCAGATAAGTAATACCAATTCAAAATTCACTCATTCAAAATTCAAAATTAAGAAAGCCAGATTTCACAAGATAATTTTGGATAATTGGTATAAAAGTTAGCTATCCTCAAAAGAAAAGACGCTTTCTAACCGAATGGAAATCACAAATCTGCAATCAACCTGGCCTTGCGGAGAAAGAATTGCAGTACACTCTCTTCACGGGAAATAATATCAACTCTGCCATCCATACCCAATTGGATTTGGCATTTCTTTTGTCTGTAACCTAAAGAAAGAGTTTCTGGTTCAATTGTTACCTCATAGAAAGCACCAATAGCGGTTGCTTTTGGACTGGTGTTAGTTGTAGCTGTTCCATCCTGATTATTTTGACGGACAGTCGCATCTGGAGAAATCGCTTTCACTTTACCATTGAGAGTGCCGTAATCAGGGTAAGGACAAGCTCCCACTCGCATTTGCACTTTTTGACCGATTTTTACTTTACTTTTATCTTGAGATTCTATCGCTGCCTTCACGACCACAGGAGCGCTACTGGGGACAATTTGTACCACTTCTTCTCCTGGACGTACTGTTTGACCGGGGTTTCTGAGATTGAGCTTAGAAATAATACCATCAGCGGTAGCTTTAATAGTAGTTTCTTGAATTTCAATTTGTATTTGTTTAAGTTCCCTAGTGTCCCGCTGTAGCTGTTTTTGAATTTCAATTTGTTGGTTAATTAAAGCTTGACGTTCTTTTTCTAGGTTAGCTTTGTTAGCTTCCCCAGAGGCTTTTTCTTGAGCAATACGTTCAGTAGCGATTGTTACTTCTGCATTGCTGGGATTGAGAGCGACACGGATACCTTGTCGTCTGGCTATGGCAGCTTCTACTGCTTGTTTGAGACGTTCTACTGTTTGTTTTCGGGCTTCGACTGTTGCTTTTTGTGCCTGTACTGCTTGTTCTTGCTGTTTGACATTTAGTTGCGCTTCTTCAAATTGGTCTTTGGAAAGCGCTCCTTCTTTGGCTACAGCTTCATATCGGTTCCGCTTCGACATCGCTGCTCCTAATGTTGCCTCAGTAGCGCCTAAGTTTGATTGTGCCGCTTTAAACTCTGCTTCGCCTGTATGTAATTCTTCCAGGGCAATTTTGACGTTGGCATCAGCTTCCTGGAATTCCGTAACAGTAGTAACTTTTTTTTCTTGATAAGCGCGATCGCGGCCTACCAAATCAGCTTCAGCAGAAGCAATAGTACGGTTGATGCGATCGCTTTCTGCTCTAATTTGGCTATTGAGGGCATTAATCTGAGCGTTAATTTGCGCCAGTTGTAATTTAGCTTGCTGAATATTAGTTTGTAATTGGCTGTTTTTAGTTTGTAGGCGGGAATCGTCAATAGTGGCAATAATATCTCCTTTTTTAACAACTTGATTTTCTTTTTTGATGTAAATTTGCATTACTTGACCTTCTGTCGCCGCCTGCACTATTCGCAATTCTCCAGCAGGACGAACAACAGCTTGTCCTTTGACAGTTACTTTATATCTAGCGACAGCAGCAACTGGAATTGTTAGTATTAAAACAAAGAGAATAAATAACCCGCCAAAGGTTGTCCAACGACTAATTGGTGGAATAAATTCGTTTTCTTGAACTGAAGGTAAAAAATCTGGGTTAGTATTACTTAACATAAGTTAAATTCACAATTCAAAATTATTAGCATCTTGTGCAATTATCAATGAAATGAAAATGATTAATTATGAACTACTAAAGAAGAATTAAACCCATTATTGCTAGGAATAAACTCGTCAATAAAATCTAAATGCTCACCTTTAATTTGACGCAGTTCTTCTGGTGTACCTTGGATTTTTAAGCGTCCTTGTTCTAGCAATACAATCCAATCAGCCCGCTGGATAACTTTGGGACGGTGGCTAATCATAATTGTGGTTTTGCTCTGACGATGGGATAGTAATCTTTCTAATACTTCTGCTTCGCTCACTGGGTCAAGAGCGCCTGTAGATTCATCTAAAATTAGTATGGGTGGGTCTGTGACTATTGCTCTGGCTATAGCTAGTCTTTGCTTTTGCCCACCAGAAAGATTCGCGCCATACTCCCCTAAAACAGTTTGATATTTATCGGGTAACTGACTAATAAACTCATGAGCGCCAGTAATTTGGCAAGCTCGGACAATTTCTTCAAAACTAATATTGGGATAGCTAAAGTTAAAATTATCAATTATTGAACGACTCCAGAAGTGAGCTTCTTGCGGTACTAACACTACCTGCTGTCGCAGACATTCTAAAGAAAGGTCTTGTTGATTATAGAAGCTATACTGAATATTGCCTGATTGCACAGAATATAACCCAGCAATGAGTTTGGCAAGGGTGCTTTTACCACAGCCAGATTTACCAATAAGGGCAACTACTTTACCGCCAGGGATAGTCAGAGAAAAATCTTGCAATAGGTCAATTCTTCCCGAATGATGAAAGTTAAGTTGATTACAAATAATATCTGCATTACCTAATATTTTTGCCCAAGGCTTTTTAAAGTCATTTTCATCTTCGGGTGTGGCATCAATGACTTCTGTTAAGCGTTGGATGACAATTTGGGCAGCTATAAACTCATCGGCTAACCCAATTACCGAACTCAAAAAGCCGAGAAAGTTGCCACTCATGCCGTTAAATGCCAGCAATTGTCCAATTGATAAAGTGTGATTAATTACAAAGTAGCTACCTACCCAAAGTAGGGTAATAGTAGTCAGATGGGAAAGAACACCTGTGATAGTACTGCTGTAGAGTTCCAGTTTCATCATTCCCCAGCTGAGGTTAGCCAAGCGTCCATAATTCCGTTGATATTCTTGCCAAGCTTGGGGCGAAGCAGAGGTAGTTTTTAATACCTGAACCCCGCGAAATGTTTCTACAAGAAATCCTTGGTTTTCTGTGCCTAAGACAATGTGCTTACGGGTTTTTCGACGCAAGGCGGGGAAGAAAAACAGGTTAACAATGGTGACGATCACAAATGCTAAGATGCAAGCAATCGAAAGTTGCCAACTGTAGAACAGCATAAAGCCCAAGGACACCAAGGCGACAAAAAATTCGCTGGGTAAACCGAGGACAATTTGGTTAACTAGCTGATTAATATCATCTACATCAGCAATACGGCTAACTACTTCCCCACTGCGGCGACCTTCAAAGTAGGATAGAGGCAAGTGCAACAGTTTGCGCCCGTATTCCAGAATTAACCCAAATTGCAGTCGTTGACCAAAATGACCGATCAGGTGAGACTGCACCAAACCAATTACACTTTTAATTAAATTCATAATCATCACCCCAATCGCTACCGTCGTTAACAATTGGGTATCTCCCCTCACCAACACATCATCGGTGAGCAGTTGCATCATAAACGGTGAGGTAAGCGAAAGCAATCCAATCGCAAAATTGATTGCTATAGCCTGAATGATGAGTAAACGATAGGGCCAAACTCGCGCTACATAACGCCCGAAGCCAGCAATTTTATCTTCTGCTTGTTGATAAAAGCGGGTCTCATCTGGGATCAACAGGAGTATGACACCATTGCTCCAACCTTCCATTAACTCAGAGTACGTCAAATATCGCACACCAATAGCAGGGTCAGCAATCACAAAATTTTTCCCCTTTTTCCCGTATAAAATCACCCAGTGGTAGCCTTTCCAGTGGATGATGGCGGGTAGGGGCGCTTGATCTAAAGAGTCTATAAATTCAGAAGTAGCTTTGGCAATGCGGGTATTAAATCCCAAGGCTTCTGCACCTCGGCTCAAACCTAGTAGCGTGGTTCCCCGATACCCTGTGCCAACTGCTTCGCGTGTGCGGTTGAGGGCAAAAACCCGTCCGTAATGTTTAGAAACCGTGGCCAGACAAGCAGCGCCGCAGTCTTCTTCACTGTGTTGGAGAACAACCTGATATTTCATTTGTGCTAACTTTAATTAATAAAAAAGTAGGAGCAAAATTGGCCTCGCCCCTACCAAATAAGAGAAAAGAGTGTTAATCACCTAATCTTTTCTCTTGGAGTTTTTTGTGGATTCGAGTACACGGTATAAGATAGAAAAGAGCTAACTATACACGCCGAGCAGACTCGATGTTGTTGTTGAAGACACCTGAGAAGTTACCTGCGGTTCCTGCTATCAGACGGCGTCGGTTACCCGTGTAATTTTTACCTGTGTAGACAATCCAATCTCTCAGACCAGTCACCTCGTACCAAGATGCTTTATTATTAAAACCGGTGACACCAGGACGACTGCCTAAATTTCTGTCTGAGCTATTTAACCTTCTCCGAGCTGCTCTATTATTAAATCCGTCCGACAATAATAGAGCACCGCCAGAAACAGCAGCAGCAGATTCTTGGTCTAGGTTGCTTACACCAGGAATAGCAAAAGGGTCTTGAGATTGTTGGTTGATGTTAGACATTGCTTTTATCCTGAATTGACTTGTTGTGTTGGTGTGAAAGCTTTTTATTTGCTTCTGCCCCTAGTATGTTGTTTTTTTTGTTTCAAAAGTTGAGTCAAAATTAGGATTCAATAATTCATCTTTATTGAGGTAATTCAGGTTAATTCAGGTTAATTCAGGAGAACGAAAAACAAGGCTTTGCGTTCCCCTCCGGGGTTGCCTCCGGCATCGCACCTGCGGAATGTGGGTTATTGGTGCATAAGTCCTGGCTCTGAAAATGCGATCGCCAATTATTTGCAAATGCGCTGGTTCGTCTTAAAATTGCCAATCTGCGAAAAAGTAGGAGCGAAATTTGTCTCGCCCCTACCAACTCAGAGAAAAGAGCGTTATTGAGCTAATCTTTTCTCTTGGAGAGAACGGATTCGAGTACGCGGTATGAGATAGAAAAGAGCTGACTATGCAGGCCGAGCAGAAGAAACGGTGTTATTAAAGCTACCTGAGAGGTTACCTTTGCTTCCTGCTCTCAGACGGCGGCGGTCACCCGTGTAATTGAAACCTGTGTAGACAAACCAATCTCTGCTACCAGTCACTTGATACCAAGATGCTACATTGTTAAAGCCGCTGGCACGAGGAGGAGTCCCCAAATTACGGTCTCCGCCCAATAGTGTTCTCCGCGCTCCTGTACCATTAAATCCGGACGACAGTTGTAAAGCACCACCAGAAACAGCAGCAGCAGATTCTTGGTCTAGGTTGTTTACGCCAGGAATAGCAAAAAGGTCTTGAGATTGTTGGTTGATGTTAGACATTGTATTTACTCTAAATTGACTTGTTGTGTTAGGGTGAAAGCTTTTTGCTTGCTTTCTGTTCATAGTATGTTGTTTTTTTTGATTGAATAGTTGAGTCAAAATCAGGATTCAACAACTCATATTTATTGAGAAAATTGAGGTTAATTCAGGTTAATTGAGGAGGTAATAATAAATCATATTTTATCAGCTAAAAAATTATATTTATCCGAAAATATGTGTAAAATGTTGCATTTAAGATTCTTAAGTAAACAGATAATTCAGGTAAATGCATTTTAAATCGATACTGCATTTACACAGATTCAGCTAAAAAATTAATAATGGACGCAGAATATAACTCTCACTATCAATATCAAGCTGGAGGAAGCTTACCTCCTGATGCTCCTACCTACGTTGTGCGCCAAGCAGACCATGAACTTTATAATGCTTTGTTAATAGGAGAATATTGCTATGTTCTCAATTCCCGGCAGATGGGTAAGTCTAGCTTACGAATACAGACAATGTATAAGCTACAAGCCCAAGGTATTGCTTGTGCAGAAATTGAATTAAGTGGGATTGGTAGCCAAGAAATTACCCCGCAGCAATGGTATGGCGGTATTATTCAAGAATTAATCAGTGGTTTTGAGTTGCGAGTAAAACGGCGGAGTTGGTTAAGCGAACAAGATGATTTATCTCCTGTACAACGCTTGGGAAAGTTTATCGAGACAGTTTTATTGACGCAAATTAGTGAAAACATCGTCATATTTATTGATGAAATTGATAGTGTCCTGAGCTTAAAGTTTCCAACGGATGAGTTTTTTGCTCTTGTCCGCAACTTCTATGACAAACGCGCAACTAAACTAGAATATAGAAGACTTTCTTTTGCATTGTTGGGTGTAGCAACGCCTTCAGATTTAATTCAAGACGACAATTCTGCTCCCTTTAATATTGGTCGAGCAATTGAACTAAAGGGGTTTCAATTACACGAAAGTGATGCTTTAGTACAAGGACTAGCTGTGAAAGCCAATAACCCCCAAGCAGTATTAAAAGAAGTATTGCATTGGACGGGGGGACAACCTTTTCTAACTCAGAAACTTTGTTGGTTAGTCCAAAATTGTGAAGCTGCTATTCCCGCTGGGGGTGAACAATCGTGGGTTAAGCAGCTAGTACAGCAATACATCCTAGAAGATTGGGAATCGCAAGACGAGCCTGAGCATTTGCGGACAATCCGCGATCGCATTTTTAGAAATGCTCACGGGCATAAGCGATTGCTCAAACTATATCAACAAATTCTTCGTCATGGGAAAATAGCTGCTAAAAACTCTCAAGAACATTTGGAATTGCGTTTATCTGGGTTAGTAACTCAGCAAAAAGGCGATTTAGTTGTCAAAAACCGTATTTACGAAACTGTTTTTAATCGCAATTGGGTTCAGCAACATCTCAATCATCCCCAAGAAAGAGCTGTTTCACTCTCACCTTGGGCTGTCATGTTCATAAATGTGGCTTGCTTTAGCTTGGTAATAACTCTGCGTTCCCTTGGTTTATTGCAAGCATGGGAACTGGGTGCTTTTGATAAAATACTGCGACTACGACCGAGCGAGAGTTTAGATAAGAGACTTTTATTAGTCACTATCACCGAACAGGATGTGCAATCGCAACCCGCTTTGGAAAGAGGAGCCGCCTCTTTATCTGACCGTTCTTTAGCTCAATTATTAACAAAATTGGAGCAATATGGAGCGCGAGCCATTGGTTTAGATATTTATCGTGAACTCCCTGTAAAAGCAGGCTATGAGGACTTAGCCAACAGAATGCGAAATAGCGATCGCTTCTTTGTCATTTGTAAATATAGTTTTGATAGTGTTGGCGTTCCACCTCCTCCAGAAGTACCTCAACAGCGTCAAGGATTTAACAACATTTTGCCAGACCCCGATGAAGTGATTCGTCGCCAGTTGTTGGCTGTTGATCAAGCTTCTCCTTGTCAAAATAAATACGCCTTTAATTGGCAGTTAGCAACTTATTACTTAGCCGCTCAAGGAATTCAAGTTGAATTTACACTAAATAATTACTTAAAACTAGGTAATACTATATTCAAAACATTAGAAAAAAATACAGGTGGCTACCACCATATTAATTCTAGGGGGCATCAAATATTAATTAATTACCGTAACACTGCGGAGATTGCCGAGAAACTCACCATGCAACAAGTTCTAAACAATCAATTTAATCCCGATTTAATCAAGAATCGAATTGTGATTATTGGTACTACCGCTGCGAGTTTTAATGATCATCGGCGGCGCACTCCCTATAGTAGCGGTCAGTGGTCAGTGCGGACAATCAGTGGTGTAGAAATTCAAGCACAGATGGTGAGCCAAATCCTTAGTGCAGTGCAGGATAATCGGCCTTTGATTTGGTCTTTATCAGAACTTGGTGAGGTCATTTGGATTTTGTGCTGGTCTTTGGTGGGAGGTGTGTTGATTTGGCGATCGCCTCTGAATATTGTACTTAATGTCAGTATTGCTTTAGGTATATTATCTGGTAGTTGTTGGGTTTTAATGGTAGTCAAGGCAGCTTGGTTACCTTTAGTTCCTTCAGCCTTAGTATTGGTTGCGATCGCGGTAACTTTGACTATTTATAGTTGCAGAAAATAATTCTACCAGTTGAAAAAAAAGGGCGTTGCTGAATCCGGCTGAGAGGCTTAGATCCCCAACTTCTTAAAGAAGTCGGGGATCTTGTTATTCACGAATGATTTAGGACTGCTATAGCCACTTCTTCTATACATTACAGGGAATTTCTAACAAAATTCAGAAATTGGTAGTTGGCGATTAGTAGTCATCTAATGAGTAAATATGAGATTTTCCTTGTGACATCTCCACAGATGAGCATCAAAGAAACATTTGGAGGAAAGCACAGATGAAGTTAACCCAGGAAAAGCTTCCAAGATTTTCACTTACAAAAACATTCATTATAAATTTAAGCCTTACTGCTTCGATTGCTTCCCCTACACTTGCTAACACACAATCAACTAATTCTGCCAATTACACTCTAGAAATCAAACAAATTCCCTTAATTTCAATACAAAAAGACCCTCCAGGTAGAGGAACTCCTCCTAGCCAAGAAGGGACTGGAAGTCGAGGCGATTGTTTGTACAAGCAAGATAAACCGCCGCTGACTCGCTTAGTAGGTGGTTTGCATTCAAAATTAACTGTAAATCAGCACCCAACTATGTGGGTTTATATTCCCTATACCCACCAAGAAGCACCGTCAGGAAAATTTTCCTTACAGGATGAAAATAATGAAATATATAAAACTAGTTTTCAGTTACCCGATAGACCAGGAATTATGAGTATTAGTTTACCATCAACAGTTGACGCTTTAGAACCTGGGAAAAGATATCGTTGGTATCTAGATATCACTTGTCCTAATACAAGCAATTCTCAGGTGTCACCAAGCCGCACTTCACTCACAGGAATTGTAGAAATAGTAACGCCGTCTTCCGCACTAGAAAACGAGTTAAAATCGGCTGTAAATGGTTTAGAGCGTATTAAAATTTACATTAAATACGGCATCTGGATTGATGCTTTGACTGAATTAGCTCAACTCAGACTTAATCAACCCCAAAATTCTACTTTCCAAAAAATCTGGGTTGAATTATTAACCCAACCCCAAATTGGTTTAGCAAACGTTGCCAAAGAGCCAATAATTGCAAATTTTACAGCCAGTTACCTACTAAAATAAAAGGCCCCCAATGATATGGACGATTATAGTCCGTATCAGAATAATTCTTGAGAAAAGCAAGCTGAGTATTTCGTAGAGCTTCTGCCTTTGTTATTTTTGGCTTTTTTAGTTGTTGGTAAAACCGAATCATAAATTCCGTTGTCGAAGCATCATTAACTTGCCAAAGGGTAGCTAAGGTACTACTTGCTCCGGCGCGAAGTGCTACTCCTGCTAAACCCAAAACGGCTCGGCGGTCTCCAATTGCTGTTTCGCAAGCACTGAGAACTAACAATTCCACAGAGCTAGCTCTTGTTAAGTCTTTCATCTTTAATAAAGTATCCAAATCTTTAACTCGGATACGTTTATTCCAATCTAGGATGTAAGTTTGTTCTGGATTAGAACTAAATTTGCCGTGAGTGGCAATATGAACTACATTAAATGTGTCTGAATTTATCCATTTTTGTAAATTTTCTTGGAGAAAATTTTCATTTTCCAGCTTTTTAAAACTGTCTACTACTTTACTTACTTCTAATAATTCTACTTCTACATTTTCTAACGGAGCCAAACGTTCTTTGGCAAAACTGGGAGCATTACTTGCGCCAGCAAGTAACACATTTAACTTTTCTTTGAATAAAGGTTTGGGAGATAATAATTGCAAAGTAGGAGTAACACCAATAGCATACCTTTCTACCAGATATTTTTGCCCATCATATAGAACTGACATCGGCAGATTTTGTAAACAACCGTCAAGTACAAACACCAAAGTTTTGATTTGGCTTTTATCTCTATGTTTTTCCGTTTCTAGTTCGGCTGCAAAGGGTTTAATTAACCAATCATAAAATTGTTGAGATGCCGTTTTAATTTCTTTAGGAAGAGTACTACGTGTTCTCATTAGTTCTCGCAGATTGATCACAGCTTCATCAATTTGGCTTACAGATACATTCTTATTTGTGTAGCAATGTATATTATCACTTCCAAGGAATTTGACAATAACTTCCAAATAGCCTTGTAAAATAATTGGATAGACAACCGCTACACTAGAATCCAAATTGTCAATATTTATTAGTTCTGGTCTAGGGCAACTTTGCGAAACTTTACCTTTTTCTTCTTGTCTGTGCAAATTCATGATATTTTCTGTTAAATTCACATGAGCATAGACAGCAGCGCAGCTAGTGGGCAGTTGTTTTAACAATTCAGAAATCCTCGACAACAAAGTTTGAGCATATGCAAATTGGTTATTTTGCAACAACAGTTTTAATTGATTTAACTGTGCTTGAATCTTGCTAATCGCTAAAACAGGTTGCTGTGCGTTTACTTGAGGCAGGAATTGCAAGCCAAGACTGAAAATCAGTCCTAAAGCCGCAACCAATATTAATTTAACAAAAGGCTTCATTACACTACATTTATAAATAAGTTAGGGTAAGAAAACAGTAAATGAAGCAAGCATAAACTTTAACTACGAGATGTTTCATCAAGCTTGAGACGTGAAATTGCTAAATGATTAAAAATCCTCATCTATTTTTCCGCGGTACAGTGAGGGTGCGTTATACCGATGATAATGGTGGAGAAAAAACGCGCTATGTGTATTTGGTACAACGGCGGAGACAAACGGGTGAACCGTTGGTAACGCTGAGAATGCCAGGGGGAGAGAACCGACAAGTACAAGTAGATTTTTTGTATCCTCCAGATTCTACGCCACCGCAGGTTGTGACGGTGAGGACGGAGGGATGATTTCGCGTAAAGGCGCAGAGAGAAGGCGCAAAAGTTTTTTTAGGTGTGAGACGATAACTCGAAAAAGTTAAATGTGAAAAAAGTGGCTTTCAGTAGCCAAGGACGAAAGTTAACTTTAAAACCTTCTATTGCAGAGGCAAGGTAATTTTCTGGTATTCGAGCAAATGGTGTATCAGGATTTCCATCTTCGTCACAATAGTCTTCTATGTAATATTCTTCAAGAGTACGTCCCTCATACTGAACTTTTTCTTCACCTGTGCCAAGAGCAGAGTCAATACTTTCGATAAAATCTAGTACGTGCTTTTTTTCCATTGGATCTCGTGGCGGTTTTAGCTCCAGTGCTGCTGA
This sequence comes from Mojavia sp., assembly GCF_059505145.1. Classification (NCBI taxonomy): domain Bacteria; kingdom Bacillati; phylum Cyanobacteriota; class Cyanophyceae; order Nostocales; family Nostocaceae; genus Mojavia; species Mojavia sp. Next base: position 30,740 of record NZ_JCACKA010000124.1, read on the forward strand.
AATCAGGAAATCTAAATGAACTAGTGAATTTAAGTAGTAGGAGCTATCAAATCGGTATGAATCGTCTTGCCACCGTACTAAAGAAAGAGGAAGTTTATCTTTCGCATCTTCCCCCGTACTCTCCGTTAATAAAGTTCTAACGCATTGGGCGCTAATGCTTTTATCATCAAGAATAAGCTCTCTAGCCTTATCTACAGTCTTAGCATTCTTATTCAAATCAGTGAATAATTCACGAGCGATTCCCCGAATTGAATAATCAGAAGCACTTTGAAGATTCTTGAAGCCCGCACTGGGATGAAGCAAGATAAATAAAATTGGTATTTTTGTTTGTTGCTCAATTGGGCGAAGAGTACCACCTCGAAACCTTGGATCTTCACGAAAGGTACGGAGCGCCCAAAGACGATGTTGCCCATCTACAGCCACTGCTAGTACTCTATCTTCATCCCAACGCAACCGAGCAGAGACTCCAGTAGAAAGATATTGAATACCCCCGAAGTTCGCAACCTCACTTTGAAAATGTTTCCATTGTTCGTCGTCGGGATCAGTACCATCCCAAGGTATGGGAGGAGAAGCTACGTTTGTAGTCTCATCAAAAGTATCCTGAATATTGCCATTACCGTCCTTTGGCATTAATACAATAGTAATTGCATTAAAAAACTTCAGCTTATTTGGATCTAAAAGATAACCTTTAACTATGTCATCTTCTACTCTCTTTTCATCAATTTCTCGTTGAAAAAGCTCTTTAAGAGACCATTTCGTATCTAATGAAGCGGGTATTTGTTCAGCTATCTTTAACTCATCAATAGCTCTGTTAACTTCAACCAGTGAAAGAACATAGGGAAGTGCTATACCTTCAGATAAAGTATAAATACCAGTTAAACCATAGAGAGGTTTATTGAATCTTGATTTCCCTTCATTATTTAAAAATATCAACATAATATTGTGTTAACCATACCTAAGAGTAAATGCCGGAAGAAATAGTCTAGATAATAAATCTTCAACTAGTTTGTCTGAAGCAGTTTCAGGGTATTCGCACTCTTCATCCAATTGATTATCTAAGTTGTTGTCTTCATTGATATCATCTGAAACCGTACTTGAATTAATATATGAAGTGTGAATAATTAAAAGCCTACATCGATTAATTTTGTGTCCAGCAGCAGCTAAGCGTTCACGTAAAATGCTCCCCTCACTAAGATGACTACGAATGCGAGAATATAAATTATTTGTTTTTCCTATGTATAGCGGCTGCTGAAATATCAGTGAATTGCTTAGAAGCATAAAGAGCAGTTCCCGAAAGGAAGAATCAGTCGCTAACTCTTTAAGCAAAAGCTCTTTTGAAAATGAATTATCTGGTTGTAGTTTTATCTTGTGTATTGGCGGAAGTCTTGTTTCTCTTGAAGCCGAATGATCCTTATAAAGTTCTTTAAGAATATAGTTAACAAATAGGTCAGGATCATTCATAGCATTGGTATCAATCTCAAAGCGACGATACCAAGCATACACACCACCAATATTATTTGGGATGCGACTTAGAACAGAAACATTTCCACGCATCTGCGCTAAATCGTACAACACAGCATTTTCACTCAGCTGATGCACAGCATTATTGCCGTGTAACCATGCCACAGATAAGGCTCCCTTTATACAATTAAAGTATCAGGGTAGCATAAGAATTTTATAGATGGAGAAAATTAAAGTATTTTCATTAGAGAATAAGTGGAAGTCCTACCTCCTTTGGTTCAACCAACTCGCCATCAAAACCAATTGTTTTATTTTCTACAGTCCTAGCATTAGCCAAAGCCTTACGAAGTTCAGCACGTTCCATTGAATCCTGAATTCCACCTAGAATATAAATTAATAACTTTGCAGCCAATTCTTTTCCCGAAACCTGCACTCGCTTTTTATTAGGGTCATACAAAACCCCATACCAGAGAGACTGGGGATATTCCATACCAGTAAAACCCCCTTGCTGGTCAAACTTTCGTAATTTCTTAAAAATAGTGGTTAAAGAAAAACCTTTTTTAAAAACTAAAAATCCCAAAGCTTGTGCTAAAGCAACTTGCGCCACAGGGCGGAAAAGCATATTTCCCTCACCACCACCTTTTTCAAAGCTAAACCTTCTTAAAATCGGCGTATCTTCGTGTTCCAGAATCTTATAACTAGGTAAGCTTGCCAAATTATTAAAAAGTTTGGTGAATTCTTCTATTCCCTGTTCAATTTCCTCATCTTCTGGACGCATAGGAATTAATCCTTTCTCAAAAGGTTTCCACTGCGGAAACTTGTGGCCCAAGTATCTTTCTGACATATCTTGCAACGCTTGCAAAGTTGTCAAAACTGTAGAATTTGCCGCTACCGTTGCACTATTCCAATTAACGCGGGGATTTCGATTTGGTTTTTGTTCTAAAAGTGGGTGAGTAACCGCTATTTTTCTTGCCACAATTGCAAAACCATCATCTTCATTTAATTGTGCTAACTGACCTTTAGTTAAAGGTGCAGCCATTAAGTTAACATGAACAAAAACTGACCTCACCCTCCGCCTTGCTTCGGTGCGAGTCTCCCCAGCATTAACAGCACAAATAAATTCAATACCAATTTTTTCTTTAGGTAAGCTTTGTAAATAAACAGGATCTACTTGATACTGCTCTAACAAATCTGAAACTGTGATAAAACTATCATCAGCTGTTTTATCCTTTTTATATCGCTGGAGTTTGCCAGTTTTAATTAACTCTATCAACCCTTGCACTCCCATTAATCGGTGTTGACCATCCAGTGCATAGATGGTCACATTCTCTTCAGAAACATTGAGTAAGCCGACCTTACCATCTTTATCTAGGGGTGTAAAATCAGTAGTAGACTTTCTCGCACGTCCCTCACCATCCCATTCAGCAGCTTTAGGGTGATCCACCCAAGGCTGATTAATTACTACTAGGACTGGGGGAAATTTGTGGTTTTGTCTCGCAGCCAAATACTGAACTAGCGGTGCTTGACGTGACCAGTCAAGGGGACGCTGTTGAATTTCGTCAATACTATCCGCGTCAATTTCGATATTATCTGTCTCTGGATTGTACTTTTTTTGCAGAAGAGGTAAACCAGAAGCGAAGTGAACTCGACCCGCAAACCATTCTAGAGTAACAGAGCCAATATAAGCTTCTGTACCTCCCATTTCGGTTTTTTGAACAATAATTTGGTCTTTTTTCTCTAAAAACTTCTCTAAAAGTAACGCTAGTACTTCTTTTTCTTTTTTTTCTCGTTCTAGGTACTCTCTAGCAATATCAGCAGTGGGGTCAGATACAATGTCACTCATATGAATTTTTAAAAACTTAGTCTTGTAATATAGCTATATTGTTCAAAAAGTTAGATACTAGTTAATCAGTTTTTAAAAACTATTTGGGAACCCGCGCATTCCATACGCTGGGGTAGAAAAAAAGCGGTAACGCCCAAATGTCCAGAGGTAGGAAGCAATGACTGAAGCACAACAACCAGAAAATAAAGGCCAGCAGACACGTACTGTAGCAGAGTTAGTAGAAGATATCCAAGCTCTTACCACTGAAATTCAAGAATTGTATTGTTTAGATGCGATACCTTGGATTATAGGCGTGTCTTGGGGTAAAGATTCTAGTGCAGTTTTGCAGCTTGTTTGGAATGCGATCGCGGCTCTCCCTCCAGAAAAAAGAACTAAAACTATTCATGTTATTACAACAGACACTAAGGTAGAGAATCCAGTTGTTTCTGCTTGGGTTCGTCAATCGATGAAGCAGTTGGAATCTGCTGCAAAAGAAAAAGGAATGCCGATTGAGCCACATCTGCTGCAACCAGTAATTGAAGACACATTTTGGGTCAATCTTATTGGTAAAGGCTATCCAGCACCTCGTAACCAGTTCCGCTGGTGTACACCACGTTTGAAGATCAATCCTGCCAATCAGTTCATCCGTCAAATAGTTAGAGCTAATGGCGAAACAATTCTTGTCTTAGGTACTCGTAAAGCAGAAAGTGCTAAACGTGCTGCCACTATGAAGAAGCATCAAGCAGGTAGAGTACGGGATAGACTTAGCCCTAACGCTAGTCTGCCTAATTCTTTAATTTATACTCCTATTGAGGATTGGAGTAATAATGAAGTTTGGATTTATCTGAATCAGAGTAATAATCCGTGGGGAAAAAGTAATAAAGAATTATTCAGTCTGTATCGAGGTGCAACAGCAGACAACGAATGTCCCCTAGTTATTGATACCTCAACTCCCAGTTGTGGTGATTCACGATTTGGCTGCTGGGTTTGTACACTAGTTAATCAAGATAAATCTATGCAGGCGATGATCCAGAATGATGAAGAAAAACAATGGATGCAGCCTTTATTAGATATCCGTAATGAATTAGATGCTGAAGATGATAGAGACAAAAGAGACTTCCGAAGGCTTCGTCGAGGAGAAGTCCAATTATTTGAACGCAATAAAGATGGAAAAGTCTCTGTTGAACCAATACCAGGGCCATATACAAAATACTGGCGTGAACATTGGTTAAAACGAGTTTTAGAAGCACAAACAAAAATCCGTCAAACAGCACCGGAAAATATGCGCGACATTACTCTTATCTCCCTAGAAGAACTGAGTGAAATTCGCCGTATTTGGTTAGAAGAAAAACACGAGTTTGACGATAGCTTACCCCGCATTTATCAAGAAGTCACAGGTGAAGAATTTAAAGATCCGCGTCCAGGTGCAGATTTTAGCTTATTAGGCAGCGATGAATGGGCTGTGTTAGAAGAAGTCTGTGCAGATGATGAGATGCACTTGGAACTGATAGCAAAACTTTTAGACACAGAACGCCAATTTCGGAAAATGTCGCGTCGTATAGGAATTTACGAAAGCTTAGAGCAATGCTTTATTACCAGTTCTCGTTCTAAAGATGAAGCAGTGAAAAATGCTCGTCTAACACGAGATTTGAAAACAGCAGTTGAACAAGGTGATATTGAGAAAGTTAAGCAGCTAACTTTCGCAGATTTTGCCGCACCAGAGGAACAAGCAAGTATAGCCGATACACGAATTGATACAACAAATACTACCAAATCTGCTGACAATGCACAGACTTGGGCAAATGTGAAATTTAAAAAGAAACAGACAAAGGCTTAAACTTGCTGGTCATCATTAGCATCTCCTAAGTACAGCCTTATAAACTCTTCTGCTGCGGCTGGATTAATTCTTTTGAGTGCATCACGAATTTCTAACAGCGTATCAGCAACAGGATCTCTAATTTCATTCACCCAACGGTGAACATTTGGCCGTCCTGTTCCCATTGCCACTGCTAATTTGTTTTGGCTGATGCCGTAGAGTTCTAACACCTGTTTCAGTGCTTTACCTGCTTTTCCCATGCCTTTGATTGTGTCAAAGGCTTCTAACAGAGTAAATGTTACCGATCGGTAACTACAAGGTGTAAGATAGTTTAGTTACCTATCGGCAACAAAACAGCTTACTAACAAACAGGTAAATTTCAATGATTAAAAGCTTTGTGGCAGAGACTTTTCAAACCACCGCGCCGCTTGTTTCCACCAAAGATTCTACAGAAACAATGCCGGATAGAGAGTCTGTAAAAGTAGTAATTTATGGTTCTAAAAGAGGTATTAACAACACAATTCTGACTTTATACAAACTTGGTTTCGCCCAAGTTAACGAATGGAGTCCTTTATTACCTAGTTCTATCCCTGTGAAGTCATGAGTATTTTAACTAGGCACATTCTGACAAACTGACTAGACTTCAACTAATGAAAAATATGGTAGGGTGGGCAATGCACACCCTACAGAAAATTCTCGGCGATTAGAAATCGCATTTACACAAACAAACCCACTAGCACGGGTTAAATATAGATATAGATAATGATATTTCTGGAACTCGTATTACAAAATTTTGGCCCTTACTCTGGCAGACAAGTAATAAATCTTGACCCAAGAACTGAAGGAAATCCTCGCCCAATTATCCTATTAGGCGGTATGAATGGCGGTGGGAAAACAACTCTCATGGATGCTATTCGTCTTGCACTATATGGACAACGCGCCCAATGCTCTACTCGTGGTAATCTGAGCTATAGTGATTTTTTAAATCAATGTGTTAATAGTAAATCTAATCCTGCTGAAAAGACCCGAATTGAGCTATTATTTGAACACATTGAAGAAGATAAACCAGTAAAATATCGTATTGTTAGAACTTGGGAAAAAAATCCTAAAGATGGTAAAGATTTCTTGGGAATTTTAGGTGATGACGATACTTGGCCTGTTGAATCTTTGATGAATACTTGGGATGATTATATAGAAAACCTTCTGCCGTTAGGAATTTCTAATTTATTCCTATTCGATGGAGAACAAGTAAGAAACCTTGCAGAACAGGAAACACCGCCACAAATTGTAATTGAAGCTATTCGTGGACTTTTAGGGCTAGAATTACCTGATAAATTAGCACTTGATTTAGAGGTTTTGGTCAACCGTAAGCGTAAAGAACTTGCTGACACCAAAGATTTAAATACCCTAGAAGAAATTGAAAAAAGGTTATTACAACAGCAAGAAAATTATCAAGCAGCAGAACAAGAATTAGCTAGGTTAAAAAATAAAATTGAAGAATTAGAAACTATACAGCAAGAAGCCTTGGATAAATTTGTATTTGAAGGTGGTAAAATCGCCGCAGAACGCAGTCAGCTTGAAGAGAAAAAAAAAGAAAAAACTACCGCATTAGAGACAATTCGGAAGTCTTTAGGTGAATTAGCTGCTGAGATTTTACCTTTGGCTTTAATTCCTAATTTATTGAGTCAGGTACAAACACAGGGTTCAAATGAATTTCGTACTCAACAAGTACAACTGGCTAGAGACGTTTTGATTGAACGAGATAAACGCTTACTTCAATGGCTAAATCAGTTAGCTATTACTTTAGAAGAAATCGATAAAATTCAATCTTTTTTAACTGAAGATGTAAATAATTTATATGCAATTTCAGTCCAAGCTGAATTACCTTGGTTATTAGCCGATGAGGAAAGTTTGAGTCAATTAGATAATGTAAGATATCATTTGCATAACGCTCGTAATACAGCAAAACAGCAGTTGATTAATCTCAAAAACCTAGAAGAAGAAATTATTACGTTAGAAAGACAAGTGCAAACCGCAGCAGAACCAGAAGCTTATCAAAAGCTGCGCTATGCTGTGGAAACAGCACAAAACGAAGTTGTACAAGCTAAAGCAAATTACGAAAGCATTCGGCAAAGATTAGTAGCATTAATAGATGTAATTGAAATTACGAAAAAAGAATTAAAAGATTATACTGACAAAAATATAAAACATAAAAATAGAGAACATATTATTACCTCAGCCTCTAAAGTTCAAGAAACACTTAAGGTTTTTCGAGAAAAATTAACTCTGCGAAAACTCAATAAATTAGAAGAGGAAGTAAAAAAGTATTTCCTCTATTTGCTGCACAAATCAGATTTAGTATCTAGCATCACTATTGATACTAAAACCTTTGCCCTATCTCTTTTCGATTTTGATGGTAAACCAGTCCCGAAACATCGCTTGTCTGCTGGGGAAAAGCAACTACTCGCGATCGCCTTCCTCTGGGGCCTAGCCAAAGTCTCTGGACTCCGTCTACCAGTAGCAATCGACACGCCCCTCGGCAGACTCGACTCCTCCCACCGCCAAAACTTAGTAGAAAAATACTTTCCCGCCGCCAGCCATCAAGTAATTCTGCTTTCCACAGACACCGAAATCGGTAAAAAAGAAGTAGAGACACTGCGAGAAAACGAAGCGATCGCCCGCGAATACCTCTTAAAATATAATTCAGCAACTCGTCAAACAACAGTAGTAGAAAATCAATATTTTTGGTAGTAGATATCGTTTCAAATTTGAGTGTGCAAAGAATTATGATATCTCCACATTTACAAGCAATAGAGCGTGACCTACGTACTTTGTCATTAGAAGAATTAGAATGGCTTTTAGAACGTATTACTAAACAAGTGCAAGCAAAGAAACAAACCTCAGAAAAATTTACTGATGTGCAATATATGAACGAACAACTAACTGCAATGGCTAATGATTTGGAAATACAGGCAGAAATTACCTCTATAAATAGTGAGTTTTCTGTTACAGAAATTGATGGTTTATAAAAATTGTGAGTATCGAAAGAGGACAAATTTATTTTGTCAATCTTAATCCAGTGCAGGGTAGAGAACAGGCAGGAACACGACCCGTTTTAGTTTTATCTATAGACGCTATCAATCAATTACCTTTGGTTGTGACTGTAGTTGTAGGTACAAAAGGTACAAATATTAAGCGCGATTATCCCACCAATATACGAGTCTTTTCAAGCGACAGCGGATTGCCTATCGAAACAGTATTCTTATGTTTTCAAATTCGTTCTTTAGATCCAAACCGTTTTCCTACTGACCCATCAGGTAAGCTTTCTGGCTCAAAAATGGTGGAAGTAGAAACTGCGGTTCGCTACTGTTTAGGTTTATAAACAAAAATTAATTTAATTCTGGATAAAACTCTTTATTTATAAAAATTATGGAATCGCCAATTGAAAGAATTAAACTTTCCCAAACAGCCAAAGACCAACTGCTCAAACTCCGACGCAGCACAAAAATCGATCAATGGAATATATTATGCCGATGGGCATTTTGTCGTTCCCTAGCAGAACCAACTCCACCCTCACCCGTACCCATTCCCCAAGATAGCAACGTCGAATTGACTTGGCGCGTCTTTGGCGGCGAAATGTCTGATATCCTTCTCCTAGCCCTCAAGCAACGCTGTCACAATGACGGCTATCCCACCGATAAAGAAACCCTAGCTACCCAATTTCGCCTACATTTGCATCGAGGAATTGGTTACTTAGCAGGCGATCCAAATATCAAGAAAATTGAAGATTTAATTGAATTAGCGGTGAAAGATTGACAGGATATAAATCATGGTGCGTTATGCTGCCGCTAACACACCCTACATCCTTTAAAAATCGTAAATGCTCTTATGTTAGAGAGCTATGTAGAAATTGAGCGTCACAGAGCTGCGATCGCCCGCAATGATATATCTCGTCCTGTGCGATTGGCCATAGAATCGGCAATCATCAATCAAGATACTACGTTTTTTGACTACGGTTGCGGTTACGGTGGTGATGTCCAGCGCGTGGCAAACTTAGGTTACACTAGCGCAGGCTGGGATCCTTATTATTATCCTGATGCTGCGATCGCCCCCGCCGATGTTGTCAACTTGGGTTATGTCCTCAACGTCATTGAAGATCCCCAAGAACGCCGCGAAAGCTTAATTAAAGCTTGGGAACTTACCCGCAAAGTCTTAATTGTCGCCGCTCAAATTCTAATTAACGCTCCCAGTAAAACACAATTAGCTTACAGCGATGGCATTGTTACCCGTCGCAATACTTTTCAGAAATATTACGAACAAGAAGAACTCAAAACTTACATTGATGAAGTCCTGAATGTAGATGCTGTACCCGTAGCTTTAGGCGTCTACTTCATATTTCGAGATGAAACTGAAAAAGAAAATTACAAAGCTATTCGCTTCTTTTCTCGAAGTTCTACTCCCAGAGTCCGCATCCCCAGCAAGCGGTTTGAAGATTATCAAGAACTACTCGCACCATTGATGGCTTTTTTCACCAAACGCGGCAGATTACCAGTCAAAGGTGAATTGAGCAATGAACAAGAACTACTGAGCGAATTTGGTAACTTCCGCCGTGCATTTGGCGTAATTTTGCAAGCTACCGACGAAGCAGAATGGGATGCGATCGCCTATCGTCGCTCTCTCGACATTCAAGTTTACCTCGCTCTCAGCCACTTCGATCAACGTCCGGCATGGCATAAACTAGCCCCAGAAATGCGTCACGATATCAAAGCTTTCTTTGGTAGCTATGAAGAAGTTTGTGCAGTCGCTGACCAAAAACTTTTGAGCTTAGGTCAACCTAGAGTTGTACAAACTGCCTGCGAAAAAAGCAAAATTGGTAAACATACCCGTGGCGCTTTGTATGTCCATGTTTCGGCGCTTGCAGAACTCGATGCCTTGTTACGAATTTATGAAGGTTGCGCCAGCCGCACCATTGGACGTGTCGATGGTGCAACTCTCATCAAATATTGCACCGATAAACCGCAAATCTGCTATCTGTTTTATCCTGACTTTGACACAGACCCCCATCCCGCCTTAAAAGCCAGCATCATTATTGATTTTATTACTTTAAAAATCACTCACCGCGACTACCAAACCAGAACAAATCCCCCAATTCTGCATCGTAAAGAAACCTTTGTCACACCCAACTACCCGCTTTACGAAGAATTTGCTAAACTCACCCAACAAGAACAACAATTAGGGCTGCTTAAGCAAAAAAGTAATATTGGCACCCGTGAAGGTTGGGAAAAATGTCTCGCTGCACATGGGGTGGAAATCAAGGGGCATCAGGTTTATCAAGTTTAATTGGGCATGGGGCATGGGGGGCAAGGAGGAAAAGCAGGAGAGCAGGGAGCAGGGAGCAGGGGGAAGGAGACAGTTTAAGCTTAGATACTCGTTCTTCAAGTTCAGAACACGACAATCCGAGCTTTTTACTCGACACTTCAAGTTCAGAACACGACAATCCGAGCTTTTTACTCGACACTTCGAGTTCGGAACACGACAATCCGAGCTTTTTACTCGTTCTTCAAGTTCAGAACACGACAATCCGAGCTTTTTACTCGACACGTCAAGTTCAGAACACGACCATCCGAGCTTTTTACTCGACACTTCGAGTTCAGAAAACGACAATCTGAGCTTTTTACTCGACACTTCGAGTTCAGAACACAATAATCCAAGCTTTGAACCTCAAACTGTCCACTCCCCCTTCCCCTTGTCCCCTTGTCCCCTTGTCTCCCCCTCCCCTTTTCCCCAATCCCCAGCCCCCATTTTGCATATTGGCGTGAAATCATACAACAGCTGTGGCAATATAACTGCAATTCGTCAGAGGTGAGGAGAAACCTCGAAATTATGAATCCAGTGCGATCGCTGCTGCAACTGTTCGGTAGCCGCAAGATGGCGGCTTTATTATTACTAGGGTTTTCATCTGGTTTACCGTTGTTATTAATTGGTAATACCTTGAAAGCTTGGATGACTATAGAAAAGGTGGATTTGGCAGCCATTGGGTGGTTTAGCCTCGCCAGTTTGCCTTACTCGTTAAAGTTTCTTTGGTCGCCGTTTCTCGATAGATTCACTATGCCATTTTTGGGGCGGCGGCGGGGTTGGTTAATTGTGATGCAGCTGGCCTTAGTAGTTGCGATCGCCATCATGGGATTCCAGCAACCCAAACAAGCATTACAGCTGCTAGCCATTAACGCTATAGTCATTGCCTTTTTGAGTGCAACTCAAGATATTGCTGTTGATGCCTACCGCACCGACGTTTTGGAAAAACTAGAAATGGGCGCTGGGGCAGCAGTTTTCATCTTGGGTTATCGCATTGCCCTGTTAGTATCAGGTGCTTTAGCATTGATACTTGCTGATAGAATGCCCTGGTCATCAGTTTATTTGTTTATGGCAGGTACAATGGTGATTGGGATTTTTGCCACCTTGTTAGCACCGGAACCAAAGGAAATTAGCCCTCCAGCCTCGTTAACCGATGCCGTCATCTTACCCTTTAGTGAATTTTTCCAGCGTCAAGGAGTGATCCAAGCCCTTTTTGTTCTTTTGTTCATTACCCTCTACAAACTGGGTGATGCCTTACTGAGCAATATGACCACGCCCTTTTTGCTACAAGTTGGTTTCACTAAAACCGATATTGGAGCAATTCAGGTAGGTATGGGATTAATTGCTACCATTGTTGGGGCACTGGCAGGTGGTGCGATTTTGAGTAGGATTGGCATCAATCGGTCACTTTGGGTGTTTGGCATCCTGCAAGCTTTAAGTAATTTTGCTTACTTGACTCTAGCTTATACAGGTAAAAACTACCAAGCTCTGGTTCTGGCGATCAACATAGAACAGTTCTGCGGTGGTTTAGGGACAGCAGCCTTTGTGGCCTTTCTAATGAGTCTTTGTAACCAAAAGTTTTCTGCGACTCAGTATGCTTTGCTTTCTAGCTTGATGGCTGTCAGCCGCGATATTCTGGCATCTCCAGGTGGGGCGATCGCACAAAGCACAGGTTGGCCAGTATTTTTTATAATTACCATCGTTGCTGCCGTGCCAGGACTACTCCTGTTGCCAGTATTTGCCCCCTGGAACCCTCAACCAGTGGGAATTTCTAGACCAGGACTTGATGATGAAGAAGAGGATTTATGGGAAACCAAATAGTTATTGTTGTCGGCACATTTATCCTCTTGCTCACTGGACTGTTACTGGGCTACGTTCTCTCACAGTTAGTTTTAGGATTTTTGGGCTTTAACCTCTTAACTTTTTTAGGAACACTCAGCCTGATTTTAATTTTTGGCACACTTTATTACGTTTTATTTTGGCAATTGCGGAGAGAGCAGTCCCAGTCGTTCAACGGCAGGATATCAAACCAGTCAGCAGAAGAATTTCTCTCTGATAGCGATATCAAAAATCGGCTAATCAGGAGGTTAGATGGTGACATAGAAGCTGCCGAACGGTTAGTTGAGCAGGCCAAGCAAAATTATCCTGGAATGCAGGAGAATTGGTATTTTGAGCGAGTACTTGATGATTTGGAGCGCGATCGGCGCTAACGACGCTGCGCTTCGCAATCGTCGGTAACGACGCTGCGCTTCGCAATCGGCGCTAACCTTGTGTTTGCTATACCCAGAACATCGCTAAAATAAACCAAGAAAACTTTACAAATCTATAGCTAGTTTTCAGAAAAAGATTTCTAGCTCCTTGCAATCCATATATGGCTATTTTTCGTCAATACATTGCTCCTTTGCTCGTAGTGCTGGTATTCATGTTTGCTTTAGTCGCAGTCAGCGCCCGTATCTTTTTACCCTCAGATATGGCAGCCCCTGCGCCAATTGAAGAGGTAGGGGTGATTGTTCCACCCAATATTTCAGTGAGTTAACTCAAAAATGAGTGTCAAAAGTGCCTGAGCAACTGCTACCTGGGTATAATATTCGCCTTGGCTCTGCCCTGGAGCGATCGCTACTGGTAAAGTTCATGCAACGAAGTTACCAGGATATTTTTCCACAGGCGGATTTTTCTCACTTAGCGCAAACAGTCGAGCAATACTTCTCTAGTAAAACGCCGTTGTGGTGGGTAGATAAGGAAGTAAGGGAAGAAGACACCGAGAGTTCTTTCTCCGTGTCCCCTTGTCCCCCCGTCCCCGCGTCTTCCTCCTCCCCCACTTCTCCCATTGCTTGCCTGTGGGTAGGAAATGCCATAGATCAGGTGGGAGGAAGTCGCCATGCTCACATCTTTCTTTTGTATGTTGTGCCAGAACATCGGCGGCGGGGTATTGGTACAGCTTTGATGAAATATGTAGAAAATTGGGCAACTCAAAGAGGCGATCGCCAGATTGGTTTACAAGTATTTCAATCAAATCAACCAGCATTAAATCTTTACAATCAACTTGGTTATCAAACCCAATCCCTGTGGATGGTAAAATCACTCAATATGGAAAAATAAACTAGTACCGCCGCGCGAAATTCAAAATTCAAAAACCTTGTCTTCCGGGTTATGTGTTAATCCCGGTCAGGGATTTAGATGAAATATGTATGACGAAGACGACCTAAGCCTACTCGATCTCGAAGTGGAGCTAGAAAGCCCCTTAGATCACATGGAGCCGCTAACTGCTGAATCAGAAGTGGCAAAACCCGATCCAGATGTGATGCTAGCTCTGTTAGAAAACCCTCAACCGCAGCAACGGATGCTAGCGGCGCGTGCTTTTTGCGACCTTGAAGATGAACGCGCTACTCCCCATCTCATCCGTCTGTTAACTGATACCTGTCCCTTGGTACGGGTGAGTGCAGCCTATGGCATTGGACGCAATCCTAGTGCAGATGCAGTCGAACCGTTAATTGCCCAACTAAACCGCGATTGGAATGGCTATGTGCGTAAAGGTGTTGTATGGGCTTTAGGCAACTGCCGCGATCGCCGTTCTTTAGCACCCCTAGCCGACGCCCTCAAAACTGATATTTCCGCAGTGCGTTTGTGGGCAGCTACTGCTTTAGCACAAATGGCAGAAGTCAGTTATGAGACAGTTTTAGGCGCAATACCACCACTAATTGAAGCCTTAGTTCAAGACCCTGTAGCACCAGTGCGGAGTAACTGCGCTTGGTCAATTGGACAGTTGTGCCGCGAACTCCCATCTAACGTGGTTTATGCCACTGCGATCGATGCTTTAATTCAAGCCTTTGCTGAAGACAAAGATTTAGGGGTAAGAGAGGATGCCAAAGCCGCACTCTTAGGCGTAGGCGACCCCCGTGGTTTGCAACTCATCGAAACTCTAGAACAAGAGGGATGGTTTTAATAAGGCAGATGGCAGTCCCAATGAAACAAGTTTCACCACCAAGTATGAAAATGGGCATTGGGCATTGAAATATCTACATCGATTTTAAGCTAATGCAGTTTAGTTACGGTAGCCGTCACCTTTAAGGGTAACGGCATTTTTTACATTTCAGTTACAGGCTTACCAAATTGAGGTCATAAGGACGCTCAATATCATCCTCGCCTAAATATTCACCATTTTGAATTTCCAGAATCACAAGGGGAATCGACCCTGGATTTTCTACTTTATGTAATGTTGCTGCTGGAACATAAGTTGACTCGTTGCGATTCAATAATATTTCCTCTTGACCGCAAGTTACCTTAGCAACACCGGAGACTACAACCCAATGTTCATTGCGGTGATAATGAATTTGTGGTTTAATGCCGTGTCTAGGCTTAATTTCAACACGACTAATTCTATAGTTCTCTCCCTCCTCTACAACTTCCACGTTACCCCAGTATCTTGTACCAGAATGGTCAGAGGATTGGGCGTTGTTGGTCTGAGGATTATTCTCATTTTGAGTCATAAATAATCTCTGAAGCTGATAGCTATAACTGTGGATTGTTGAATACTTTAACTTAAATCACATTAAGCTAGGTTTAAGTTCAACAAGGAAATGCTGATAATCATTGCACATTGAATATTGGGAAAAATCAAAATCTATCAATGCCCAATGCCCAATGCCCTAACCCCCTGTATATTGAATCCGATAAATACGATTATTGGCTTCTTCTGTTACTAATAAACTGCCATCAGGTAATACAAGTAAACCTACTGGTCGCCCCCAAGTAGTTGGTACAGATGGATTTAGCAAGAAACCCGTGAGAAAATCTTCATAGTAACCTTGTGGACGCCCTTGAGTATTGAAGGGAACAAATACAACTTTATAACCAGTACCGCGATCGCGGTTCCAAGAACCACGAAAAGCCACAAAAGCACCATTACGGTATTTTGCAGGAAACGTCTGACCATCATAAAACTGCAAACCTAATGCGGCTGAGTGTGCCTGGAACAATACATCTGGTGTGCGGGTACGGGCTACTAAATCGGGGCGTTTGCTTTTGTCGTTCGTTTTTTGACGTGGTTCAATGTTGTTTGGTGTCAGATAAGCATAAGGCCAACCATAAAATTCTCCTTGCTGGAGACGTGTGAGGTAGTCTGGTACTAAGTCATCACCAATACCATCTCGTTCGTTGACAGTCGAGTAAAGTTCTTTAGTTACTGGATGAAAGTCCAAACCGATTGGGTTACGCAAGCCATAAGCAAAAGTTTGTTGCTGGGAACCATCCAAATTCATCTGCTGTACTGAAGCCCTTGGCAGAGGTTCTTCGTCTACATTTGAGCGGGAACCAACAGAAACATATAGTTTGTTACCATCAGGTGAAGCTACTACGTTACGTGTCCAGTGCTGGTTATAGCCACCACCAGGAAGGTCAGCAATTTTTTCACCATTACCAGTGAGTTGCTGTTGACCTTTGGTATAGGGGAACCTTAAAACTGCATCGGTGTTACCCAAAAAGAAAAAATCACCTGCAAAAGTCATACCAAAGGGAATATTGATGCCATTTGTGGCACTTGCAAAGGTCTGGCGCACATCAGCTACCCCATCTTTGTTAGTGTCACGCAACAGTCGAATCCGATTTTGCCTAGTTTCTGTTACTAGCACATCACCGCTAGGAGTTAAAGCCAACCAACGCGGCGCATCTAGCCCTTCAGCAAAGATGTTGACTGTAAATCCTGATGGTACACGCAGTACTGGATCTTGCGGAATTGATACAACATCAGGTCTTTTGGAAGCACTTTCTGTGGCAAAGGGCGCTGGCAAATCCTTCAGGTTGATGCGGATGGGTGTAGGTGAAAGGGGTTCAGTACGGACGTTATTTTTTGGCTGAGATGAAAATACAGATGGTTGCGGTGTGTCATTATCCAAGGAAGCGCGAGTTTGGTTGCAGCCTGCTGCTGTAGCAAAGAATAAGACTAACAGCAAGAAACGCCCTGAAACTTTCATGAGAGCAATAATTATGACAATTTTTCCACTTTAGACTGAAAAATCTCTAATTGTCGCCAGCCTAAAGTCCGATAATTTTAACTACCAAGCAAAAACAAGCTGTTCTTAATCGACTCACGTAAATTTGAAGTGACATCATCAGCGCTATTGAGACAATCTAGTAGTAATTGGTTAGCATCCCAATACTGCTGTAAGTCTTGCCAATCCTCTTCGTTGAATTGCCAAGCATGACCAATTTGGCGATCGCTAATCATCATATCTCGCAATTTTCCAATCCAAGTTTCGCCATGAGTTTGCCACCAAATTTTTAGTGCTTCTCTACCTTGATTTGGCTTAGGTAACTGGTTGTTGAGGTTTTGCAAGGATGTTTTTAAAGATGGTTTATCCTTCAGCAAATGCTCAAGGTCAATAGCTAAACTCAACGCAGAGAAGCGTTGGAAAAAAATATCAGAAGTTATGGTCAAGCTTACAGCCAGAGCATGAGTCAAAGCCAGATCTAAAGCTAAATCAATAGAGAGAGTACCAGCCAAGCGATCATCTAAAGATATAGCAAAATTTTGATTGCGAGCTAGAGGATGTTCTGGGGGAAGGGCAATGGTAAAGTAAAAAGCACGCACACCAGCTGGATGATAGAAAAGATTTACTGCATGGGATTTTTGGGAAACCCAACTCAGTAAAGCCTGCAATTTTGCATTTTTTGCTAACGTATCAACTTTTTGCTTCATTATCTTCAATAAAGCATCAGCTGGTTGCAACATTCCCGCACTTAGTAAAAAAATTTCTCGCCAACGTTTTTCATTAATATGATTAACAAGTTCTTGCAGTGTTTGAGTATTGGCATTAGCAATAATTTCTCTAGCTGTGAAATACTCTTGAAAAGTTAAATGCGAAAAAGAATAAATTCCTCTTGCCCTCTCGATTAACAAACCGTGTTGAGCTTCAATTGCTTTTAACACAGCCTCACTTTCTAATTCCAAAGCATCTACATCAGTTGCAGCATTGGGAAGATGAGATAAATAGTCAGCAATTAATTGCCGCATTTTAGTTTCTGGCAGTAAGTAATCTCCTTGCGCGAAAGTAATTGCTGCCACACGACTAAGCAGCTTAATTTTATGTAGCAGTGACAAATCTCGATAAACTTGATCTCGTTTGATACCCCTCGCTTCATCCCAGCGTACTAACAGCAAATCCAAGGCTTTTTTATATAGTTCAGAGCGTTTAGATGGAAAATCTTCGACAAACTGAAATAATAAACAAGTAAGATTTAATAAAATTGGTGTAGTTACCAATTCTAAAATTTGTGAATTTTCGGCTAATTCTAAGTTTTGCATAAACTTATCTGCCAAAGCTTGGGCTTTAGCTGGAGTTTGTTTTGCAACTGCCAAAAACCATTTGTTGGCGAAGGTAGCAATTTGCGATTTGGTAAAATCAGCAATTTCTATTTCAGTAAATCCTTGAAATTTATAATGTTGGGCAGCAATGCGACAAGTAATAATTATGCGATTTTTATAAAAATTCTCTATAAACTGACGTAAGAGTTTGATAACTTTATCACCATCTTCCGCGGCGACTTCATCTAAAGCATCTAATAAAATTAAAGCTTTACCATTAATTAATATTGTAATCAGTTGCTGTTCATCAATGCCATTATCAAAATATTCACTAAGATAATTTAGTAAACTACTTTGATTAAGTTCTCTAGTGTCTTCAGCAAAGTTTTTCAAATTAATAAAAATTGGCAGGCAATCTTGCTGATAAACTCCCATATTACAACTAATGGCAAGCGATTGTAAAAATGTAGTCTTACCAGAGCCTGGTTTTCCCAGTACCATTAGCTTGGAATATTGTGAAACTGCCTCTAACCCACAAATCCTCTTCTGACGTACTTTACCTAAGCCAAATCGGTCAAATTCATAGCTATTGAAATTCTGTAAATCGCTAATTTCTAGCCATGTTTTACTATTGATCTCTTCTAGAATATTGACATCAACGTAAAGCTCATTTATTGTAATAGGCCGGGCAATATCTAATAAATATAGAGTAGCGCACTGGGCTTGAATTTTATCGTAGTGAGCAGACCGCAACTTTGCCACAAGGCTATCAATATCTAGAGCAAAATTGGTGGGCTTCTCTGAAGGAGTTAATTCCTCTATAATGGGATTTTGTGAGATTTCTGATGGGTCTAGGTCTAAAATCAAGCAAATTTCGTTAAAGGCGTGACGGTCAACTGGTTTACCAGTGAAAAACTTCCAAATAGGCTGTCGCGTATCTAAACCGACTGAAGCAGCTAGATATTCTTGTGTCCAACCTTTGCGCTTAAAAGCTTGTTTAGCTTTTCTAATGCCTTCATCTGAGGCTTGAAGCGATCGCTTTGCCATTCCTTTACCAAAAAACTTTATAAAGTAATTCTTAATTTAATTGTTAGTATACAATTTATACAATTTATACGCTAACTTATACTCAAAACCTAACACAATCTCTAAGATGGTGTCATTATAATAGTAGCCAAGTCAGCCAATCCTACATACCCAACAAGCTTATGGCATTGCCAAACAAACTTTATAGTGGTTGAGCAATGCCCAAGCCTTTACTAAACTGACACTAATTTCTATCATCGAAATACTGCTCTTGTATGAGTAATGAAGTGCTGAGTAATGAAGTGCTGAGTGAAAAGAGTAATTAAATAAAAACTGAAAACTTATTTATATAGGTATATAGTTGCCATTTAAAAAAAAATTTTCTAATTCTGCTGCTGGTAATGGACGACTTAATAGAAAACCTTGTATAGCATCACAGTTGTGTTGGCGTAAAAAAGAGAGTTCTGCTTCTGTATCCACCCCTTCAGCTACTACTCGTAAATTCTGATTATGAGCCATTTCAATCACAGCTTTTGTGATTGATGCTTTTTGGTGATTTTTATCAAGGTTATGCAAAAAATAACGACCAATTTTTAATGTATTAATTGGCAAATTTTTCAGATTAATTAAAGAACAATTACCTATACCAAAATCATCAATAGCAATTTTTACGCCTAAAAATTTTAACTTATTCATGATGGCGATCGCGCTACTGACATCTTGCATAATGATGCTTTCATTGAGTTCTATTTCTAGATGCTGTGGTGTCAAATCATTGTCCATTAAAATAGTAAGTATATCTTGGATAAAGTCAGGATGATAAAATTGTCGCCCAGACACATTTAAAGCAATACTTAAAGAAAAGGATGTTAGACTGTTTTGCCAACTTTTAATTTGTTCGCAAACAGTTTTTAATGCCCATTTATCAATAGGTAAAATTAAATCTGTAGACTCTGCTAACTGTAAAAACTCTGTTGAAGCAATTGTACCCAATTCAGGGCTTTGCCAACATAATTGAGTTTCAGCGCAGATCATTTTATCAGAAGCAATATCTATGATTGGTTGATAATATAACTCAAATTCGTGAAATTTATTTTGTAGAATTACCCACTGTAAATTTTGTTCTAATAACTGCATTTTAGGAGATAATGTCATAGATGCAGTGTGATTGGATAATAAATATTTTTTTAAGGTAGTCTGTCTTTCTAAGCGATTCATGATCGCACTTAATAATTCCGCCCTAGTGAATGGCTTAGTCAGGTAGTCATCCGCACCCATATCCATACCTTGACGAAAATCAGCCTTAGCGGATTTAGCAGTTAAAAAAATGAAAGGAATTGTCGCTGTTAATGGATCTTGACGTAATGTAGATAAAACTCCATAACCATCAAGTTCCGGCATCATCATGTCACACAAAATTAAATCAGGAACTTCCGCAATTGCTAAATTTACCCCGATTCTGCCGTTGGCAGCAGCAATTGTATCAAAATCTTCAGCTTCCAGTAAATCTAAAAGATTTTCACGAACTAACTCTTCATCCTCAATTACTAAAATTTTCGGCATAATTTCTTTCTCGTTGCATTTAGTTATTTAATGGCAAAGTGACAGTAAACTTTGTTCCAACACCCAATGTACTGGTGACAAATATTTTACCTTGGTGTATGTCTACACACTTTTTGACAATTGCCAATCCTAATCCAGTACCAAGGATATGATCAACATTACTAGCCCGATGAAATGATTCAAATATACGTGGTACATCTTCGGGAGGAATGCCAATTCCCTGGTCTTGAATTTCAAATATTGCTTGCCCATCCTGGCAAGTAAGAGTAAAGTTGACAGTGCTATCTGATGGGGAATATTTGAGCGCATTTGTGAGTAAGTTACTCAAAATATGCCCTAACAATTTTTTATCCATACAACATGGTATGAATTGTGATTGGCTGCTAAAAGAAATTAAGCGCTGATTGCTGATATCTAGCTCAACTTCTTCTACTAAATGACGGCAATATTCAACCAAATTTAGAGATGTAGGTCTATACTCTAATATTCCTGCTTCTGCCTTACCAATAAACAACACATCATTTAACATCTCGCTCATGCGCTTAACAGCGGTTTGAATGCGGCGCAGGTGAGTAAGTTGTTTTTCCTCATTCCATTTGTGGCGATAGTGTTCTAGTAACTCCGAAGAAGAAAGGATAGTACTTAACGGCGTCCGAAATTCGTGGGAAGTCATGGAAATAAAACGAGATTTAAGTTCGTTAAGTTCTTTTTCTTTCTCTAGTGTTAATATTAGTTCTTGTTCTAATTGCTTATGATCTGTGATATCTGCCCAGTAACCGACAAACTCCACTAAGTTACTAGCTTCGTCTTGCACTGCCTTAGCTTTGTCATATATCCAACGATAATTGCCGTCTTGATGCAAAAAGCGGTATTCCAAGGTGTAGTAACCTTGAGCTTGCGCCTTTGAAAGTTCAGCAAAAACAGCAGATATGTCTTCAGGATGGATATGATTAGCCCAAAAACCGGAATCTTCTATAAATTCCCTGGCTTCATAGCCCATCATAGCGCTAACATTTTCGCTGATGAAAGTGGCACCATAATCTCCAGATATCTTGCAGGTATAGATTACAGCGGGGGTAGAAGAAAGTAAATATTGCAACCGCTGTTGGCTGACAAGTAATGCCGTTTCCGCCTGCTTACGCTGAGTAATATCGGTTTGAATGCCGATATAGTGAGTAAGTACACCAGTAACGTCATAAACAGGAGAAATGTTTAACTCGTTCCATAAAAGACTACCATCTTTATGAAGTTTACGTAGGATTACGGTGCAGTCTTTACCTGCTTGCATAGCAGCATTGAGTTCTTGTAACCCTGGTTCGCTAATCTCAGCACTTTGGAACAAACAAAAGCTTTGGCCAATTACTTCTGCTGCACAGTAACCAGTCATCCGCTCAAAGGCAGAATTAACATAGATAATTGGTCTTGTTGGGATGCTGGCATCAGCAATAATAATGCCATTGCTGCTAGCTGCGATCGCGCGATCGCGTAACCTTAAACCTTCCTCTGCCAGCTTGCGCTTAGTAATGTCGGTATGGGTGCAGATTGTCCCCACGGTTTTACCTGTAGCATCCTTGATGGCATCAGCACACAAGTCTACATACACAATATTTCCGCTGCGCGTTTGCATCGTCACTTCGCCGCGCCACGACTGGTTACTTTTAATCGTATTCTGTACTTTTGTATAATCTTCTGGATACTTAAAAATAGCTGCTCCTCCTCCAACAGCCTGCAATTGCTCCAAAGTGTAATCGTATAGTTTAATGAATGCCGGGTTGATGTAAATCGCCTCACCTGTGATGCTTCCCATGCCAATAGCATCGCTTGTGCTTTCTATAGCTTTGTGAAAGCGTAAAAGTGATTCTTCAACTAATTTACGCTCAGTAATGTCTGTAGAAATGCCACAACTTGCATAAGGTATGCCATTGGCGTCTTTTAAAGGAAATTTAATCGATAAGTAAGTATGTAATCGATCCTCGTGAGGGACGACTTCCTCTACCTCTATCGGGATACCACCTGCAATTACCTTGCGGTTGGTAACTGCAAACTGATCAGCAATTTCATAACTCCAAATATCGTAAATGCTTTTACCTGATATCTCTGCTTGGGTGGTATCGAATAACTTTTCAAATTTGCTGTTGATCAGCACTAGTCTATTTTGAAAATCTACTACATAAACCGCTGCTGAACAATTATCCAGAATTGCTTGTAGCTGCTGTTGAGTCTCCTGTAATGATACTTCTGCTTGTTTACGGGGTGTAACGTCTCGACTTATGCCGCGATACCCATGAAATGTACCTTTAGAGTCAAAGACTGGCACACCACTAGTTTCGAGTACAACTAAATGGCCATCTTGATGAATCTGAATGTTTTCCAGACATTGGAACGGTTGGGGTGTTACAAAAATTTCGGCAAAATTGTTAGCAACCATTTCTTGCCTTTGTAGAGGCATAAATTCAACAAAGCTTTTTCCTAGCACTGCTTCTGGTTCGTAGCCTAAGATATCGCGTACCTGAGGACTGACGTAGGTATATAAAGCGTTTTCATTCACTTCCCACACTAAATCGCTGCAAGCTTCTACTAAATTGCGGAAGCGTTCTTCGCTTTCCCGTAAGGCAATTTCTACTGATACGCGAGCATCAATGTCTGTGATCGTACCAAACCAATTTACAATTTTTCCTTGGCGATTGCCCTTTAGGGCACTGCGCTCCGCGCAATCGCGTAAGGGTAAAGCACGTGCCAGATGCCAGCGATAAGTTTTGTCGATATTTCTCAGCCAGCGAAATTCAACTTCAAAAGCTTCTCCTGTGGCTAGGGATTTTTGCCAGCTAACGATATACCTGGGCCAATCTTCTGGATGTGTCCATTGCTGCCATTCGCGTTGAGAATACTCCTGTTGGTTGCAGCCTAGATAGTCAAGTGTACGCTGGTTAACGTACTCAATCTCGCCATCTGCTTGGGCTATCCATACTTGTTGCGGAATGGATTCAGCCAAAAAACGAAATCGTTCTTCGCTTTTTTCTAAAGCTTCCTGTGCCTGTTTACGTTCCGTAATATCTTCATAAGTGCCAAGAATCCCAACCACATTACCTCCGGCATCATGAAGAGGAACTTTGTGCGTCTCTATCCAAATGTGTTCGCCATTAGCTTGCAGTTGGGTTTCTAAAATGCGATATTGGGGTGTATTAGTCTGTATTACCCTGGCATCATATTGGCGATATAAGTCTGACTCTTCTTGCTTCCAGGGAAAGTCATAGTCTGTCTTGCCCACAATATCTTCTGGATTTTCAAAACCAGCCATTCTCGCAAACTTGCGATTACAGCCTAAGTAAATAGAATTTTGATTTTTCCAAAAAACACTCTGGGGGATGGTATCAATAATTAACTGCAACATTTGCTGGGATTGCCGTAGTTGCTCCTCTACTATTTTGCGTTCAGCAATCTCAGACAGTAGTTGTTGATTTATCTTTTGTAAAGCGATCGCTCGCTCAGAAATCAGAATGGCATCGTTAGCATTTACCACTAGTGACTCTAGCGATTGCACTCTTTCTTCAGCAATCTCGGATTTATTTCTAGTTTCCTTTGTCTGTTGCTCTAACACTTGGCAAATGCTTTCAGGGGTGATCACGCCAACAAGTTGACTTTGCTCATCTACAAGTTGAAGTAAACCCAACTGAGATTGACGCAGTTGTGAAAGTACTGATAACATATCAAGAGATTCAGACAGCTTCAGTGTCGTAACTGAAGTCTGCATCACTTCAGAAACCTTAGTTGTTCTCAAGTCAATCCCGGAAGCCACAAGCTTCACCAAAGCTTTCTCGGTAAACCAGCCCATAACCTGCGAAGCTGACTTTACCAAGGCACTTTTACCTTGTTGTGCCATGATTGCAATCACATCCAACACTGGTGTTTCTGGCTCAACCGTTAACGGCGAAAAGTCAGTAATTGACCTTAAGCATCTTAGCCACAGAAGCTGAGGTACGGTTTGCATAAATCTTGAGGATAGCTATGATCCAAGAAATATTTATTTAATTAAAGTATTGTAAGTCTCTTCTAAATATTTTGCTGCTAATATCATGTCCGCCTAATTAGCTATAATTCTCGCATCTATGCAAAATTTAATACTAATAACTAATGACTATCGGCTTGGGATAAAAAATGTATCTCTCACCTAAGAACGTGACAGATCCCGCCGTTCGCCATAACGTAATAGCCTTTCGATAGTTGCAAGACGATTTTCCCAGGCTTTGACTTGATAGGGATTGTTTATAGCCTCTTGGCGCATCCAAGTTCTAAATTGAGACTGGAATTGAGTCAGTGAGGCTCTTGCTGTTAATAATTTACTGGCAGAAGGTGCGGTAGCAAGCTGACTTAAAGCTCTTTGTAAAACTTCTGCTTGATTGTTAAATTCTGAAATCGTCGCAGCAGGCATTCGCAATTGGTTGTTTTGCAAAACAAACTTCCATTCTCGTTGTAGGGCAGTATAACGAATAACGGCAGTTTGAAAAGGTTGGCGATGAGGAATCGGTTCAGCTGTTATGCGTTGCACCTTGCCTTGCGTACTACTAAAAACTTTATGTAGCTCGTTGTTCAAATTTTCGGCGGCAAAGAGTGCGTAACCACTAACTGGCAAGTCCCTGACTAATTGCAGTTGATCAAATGCCCCGACTGTTGGCAAGGAAAGCAGACGAATTCCTGGTACCAACAAAGTAGATCCTAATTTTGTAGAGGCAATCCAGGGTTGTGCCAGTCGTTGAAAGCGAGGAGTATCCAGAGCATAAGTCATAGGAACAATTAAATCTACATCTCCTCGCCGGGCCCAAACTTCCCAGTGCTGTTGAATCTTCTGAATACGTTCAATTTCTGGCAGGGGAAATACGGCAACTGACATAATCAAATTCGGTCGCTTTTGCCGCAACTGTTGGGAAACTTGGGCAACAAAACTATCAACTTGCTCAGTACGGAATGCTGTCCACTTTTGCCATAGGTCGCGATCGCTAGGAGAAATATTCACAGGATCTACGCCAGCAAGTTGCTGAAACTGTTCTCTTGCCGCTTTACCATAGCCGTAAATTCTTCCTGCGGCTGGGTCTTGAAAAGGATAGCGAATGTAGTCTAACTGAACACCATCCACCTGATAACGGGTGACAATTTCTTCGTATAACTTGAGTAAGTACTGCCGTAATTGAGGATTCGCTGGGTCGAAAAATGGCTTGTTCTGATTAACAGGAATCATATTGCCACGATTATCGTAGTTTGCCCAATCGGGATTAGCCGCCAGCACTGGCCCTGGATAATTGGGATTAACGTTGATAATCTCATTGTGACGTTGGTTGCCAGCAGCGAAAACCCAAACCCAAGCGTGTAATTCCATACCGCGGGCGTGAGCTAATTTTACTGCTGCTGCCAGTGGGTCCCAGCCTCGAATTAATGGATTTTGCTGCGGCGCAACTTGGCTGGGATAAATGGTGTAACTAGCATTGACTGTCTCAAAAAATACAGTATTAATTCCCGATTGTGCCAACCGATCAAAAACTTTGGCTAATCCCTCTTCACTACCTGCCCGGACAATCGTTCCTCTGTCTAACCAAACTGACCGGATTTCTGGTTGAGCCAATCTGCGATCAAGCGGAAACTGGTTCCACAAAGCCGCCTTTGCCGAGAGCCACTGCTGACGAGCCAGCGCAAAGTTTTTTTGAGCAATTAACTGAGGTAAATTTTTAGCAATTTCCCTTGCCTGGGTTAATGCTTGCTCTGGATCAAGGATTGGTACGCCTGCTGTGCTAGAAACCAACTGTACATCTTGTGCCTTGAGAGACTGAGGTTTGCTAGAACTGACTTCCTCGCTACCAGAGTTAGAAGCCAACGCCGCTAGACGGGCGCTTTCTACTCGACCAATCAGATTTTCTAGCTCATGCTGGAGGGCGATCGCCTCTGTGCTGTCAATCGGCGCACCAGAGTTAGGTACAACATCCAAACGCACCGCTTGTTCTAGTTGGTCAATCGCCTCCTGTGAACGTGGGGGTGAAGCATTTACCAATGGTTTGGGTTGGGGTGCAGTGGCGATTGGTCTGGCTTGAGGCGACTGGGGTTTTTGATTTGTGATTGTGGGTTGTGGTGTAGGAGTTTTCGGGACAGATACTACTGGTTGTGGTGTAGGAGTTTTCGGAGCAGTCGCTACCGAAGTAGAGCAATTTTGGGAACCTCCTTCTACTGTCTTTTTACTTTTTGGGAAAGCTGTAAGATGACGGTTGAGAGCAGCTTTTAACCAGGCACTATCTAACTCTGGTGCTGCTGCTGTATCTACCCCCCAACGCCAGCCAAACAAGGTAGAACGCTCAGTTGTCACTACTGCGGCGGGATTATCTTGAGAATTCCAAATAGCAGCTGAAGTAGTCAAGTTATCAGGAATTACAACGCCACCATGCACCTTGCCAAAGAGTCCGGTTTGGTTTGCCCATTCTTCTTTCAGCTTAGTTTTCGCGGGTTGCAACTGTTGCGTATCATTGAGGCTGAACCCCCAATAACCTCCTAAAAGTGTCCGCAACAACTGGCGTACTCCTGGTGCTGACAGACTACCTACTGGGCCGCTGGCAATCAAGCGTCCGCCTTTACTCATCCATTCTTCTAAGGTAATAGCTTGTGTCGGTGTTAATGACTCTACATTGGGCAAAAACAATACTCTGCGCTCCCCCCAATCTGCTGCACTCCTAACATCAGCTAGGGGAATCACACAATACTTTACTCCAGCTGCCTGTAAGCGGTTGGTTATCCCTGTCCATTGATTGGCATTTTCGGGACTCTGAACTATGCTCAATACAAGTTCTTCAGCCGCTGTCGCTGGCAATATATTAAAACAATTCAAAAGTAAAAATTTTAAACTGAAAATGAAGAATCCGGCTTTTTTAATTTTTAAGCTTAATTTAATTTGGTTTTCCCGATTCTTCACCAGTCACTCCTCACTTAATTAGATTTTTTACTCATCTTTAATTATTGGTCAGCAGAACACAATTTACTACTGACATAGCCCAGTATTTTTTAGTTAATTACTAGTAACTTAAGAAATACAGGCATTGATTAATTCTTCAATTCCTGATATTGGGAATATTTTTGTATTCAGTTTACTAGCTACTTGCTCAATACTCATATCATCTAAAAATATCAATTCACCATGTTTTAGCATGACATTTGGCAGCAAAATTCCATCACCTAAATCTTGTCCTTGTAAGTTTAAAAGCAAATCATGCCCAGTTAGTAAGCCTGTAACGCTAATACTCTGCCCCCAGTAATCGCTGCATAAAGCACGCATATCTATCTCTAAACCATCAACAGAATTTAACTGTTTAAGGATGGGTTGAAATGCTTTTTCTACCGCATTACCAACTACCCAAGTTAATTTTTTTGGGGAAGCTATTTTGGGTGGTAGCGATTGGGCGGCAAATTGCTTGAGAAACAACCGAATCGAACCAACGCCATTACCAATTTGGGGGTAGTCTTCATATTCTGATTCACTAGGTAATTCCTCACCTGCAATCAAAAACCATTCATCGGCTAACCAAACAACGCTGGAACCGAATTGTTGACGAAATGCGAGAGATAGCGATCGCACTTGGGCAATTACTTCTTGAGCTTTTTCCCGTGTGACAGGGATGAGTTCGTCTTTTTCGGGACGAAACCGCGTTAAACCCACAGGAACCACCGCTACTGATGCTACCGCAGGTACTTCGCCAGTATGAAAAGACGCTAAATCGCGTAAAGTTTGTTCCAAGTGGATGCCATCATTGATACCGGGGCAAACGACTATTTGAGCATGAATTTGCAGCCTTCTTGCTTGAAACCACTTGATTTGTTGCAAAATTTGCCCAGCACGGGGATTTTTTAGCAGTCTAATTCTGACTTCGGGTTCTGTAGCATGAACAGAAACGTATAAGGGAGACAGGCGCATTTGTTCAATCCGCTGCCATTCTCGTTCTGGTAAATTAGTCAGAGTTAAGTAAGAGCCATACAAAAAGCTCAAACGGTAATCATCGTCTTTAAAGTACAAGCTCGAACGCTTACCCGGTGGCTGTTGGTCAATAAAGCAAAACGGGCAATGATTATTGCACTGAATTAAAGCATCGAATAGGGCAGTTTCAAATTCTAGCCCTAAATCTTCGTCGTAATCTTTTTCGATTTCTAGGTGATGGATTTTGCCAGCAGCATCTAAAACTTCTAGTTCTAAAACTTCATCAGCGCATAAAAACTGATAGTCGATTAAATCGCGGGGCTGTGTACCATTGATAGCAACGATCGCATCCCCCGCCTCAAAGCCAATTTCGGCCGCGATGGAATCGGGTAATACACTGCTGATTCGAGCAGGACGAATTGTAGTCATGGGTCTAGGGTCAAGAGGCAAGGTTATCAGGAGCCAGTGCGTTCGGTCGCCAGACTTTTAACAACTGGCTCACTAATGACTAATAACTATTTATTAACTATTTTTCAACAAACCAGCTCCAATCGCCCCCAGTATTACTACACCAAATATCAATCGATACCAAATAAATATCCATGTGCTTCGGGTTTTGAGGAAGCGCAACAACCCTGCGATCGCTATATACGAAAATATTGCGGCAGAAATCACTCCAGCAATGAGGGAAATTATTCCTGCACTGCCTAAGTCTGCCCCGATAACATCCTTTAACTCAACTAACCCCGCTAGAGTAATGGCGGGAATGCCCAGCAAAAACGAAAACCTCGCCGCTGTTTCCCGTTCTAGTCCCATAAATAATCCTTCTGTCAGGGTAGAACCAGAACGCGATACGCCAGGAATTAATGCCAAAGCTTGAGCCAAACCCATCAATAACCCATCGTTCATCGTCAGTTTTTCAAAGTTGCGTTGGCGTTTGCCTAGTTGTTCTGCTACTCCCAGTAACAGCGACATGATTATAGAGGCAATTGCGATCGCGCCTACGCTTCTAATCGGGGAATTATCAAAATCGGGGATGAACTTTTTAATTAAAAGTCCAAATAAGATAATCGGTAACGTTCCTAAAATAATTCCCAAAGCTAGCCGGAAGTCGTAATTATCATAATCTTTCTGGGCGATCGCTTTGACCGCTCCTTTAATGATTTGCGTCAAATCTTGCCAGAAGTACCACAGTACTGCTGCAATACTACCGAGTTGAATAATAGCCGTAAAAGCTACCCCAGGATCACCCCAACCGAGAGCCACTGGCACAACTTTTAAATGGGCTGTACTACTTATCGGTAAAAATTCAGTTACTCCTTGTACGAAGCCCAAAAAAATAGCTTGTAAGATATTCATTTGTTGCACCCCATTGCCTCCTGGGTTAGGCTGGGCGCTTAGAACTTGAATGGGAAATGCTGCAATTGAGACAGTAGCAGATGCGGCACTCAAAATTACAAACGATTGACGTTTCGATAAAGCCATCAGTTTACCTGCGATCGCTGACGTTATAACCAATTAACACAAACAGCTACCTGGGGAACCAGGAAAATAGCAAAATAAAGCATCGGGTTGTCACTTATGCCCACAAAGGCGCGCCATTAATTTACCACCCTCCGATTCAGAGAGTGGCAGCCAATAGTTAGAGTTCCTCAGTTTTTTCTCTTGTACTGCGTTTGCATACCATAGAATTAGTTTATTAACAAGGACTAAATACTTTTAAATAGCCCAGTGATATCACACATATACTTATGTGTTCTGGGTTTAAAGATATTGCCACAAGCAAAATATAGATAACTCGGAAAATACCTCAAACTGAGCGTGTTCCTATTTTCTGGGCAATATTTAAAAATTTCGCCAAAATCAAGCTAAGATAAAAATGCCCCTGGGGGGGATTCGGAAGTATGTTATCTTAAGTAAAATAAAGTTTAGTAACAATTATTAAAAACTTTGATTAATAATACATTGTCTTCGTACAGTACTTCTACTGCCTCTATAGATACCGATTTGCATTCAACTGTCACAGGGTCACAAGGCATAAGAGAGTTAGAGTCCAGGCTTTCTCAATCTCCCAATCTGCCAATCTCTTTATCTTCCCCAAAA
Organism: Mojavia sp.; assembly: GCF_059505145.1. Lineage (NCBI taxonomy): Bacteria > Bacillati > Cyanobacteriota > Cyanophyceae > Nostocales > Nostocaceae > Mojavia > Mojavia sp. The sequence continues at coordinate 61,128 of NZ_JCACKA010000124.1, forward strand.
ATTTGGCTAGTATTTGCAGCGGCGGTGTTTCTGGTATCTGTGCCAGTGTTTGTAGAAGCGCCACTAGTGCGATCGCTGCCAAGTCTGAGTTTGGCGATCGCAGGGTTGTGGGTGTGGTTGAGTTTTACCTTAATGTCACGTCCTGCAACTTATCTCTGGGGTGATTTGCTTTTAGGATTTAGTTGGAGTTGGCTAGCCGGAGCAATTTACTGGGGCTGGTTACGTTGGGAACCTTTATGGCATTTACCAGTAGAGTCTATAGGGCTACCCTTTGCTTGTTGGTGTCTAATGCGGAATTGGGGCAAGGTGGGTAACTGGTTTTACTTAGGTTCTTTATTTGGCACAGTCTTGACCGATGTGTATTTTTATTTAGTAGATTTGATGCCCTATTGGAGGCAAATCATGCAGGTAGAACCTGAGAGTGTTGCACCAATTTTACAAACTGCGGTTATCCAAGTTCAAACACCTTGGGGACAAGCCTGGGCAGTAGTGCTAGCCTCAGCGCTGTTGACAGTCGGGGTTTTACCTTTACGCCACAAGCAAAGACACTGGTATGCCTTTAGTGGTGCAGTTTTAAGCACAATTTTGGTAGATAGCTTATTTTTGTTAGCTGCGGTTTTGGCGTAAAAATTGATGATTGAGAAGGAAGCGATCGCCTTTTATTCCATCTCAGTTAACTTCATGTAAACTTGGAAAAAATTTCTTTAATTTTTTGAGTGCAGAAAATAGGGGAAGGAAATGAGATTGATTTCCTTCCCCTATTAAGTTTTACTCGCAGACAGGTATAGAAATTAAGTATTCTCGTTTATCAGATTACTCATTGCTATTGCCAGTAGCAGCAGGAGCTTCTGTTGACTGAGATGGCCGACGAGAACGACGTAAAGACTCTAACAGCTGGCTTTGACTAGGAGTTGTAGGTTGCTCTATACGCCGCCGACGTCGATTTTTGGGTGGTTGCGACTGTTGTGGTGAGTTGGTAACTACGTTCGGACGCTGCCTTTGACGTAGCGATTCTCTTAACTCCTGGCTGCCAGATCTAGGAGTTGGTCTAGATTCAGTTTGTCTGGTTGTTGCAGCTGCCTCTGATGACGGCTGCCTGCGTCTGATTCTGGGTTCTCCAATCGATTCCCTTGGGATATCGGTGATATTTGAGTCTACCAACCGCCGCCTACGTCTTGGAGCTTGCTCCGTGGGGCTGGGATTAGAAGCCGCTGTTTGTTGGGTTCTTTGTTCTGCTTCTCTTTGTCTTTTTTTACGTGCTTGGGCTTCGCGGTGACGGCGAGAACCTTGAAGAGCAAATTCAGTGGCGATCGCAACTCCTTGGCGGCCACCAGCCGCAGGTTTTAATTTCCACTCACGGGCTTGTCTAATGGTTTCTTCATCCAAGTCACGATTACCGCTAGAGCGAGCAATCCGTACATTTGTGACATTGCCCTTTTCATCAGTATCAACAGCTACCTCTACCCTACCTTCGATGCCTCGGCGTCTCGCTGCTTCTGGGTACTTGGTGCGGCATTCTTGACAAGCTGCACGACCATTACCTGAACCACGACTTTCCGGCTCGGTTCTAATTCTTGGGGATGTTGGCCCTGTTGCTACTGTTTCTCCTCTTCCTGCACCTGAGCCATTGCCAGTACCTGTACCACTACCAGAACCCGTACCGATACCATTGCCAGTACCTGTACCACTACCAGAACCCGTACCGATGCCATTGCCAGTACCTGTACCACTACCAGTACCTGTACCAACAGCAACTGAGGAACCAGCACTTCCACCTACGGGGTTATTTGTCTGCCCGCTGCTATTTCCAGCACTTCCCTGAGTTGCTCTCAAGTCTCTAGTTCCACCCAACAAATCTCTCAACTTTTCACCACTTTGTTCTACACCAGCAGATGATTGTATGGGAGTGGTGTTAGCTGTGATGGGAGCAGGACGCTGGGGAATTTCAGGCGTTGTCTTCTCAACTGGCTTTTCGGATTCAGTAACTTGTTGTGGTTTAGTAGCGGTTGGTTCTGGAACCTTTGCCACAGGTGGCTTGAAGTTATTCAGCTTCTGTACAGGTGGGGTGTTTGTTGGCGGTGTAACTGGTTTCGTTAGCTGAACTGGGTCTGGAGCAGTTACAGCCTTTGGTACAGATTGAACAGCAATACTACTAGCTTCACTAACACTAGAGCTTGTACGATTACTACGAGATTCTAATTTCGGTACGGATTTAGCCTCTTCAATCTCTTCTGGTGGTTTTGGTGTTTCCAGCTCTGTTGGCTCAACGAGGGTCAATTCTATAGCTTCCTCTTCTAATTCCGGCAGTCTAGTCAACAGATTAGTAATCCCAGAGGCTAACACTCCTAAGTGTAGGATTAGTGAACCAATCAGACTGAAAGCCAAAAAAGACTTTAGAGTCTCAGCTTCTTTTTCTCGCTGTGCCACAGCGATACTGGAAAAACTCATAATATTTGCAAGTAATTAGCATTAATTTTGTTAGATTACGTTGCTGTGGTACAAAAGTCAAGCAATACAAATGACAGATAATTTCATACTTAGCAATACGGTGATTGCCCAAAAGCCGTGTAGATAAAGACTGTGAGTACTCAAAGTCTTTGAATATTCAAACTATTAATGTCAAGAAAATGAAAATTACTTGACTTAGATAATCATTCATCTTATTTTTTATTGAGAAAGTCTATCGGTTATTTGGGATCAACTGGTAGTCTGGCTGTGGGTTGTTGATTGATTAAGAGACAGTACATGGAAATCAGTAAACTGTTTACGGCAGGCGGCGTGGTAATGTGGCCGCTATTGGGGTTTAGTGTGGTAGCGATCGCCCTAATTATTGAGCGGATTCGTTTTTGGTATCGGATCAATCATCGTCAAAACCGTGTGGTGCGCGAGGTTCTCAATCTCTATCGTCTCGACAACGTTGTTGGTGCTTTAGATAAACTGCAAAAAAATGCTGATTTACCGATTGCACGTATATTTCTTTCTGCTTTAGAGCTGGAACAACCAAATCCTGAAGAGTTTCGCCTAGCCTTAGAAAGTGAAGCACAAGCCGAAATTCCCGTACTGAAGCGATTTAATACTATATTCGAGACAATCATCAGCCTTGCACCTCTGCTCGGATTACTAGGAACCGTCTTGGGATTGATCACTTCGTTTGCTTCCCTGAATCTTGGTGATGTAGGTGGTACAAAAACAGCAGGTGTTACCAGTGGTATTAGTGAAGCTCTGGTTTCGACTGCAACAGGATTGGTGGTGGCGATATTTGTGCTGTTATTTGCTAACACATTCCGGGGACTGTACACTCGCCAAATGGCATCCATCCAAGAATATGGTGGACAATTAGAATTACTTTATCGTCGTCGCTATGAACGTGGGGAGAAGGCTTATGCGACTACAAGATGAACCAGAGATACCCCCACAAATTAACATCGTGCCGATGATCGATGTCATATTTGCGATTTTGACGTTTTTCATCATGTCAACGCTGTTTTTAACCAGAAGTGAGGGTTTGCCAGTCAATCTCCCCAAAGCAGCGACGGCTAAACAACAGCAAATTCCTACTAAAATTACAATCACGATAGATGACAAAGGAGTGGTGAGCTTGAATCGCCAGCCTACCACCGTTGATGCTTTAACAGAGCAAGTGCGTAGTTTGGTGGGAGCTAACCCCGAAGCATTGGTAATTATTAATGCTGATGATAAAGTAGGCCACGGTAAGGTAGTAGCAGTAATGGATCGGGTGCGGCAAGTGCAGGGAGCAAAACTAGCGATCGCTACCCAAAAGCCTTAGTTAGCGCCTAAAAATTAAGTGGGCAGTAATGCTCGCGCTGTTGATGCTATACATACAGTGCGGGTATTTCCATAATTTATAATACTACTTCGACCAATGCCCAATGCCCAATGCCCAATGTTCATAAAGACTACTTAAGAAAACTTTTTGCAAAAGTATAGTCGAACCAAGTAACACTAAATATTGTGGATATTAATACGCTGTATATTAGTTTCTGATGACTGCTGTGTGTTGATTAAGCAAACAGCTATCAGCTTCCAGTCAATGGTCAATAGTGCTGACTGTTGACTGTTGAGTGTGGACTGTTGAGTGCTGAATGCTCTTGGCTTAAAACTTTAATTTCAGTTTGATGGAAAGAGGTAGAAAAATCGTGAAAGGACTGGTGCGTTTATTAACAGTGTTTAGCTTGTTACTCGGTTGCTGGGGATGGTTGGGAACAACTCAGATAGCCCAAGCTGCCAGTTTCAACAGTCTTGCTTTTCCTCAAGTTCCAATTCTGGCAATTGAGCGGCAGAATCGGGCAGATGCGAAGCTAGGAACGGAATTCGGTAAAAAAATTGATTTGAACAATACCAACGTGCGAGCTTTTCAACAGTATCCAGGGCTGTATCCTACCCTCGCTAAGAAAATCATCAAAAATGCTCCTTACCAGAAAGTAGAAGATGTTCTGGAACTGCCAGGATTGAGCGATCGCCAAAAACAAACTCTGCAAGCTAACCTAGATAAATTTACAGTGACAGAGTTTGAATCTGTCTTCAACGAGGGAGATGAACGCTTTAACAACGGCATCTATAGATAACTGCAATTGCAGTTAAAGTAGCAAGTAACAGCCCAATCCTTTTGTGAGGAGTGGTTAATGTTAGAGATGGAGATGGGAAGGAGACAATGAAAAATTATGTCCTTCTCTCTCCGATCTCCTAAACTCCGGCTCTTTTAGTCCCCTAAAACCCTTACCTTGCCTCAAATAGATATTCCTAGCCAATTTGATGTCTTAGTAGTCGGTGCAGGTGCTGCTGGTCTGTATACGGCACTTTGTCTACCAGAATCCTTGCGAGTCGGCTTAATTACTAAAGAAACAGTTGCTTTGTCTGCGAGTGATTGGGCCCAAGGTGGCATTGCCGCCGCGATCGCCCCTGAAGATTCTCCCTCATTACATATAGAAGACACAATGCGGGCAGGGGCAGGCTTATGCGAAAAAGCAGCTGTAGAATTTCTCGCCCAACACGCCTCGATCTGTATTCAATCTCTGGTCAATTTGGGAGTTGCTTTTGACCGTCATGGTAACGCTTTAGCTCTAACTTTAGAAGCTGCCCATTCTCGTAACCGCGTTCTCCATGCCGCCGACACTACAGGTAGGGAAGTCACCACCACCCTCACCGCTCAAGTACTGCGACGCCAGAATATTCAAGTTATTCAACAAGCTTTGGCTTTGAGTTTGTGGATAGAACCCGAAAGCGGGCGATGTCAGGGAATTAGCCTATTTTATCAAGGCGAAATTAGATGGGTAAAAGCTAGTGCTGTGGTACTGGCAACTGGTGGTGGTGGTCAAGTATTTGCCCAAACTACTAACCCGGCTGTGAGTACCGGTGATGGAGTGGCGATCGCATGGCGCGCCGGAGCCATCCTCCGCGACTTAGAATTTATCCAATTTCACCCTACTGCTCTCACCAAACCTGGTGCTGATCGTTTCCTCATTAGTGAAGCTGTACGTGGTGAGGGCGCACACCTGATCGACAACGAAGGGCGGCGTTTTGCCTTTGATTACCACCCTGCGGGTGAACTCGCACCTCGTGATGTAGTAAGTAGAGCAATTTTTAGTCATTTGCAACGTACTGCCGCCGATCCCGCCACTGCCCATGTATGGTTGGATATGCGTCCCATCCCCCCAGACAAAATTCGCCATCGTTTTCCCAATATCATCAAAGTTTGCCAATATTGGGGTATTGATGTCTTCACAGAACCAATACCCGTTGCCCCCGCTGCTCATTACTGGATGGGTGGAATTGTTACAGATTTAAACAATTGCACGAATATTCCGGGATTGTATGCAGTGGGAGAAACTGCCAGTACCGGAGTGCATGGGGCAAATCGCTTGGCTAGTAATTCTTTGCTCGAATGTATAGTATTTGGCGCACAGATGACTCATCTAGAAGATGAAGTCTTAAGGATGAAAGATGAAGTCAAAGAAGCGGAAGTTATCCTCCATCCTTCTAATTACACACTTTCTGAACGTGAGTGGCAAAAAGAGCAAGCACAGCTAGAAGCACTGCGGCAGAAGTTACCGCGTCTGGTGTGGCAAAGTGCTGGTATTTGTCGAGTACAGTCAGGCTTAGAGGCGGCGATTACCACTATTGGAAATTGGCAGCAAGATTTTGCTGCTTTGTCTTTAAGTAAATTTCTGCTATCTTTAAATCCAGCAGAACCAGCTAGGCTCAACCTACCGGATGTAGAACGGCAATTGCGACTTTGGGCCGAAACCCGCAATTTATTAGATGTAGCTGATTTAATTCTCAAAAGTGCTGCTTTTAGAACTGAAAGCCGGGGCGGACACTACCGCTTGGATTATCCGGAACCAGAGCTTGATTGGCAAGCACACACACTTGTACAAAAACAACAGTGGTGGAAATCCGTAGTCTTAAACCATTAAAAATTGTCCAGTCTTTCTCAACCAAGTATTTTAGCTGTTTAGTAGGTGTAAAGCTGAGTCCACCTAGTCACTATTTAGCTTGATGTTACCTAATTGGCTATGCTTACTTAGCTTGAATTATAATTTTGAATTCTTAGCTGAATTCTTAGCGGGTGCCACTACCACGTTGACTGTCAGGGCCGCCATGATTTGGGGGAATAAATGTCTTGTTTAGTTCCTGAGAATTAGCCTTGGCAGCGGTTGAACTTTCGCTACTAATAGTGTTCAGGCTATTAAAACTCAATATACTTAAAGTTCTTGTAGTATCCGCAATCTTTGGAACTATTAGGTACGCACTAATAAACAATATCGCAATACTCGTAATTCTTAAATTAGTTCCCATAAGTCTCGGTAAATTCCCTAGTTCAGATTTCATGCTGTGTCTTGCGTCCTTTTATGTTTCAGTAAATTTACTTATGCTGTCAAAAAAATTATTAAGTTTAAATTGAATTACTGCTGCTATTTAGATAACTTCCTAAGCAAAAAGCGGTTTCTAGAAGCTTGAAGGTCTGCGTTCGGATTCTTGCTATTGAACACACCTGACATTTAAGAAATACAATTTGAGTCGTGTTTATAACATCGGTCTAAAGTAAGAGATTTTCATGAACTACCACAAGCACGGTAGTTTACTTGAATCTTCTTAATAAAATCTTAACATTTAAGCGTATTATTACTGTACTGACTAGATAATAAATTTGGGCAAATCATCTCAATATTCCCCAAATACCTTCATGGTAAGAACTGTATATCAGCGAAGATAACTAAACTCCAAACCTAAAAGCTGCTATTTTGGCATTTTGCATGAATTCTAAGTTTGGAAGCTAGAGTAAAAATGCGGTAAAGTAAAAATGCTTAACTCAGTATTTATTCTGTAAAACCTAAAGTAGACTAACTTCGACTAACTTCTAAAATCTAATCGCCAGTTGTCTTGCTAGCATTATTTATTCCTCACAGAGACTTAGCTTCATATTTTGGTTGATACATTCCACAAGGTATCAAAGCCAAAGGGATATAGGGATTCACCCTAAGAGGGATTGACAATAATTTTTCAATAACCGAGTATTTATACCAACTTGAGTAGTAGACACACAGATACTTCCCCTAAAGTAGCTAATTAGGAAGCAGACGCCATAAAGTGGTCACAAAAGAGGACAACGGGCAGGGAGCTCTTAGCAGAAGAGAGAACCCCATACATAAATGCAGGGGCTTAAACCCATGAGCGCAGGGGAGTTACAAATCTTTCTCCCCTGCCCCCTGCTCCCCTGCCTCTTCTGGTCACCAATATCAGTACAATCTCTTGAGCCTACCAAGTGCTTGTTGGTTGTTGAGACGAACGTGGCACTTCTTCTATCAGGTAAGCTTTCAGTCTTAAAAATTAGCATAAAATAGACAAACTTTTTTAAACATTTACCCAGTCAGATTACTCCGACAAAAGTTTTGCCCAGCACAAAAACTTTAATTGTCGTAATTGCGTGCCCTTGATCACATGAAATCTTAACTTTAAATAATTATAGAGAAGTATTTTTTTCCAAAGAGGTAAAGGATAAGATTGATATCTGCAACTGTTATAAAAAAACTAATAATTGTAGGTTTTCTTAAGAGGATGTTTGAAAAGTCCTCTTGTCGGTAGCAAAACGTTCTAGATCCCCCTAAATCCACGTCACTGAGGGAGTCGGGAAACCCGCAAGGGCGCAGTGGCTCCCCTTGTAAAGGGGGACTTTAATTCCGGTTCCCCTCTTTTTAAGGGGGGTTAGGGGGGATCTAAAAGTGCCCAAAATCACAGCGAAACACTTTTCAAACAACCTCTAATATTTTATTAACATTTGCTTGGAGAAAGTAATGTCATATTTCAGATTGTTTAATAGAATATTTATGCTGATATCATCTGCCTGCAAGCTAGTTTATTTGCACAGATACTAACGGTTCGTCTATTTTAATTTTCAAACTACTAAAGCTATAAATCCATAGAAATAAATTATGACACAACCCAATCGAGACTACCTGGACAGATCTATCTATTTTCGCAGTCGTTATTACGGTCAATTTAAGCCAGAAAACCTTATATTTAATGTTAATCTCCAAGAATTTACTCAAAAAGTTGGTTATATCAGCAGTTTAGAAACAGCGGGAAAACTTTCTCCAGAAGAAGCCTACAGCCAGATTCAGGTGCTTTGGAAACAGTTGAAGCACAGCAAAAAGGAACTGGGCATTGGTAAAAACCTGCCATAAGCTACCTAAAGTAACTATTCATCCTAATTACTCGTGCGTGAAATTTATTTATAAATAGAGCAGAGAAAATGCTGTAAACGAGAACGCATATCAGCAATTTTCTCTAGGATTTATTAATGAGTTAAATTCTTAAGGCAATAAGTTACGAAAAAATAAAAAAAGACTATATAAGCTCAATCAACAAAATCCGAAATCAGGATTTGGCATTATCAGCACATCAAGATACTCTCCTGCAATTTGACTATCTTTTAGCCAAATATTAAGTATTAAGTTGTGCAGTTTTTTCTATGAATTAATAAGAATTTTTCAAAATTATATGTTGTTTTGAGTCAAAACTAATTATACCTTGTTGTTTTAATTTAGTTATCAATCGTGTAATTGTCACTCTGTTAGCACAGCAGGCGCTAGCAATATCTTGATGAGTCAAGCGAATACTTAGGCGAGTTCCCTCCGATACAGTTTCACCGAATTCTTGTTTCAAGAATTCTAACAGATGCAGCAACCGCTCTTGTAACTGTCGCCTTCCAGAAATAGCTAAAAAAGATTCTGTCTGCTGTAAACGTTGATTAACTTTTGGTAAGAGAGTTTGGCTGAGAGTCGGGGAAGCTGCCATTTCTGACACGCTAATTGATACTAAATGGACATCGCTGAGGGCTGTTACTTGGTAAATATTTAGAGATGTCATACTAGAGCCAAAAACCATTCCGGCTCTTGCCAACCCTACCAGTATTTCTTCGCCAGTGCCACAGAAGGTAGTTAGTTTGACCCAACCTTGACAAACATATAAAATCTCTAGCGGTTTGAGGGGTATATTGTCCCCTTTGCAATATTGATATACGCGGCGATTCCAGATGATGTCGTTGTCATTTTTGACTAACCCTGATTGCCATCGCTGGCTCATACTAATGTTACGCAATAACCAGTATAAAGATACGACTTTGCCTTGCTGGTTGCGAACAACTCTCACTGTCAAAGCGGCATCGAAGGATTCACCATGATGTGGCTGCAAGGGTACTAGTAGTTCTGTGCCTCTGTCAGATTGAGATAGCTGGTTAATTTCGCTACGAATATGCTGACGGTCTTCTAGAGGAACAAAGTTAACTAATGGTTTGCCCACCAAAAAGTTTTTGGAAACATTAAGCAATCTAGCTGCTGTATAGTTAGCTTCCTGGATTACGCTTTCTGCATTAGTTACCAAATAGCCATCTGGAGCAAACTCGAATAAATCTTGGTAACGTTCACGTTCTGCTTCTAAAAAATTTTGTGTTTGTATTAGTTGCTCATTTTGCTGAAACAGTTCCTCTACTGCTAATTGTAGTGTACCTGAGGTGCTATGGAGTTCCTTAAAAGCTTGCGATAGCAGTTCCGGTGGCATCCAAGGTAGGATAGTAATAGTTCGGTATAAATCTGCTAAATGTTTGTGTAATGCTTCTGTGCGTTGGACAAATATTTCTATGTTCACTAATCTATTGCCAAAGATACTACTGTGCGAATATCTACAAAATATCGGTTGGCTGCAAAACATTCAGGGCAGGGGATAATTTCTGCTGATCGCACTTAATCTATTATTGATTTTTAGCCCAAATGATTCACTACTGTGACAAAGTTAACTAATTTTATTTATACAAACTTCTGCCTTAGGAAAGGTATCATCGGCATAGCTCAAACATAGATAAAATAATTAATTTTAATTATAAGATATTATTAAAACCTTAAAATAAAAATGATTTTTACTAATTGGCTGTATAATTTTGCAAACTAAAAATTAACTAGAACTTAGCCCCATTCAGGTGAAAATCTGACCAAAAATAATTGTTTATGCGTAAGAAGACGAATTAAGTAAAGTAGCTTTTATTTCCTATTCTTCCAAATCTTGGTGTACACCTCAAGAGATAATCTTGTCGCCAGATAAAATTTATTAAGCAAACTCATACCGATTTTTACCGAGGCGCTTGGCGCGGTACATGGCGGTATCTGCTTGTTTAATCAAGCTTTCACTGTCGTGGCTGTTAAGAGGGTAGACACTAATGCCAATACTGGCAGAAACTTTAGTGGTATATTGATCCAAAACAATTGGCTCAGTGATAGTAGCTAAAATTTTATCAGCGACTTTAGCAGCTACTTGCATGTTAGGAATTGCCCGTAAAATCACAGTAAATTCATCGCCGCCCAAGCGAGAAACCGTATCACTACCGCGTAAAGAATTGCTGAGACGTTGAGCAACCGTCACTAGCAAGCGATCGCCAATCTCGTGCCCTAGAGTATCATTGACTTGCTTAAAACCATCCAAGTCAATAAACAGCAGCCCCAGTAACAAATTGTTGCTTCGTGCCCAATTTAGAGATTCGTACAGTTGTTCAGTGAAAAATTTGCGATTCGATAGTCCCGTGAGGGGATCATGATATACCAGATAACGCAAGTGGTCTTCTTGGCGTTTTAATTCATTGTTAGAGCGGTATAAATCGGCAGCAGTACGCTTGAGTTTTTCTTCCATCAGCTTGCGCTGAGTAATATCTCGGATAACCCCAACTAAAAAGAAATTGCCAGCAGCATCTTTGTGGAGCGATCGCTTAGTAGCAATTAGATGAGTTTTTCCATGAGCATCTGTAAATTCTTCTTCATTTTCTTGAGGTTGCTGAGTCTGGAAAATTATCTCATCTTGTTGCCGAAATACATCAGCTTCATGTTTCGGAAAAAAGTCATAGTCTGTTTTTTCAATTAACAAATTATTTGGATAACCAATGAATCGGCAATAGGCCTCATTTAAAACAATCCACTGATGTTTTTCATTTTTGACAAAAATTGGATCGGGAATTGTATTAATCACTTGATGCAAAAACTCTTTAGAGCGTTTCATCTCTTCTTGCATATAGGCAAAACAACCAGTAATCCAAATAACTGAGCTACCAAACGTGAGCAGCGAAGGAATGAATGGTATCCACCAACCATACAAAAAAGCAAGGTAGGCGCTCAGGGTCAGCAACAAGCCAGAAAGTATAATACTGATGATGCTCCCACTTGGGCGTCGTATTCGCCTAGTGATTATGGCTCCCACATAAGACCAGGCAAAAATCCACAAATATTCCCCTAACTTAGGCCAGACTTTGAGTAACGGCCTTCCTTCTAATGCAGCTGAAATTAACTCACTGATAAAATAAGCTTGTAGTTCGACACCAGCGACTGGCTGCGCCGCACCCATCAGCCTGCTAGAGTGTGGAATGAAAACAAAATCTTGAAGGCTGAGGGCCGTGGAACCAATGAGTACAATGCGATCGCTAATCCATTCCTTTGGCACTCTATCGGCTAGCACATCCATTATTGATACATGGCGGTAGCGACAGGTTTTTATATATGAAATGGGACACCTTGGTTTGGGAAAGTTGGATATAATTTGGTAACCTCTCGCATCAGCTCCCACGTAAGCACCATCATTACCCTGAAACCGAGTAAATACTGCCTTACCCAGCTGCAAATACTCAGGATTAGTTGCTGCGGTTGTGGGAGTAATTCCGTATGGCTTCAAATACAGTAAAGCCAACTTTAATCCAAAACTTTCATGTGGCTGATTATTAATATGCCAATACAATAAGCTGCGACGTACTTTACCATCAGGGTCATACAAAACGTTATTAAAACCCACTTGGTTAAGTTGTTTCAGCACTGGTGGTGGTAAAACACCGACATTTTTATTATTTGACAGTTGCTCAATGCCAATCAAATTTGGCATCGACTTATAAACATTTATCAGTTGCTCATGACCAGGCGGTACTGCCAAATCTCGGTAGATATCTAAGCCAATAGCACGAGGGTTATGGACTTTTAATTTTTGCAATAACTGGGCAATCACACCATCTGGAATCGGCCAGGAACCAACTTGGCGTAAAGAAGCCTCATCAATTGCCACAATAGTAATACGCTCTTCTGGCGGTTCATTTGGACGTAAGCGAAACAATTGATCCAAAGCTGCCAATTCTAAAGATTGGAATAATCCGATAGAACGCAAAAGCAAAACGCAGACTGTAACGCTAGAGGCTACAATCAATTCCCTTTGTCCTCTACCAAGCGGTTTTTTTAGTCCAAACATGAACCTGACAAGAAGCTTGCCTAGCTGCTTACTCATTCCCATTACCTAGTGGGGAGAAATACTCTCTATTTCCTATAGCTATCAACTCCGTAGCGAATATAGCTTACGCATAGGCTATGTTGACTTACTGAGAATTTTTTCAACTCAGTTAAATTTGTAAAAACAACTTTGGATAGTTTTAATACATCATTATTTATGACTCCTTATTATCTGATTAAATGGCAAGTAAAACATTTGCGTTCACAACACAAGTTAAGTCTAAATATTGTTTATTAGTAACAGAAGTATATTATTGTTAAGGAACCTTGGCATTAAGTGTCTGCATAATTGGATATTAAAAAGCATTTTTAATACTTTAAATATAATTAATAAAAGTAAAAATTACATAAGTGAATATACTTGGTAGATATTTCATGGCTTGCTCATTTTGGGATGACATCTGCAAGTAAAATAGTAATTGCAAATAATTCTTGAATCCTATATATAGTCAAGCAGTAATTACAATACATACCAGTATTAAATATTAGTCACATCTTCTATGTCATCTCCTTTTTGGTATACTTAGCTTTAGAGTCTAAGAATTGCTATATATATTACCTAATTAATTATTAGCAAAAATAAAAAAGCCAACCGGAAGCAAATCTCGCTTTATGCAACCAGTTGACTATTTGGTATAAAAAATAGCTAAATTGCTAGAAAATGTCTTGTTCAAGCTAGCTTATTTAAAATACTTGAAGTTACGGGGGCCAGTGTAATTAGAAACTTTTGCCAGTTCCTCTAAATTTTGCACTCCGCTATAGCTTTTACCATTGATGATCCAGGTAGGAAAGCCTTCTATTTTTGCTGCTTTACACAATTCTGGTTGAGCTTTGAGTCCATCAGGAGCGCACTCTACCTTAACACGATCATTGATTATCTGTTCAGCTTCTTTACCGAACAGCAATTTCTGTTCGTGGCAGTGTGGACACCAATAAGCACTGTATTCCTTAGCGCCGATCTTAGCAAGATGATTTGCTAGGGCTATTTCCGCCTCACCGGAGGTAGTGGTGGTTTCCCAACCAAATGCCGGGTTAGGTTGTACTTTGGGAGTAAAGCTAATTTGTACGGGTTTGCCAGGAGTTGATTCAGTGGTAACACCAGATTGATTCACCCCAGAATAAACCCATAAAGTGCCAACCAAAGTTACCATCCCCACAATAATGGCAGTGAAGAAGATTTGCCCAATATCCTCCCAATCACGACCGATAACCGTCAGTACCAAAAGGCTGAGGGAGAACAAAGCCGAGCCAATACAATAAGGACAGAAGGCTTTGATTTGGGATGCGAGTATGTACATTAAGTAGCTGCTGAATATGGTCATGGCGATCGCTCCCACCAATAACAGCAACCACGTCAAGTTTTCTATTTGTTTGCGGCTGTTGTTTGCTGGTTTTAATGCGAAGGGAGCCAAAGCAAATATCACCATACTGGTATAAGCCAAAAACCCAAACAAAGCTAATGGCTGGCCCAAAACCGTTGCCCAAGGACTGGAAAGCACATCATTACAACCTCTAACACCAGCTTGCGCGACACAAGCTGCACTGCCTCCTGTTAACTTTTCTATGGTGAGATAACCTGTTATTAGGGCACCCAGTCCGGCGATCGCGGCAATCAATGGACGCGACCATTTATAAATCCAAGGTGTAGAACGGCGGCGAATCATAAACTGTAATTAGGGATTAGGGATTAGGGATTAGGAATTGGGAATTGGGCATTGGGCATTGAGAATTGGGCATTGGTTATTTTCCTTTATCCTCTTTGTCCTCCTGTCCCTAGTCCCCAGTCCCCAATCCCCAGTCCCCAGTACTTAAGAATGTATGCTCACTGAGGAAATTGATTTGGGTTCACCCTTAGAGTTCCAACTCCGACGTGCGGCTTCTACAAATTGACTAACGCGAATCGGGTCAATTGGCTGTTCAATCCGACCGTGGCGTTTTAGGGAACTGGAAACAATGACACCATCTGCTGCCTGCATGAGTGTAGCAATGTTTTCCCAATTCGCCCCACTACCAATGAATACTGGTGTAGTATTTGCCGCACCACAAGCCAGTTCCAAATCTTCTATATTAGGAGGACTACCAGTAGCCCAGCCGGACAAAATCACCGCATCTGCCAAACCCCTTTCGATAGTGTCTTTGACAGCCACCGTGAGATTTGGGGAACTTAAAGGACGAGCGTGCTTTACCAAAACATCGGCCATAATTTTGACATCACTGCCTAACTCTCGCCGATAGCGGAGTAATTGATGGGCTTCTCCCTCAATTAATCCTTGGTCGGTTGCCATCACCCCTGTAAGGACGTTAACCCGGATAAATTGTGCCCGCACACAAGTGGCGATCGCCATTGCGCTTTTAGCATCATTCCGCAAAACATTTAAGCCTATAGGCAAGGTCACCAAATTCTGTATTCGTTGCACTACCACGGTCATGGCACTCACAACTGCTGGATCGACCTGGTTTTTGGTAAACGGCGCGTCGAAAAAGTTCTCTACAATAATGCCGTCAACACCTCCACTTGCTAGAGCTGTTGCTTCTTGTTCAGCGCGGTCAATTACTGCTTTTAGGCTACCTCCCCAACGGGGTGAGGTAGGTAGCGGTAGTAGATGAACCACACCAATAATCGGAGTTCGAGTTTTAAATAGCTGATATAAGTCCACGTCTTTAAATTCGCTTCGCGGAGTCAACAGTTCAAAGTCCAGAGTCTAGAATTTTCTAACTATTGACTTTTCACTAACTAGTCAAGCTTGTTTTATCTGGGTTGCTTTACTGCCTCCCCCCTAAGGTGGAAATTGGCGTAAAACCTCTCATAAGATATGTTAAGATATAATCTGGACTACAAGAGGAGTTTGCCACTCACAAGACGCGAGGCAGCTTCCCATGGTTTAGGCCTCTCACCTACGCATTATCGTAGGACTTGCCTGATCCGAAGGATAGCATTACTGCTTGATTAGGCGTAGTCGCAAGCGCGATTTCCCTGAGGGTAGCGACTTCTCACAACAAGCCCTTTGGGCGGCTTCCCGATGGGTAAATTAACAACGCACACGCTCTTGGCAATGTAAAATACCAATAGACGAATTGTTAAAAAATATAACAAGTGTCAAATGTACCCAAAGACACTCTATCTTACCCTGAGGAACAAGTTAATAAAAGCATCATAACATGGCCCTAATCGATGTTATGGTCATAGATTCGCGACAGTTGCTGACAGTGATAACCTTCAAATTTATCACTTTGCTCACTGTCCAGATAAGGATGCCGATAAAAACAGAGCGAGGCAAGCACTCTTTAGTGTTTGTCTACAAGACAAAACCTAAAGATTTTTTCAAAATATGGGTGACAAGCCAACAATTGCAATTTCTCACCTGGGCTGCGAGAAAAATCGAATTGACACAGAACATATGCTAGGACTGCTTGTAGAAGCAGGCTACGGCGTAGATAGCAATGAAGAATTAGCCGATTACGTTATTGTTAATACCTGTAGTTTTATCGAAGCAGCAAGAGTTGAATCTGTCAAAACTTTGGTAGAGTTGGCAGAGGCGAATAAAAAAATCGTGATCACTGGCTGTATGGCCCAGCACTTCCAAGAACAATTATTGGAGGAGTTGCCAGAAGCAGTGGCCGTAGTAGGTACAGGCGATTATCACAAAATTGTAAATGTAATTGAGCGGGTAGAACAAGGAGAGCGGGTCAATCAGGTTAGTGCCGAACTAACTTATATTGCCGACGAAACTACACCGCGCTACCGCACTACAACCGAAGGCGTAGCTTATCTGCGGGTGGCCGAAGGATGTGATTATCGTTGTGCGTTTTGTATTATTCCTTATCTGAGAGGAAAGCAGCGATCGCGTACCATTGAATCCATTGTTGCTGAAGCCAAGCAGTTAGCTAGCCAAGGGGTACAAGAGATTATTCTAATTTCCCAAATCACCACAAATTATGGCTTGGATATTTATGGTCAGCCAAAGTTAGCCGAATTACTTCGCGCTTTGGGGGAAGTAGATGTACCCTGGATACGAATGCACTATGCTTATCCCACTGGATTGACACCAGATGTCATAGCGGCAATCCAAGAAACACCCAACGTATTACCCTACCTGGATTTGCCCTTGCAACATTCTCATCCTGAAATTCTCCGCGCCATGAATCGTCCGTGGCAAGGACGGGTAAACGATGGGATTATTGAGCGCATCAAGACGGCGCTACCATCATCTGTACTCAGGACAACATTTATTGTTGGCTTCCCAGGAGAGACCGAAGAGCATTTTGAGCATTTATTAAAGTTCGTCCAGCGGCATGAATTTGACCATGTTGGTGTATTCACCTTTTCGCCAGAGGAGGAAACCCCTGCTTACAAGCTGCCCAATCAGTTGCCCCAAGAAGTAATGGATGAGCGTCGGCACCGACTCATGGAACTCCAGCAACCGATAGCTTGGCAGAAGAACCAACAGGAGGTAGGGAAAATCATTGATGTCCTGATTGAGCAAGAAAATCCTGAAAGTGGAGAATTAATTGGTCGGTCTGGCAGATTTTCCCCAGAAATAGACGGACAGGTATATGTCGATGGTGAGGCAAAGTTAGGCACGATTGTGCCAGTAGCAATCCAAAGCGCTGATACCTATGACCTCTATGGTCAAGTTGTCAATAACTGATCTATGATTTGTTCCTTTTCAAATCACCAATGATTAGTGACCAATGGCCCTTAGGGTTCGCTAGTTGCTCATGGGGGAAACCCCAAGACCGCACTAGCTCACTAAATGACTAATCCAAAAATCCAAAATAAAATCTAGGAGAGTTGATGAATCTTTCGTTTCAAGAACTAGGTATTTCACAAGAACGCGTAGAACAATTAGAAAAAATTGGTTTCACCACACCAACTAACATTCAATCCCAAGCTATTCCACAACTGCTGGCGGGTCGTGATGTAGTTGGTCAATCCCAAACTGGAACTGGTAAAACAGCAGCATTTTCGCTGCCAATTTTAGAACGGCTAGATATTAATCAAAAGGCCGTACAAGCGCTGGTTTTAACTCCCACTCGTGAGTTAGCCATGCAAGTTCATGATGCCATCGCCCAATTCATTGGTGACGAAGGCTTGCGGGTGTTAGCAATTTACGGTGGTCAATCAATCGACCGCCAAATTTTACAACTTAAACGCGGCGTTCATATGGTCGTAGGTACGCCAGGACGGGTAATAGACTTGCTCGACAGAGGCTGTCTAAAGCTTGACCAGGTGAAGTGGTTTGTGTTGGATGAAGCTGATGAAATGTTGAGCATGGGCTTTATCGACGATGTAATCAAAATCCTGTCCCAAGCACCCCAGGATCGCCAAACAGCTTTATTCTCGGCAACAATGCCGCCATCAATTCGCCAGTTGGTGAACAAGTTTTTGCGATCGCCTGCGACAGTCACCGTCGAACAGCCAAAAGCTGCCCCCAATAAAATCAATCAGGTAGCTTACCTTATACCTCGCCACTGGACAAAAGCTAAAGCATTACAGCCGATTCTGGAAATGGAAGACCCAGAATCAGCTTTGATATTCGTCCGCACCAGACGCACAGCCGCAGAACTCACCAGTCAACTGCAAGCAGCCGGGCACAGTGTCGATGAATACCACGGTGACTTGTCACAACAAGCACGGGAGCGCTTATTGAGCCGATTCCGCAATCGTCAAGTGCGTTGGGTGGTAGCAACTGATATTGCGGCACGCGGGTTAGATGTAGATCAACTGTCACATGTGATCAACTACGACTTACCCGATAGCGTAGAAACTTACGTCCACCGCATTGGTCGTACTGGTCGAGCTGGTAAGGAAGGCACAGCAATTTCTTTAGTGCAGCCATTTGAGCGCCGTAAACAGCAGGTATTTGAACGCCATAACCGCCAAAGTTGGCAGTTGCTGTCAATTCCCACACGGGCACAAATTGAGGCACGGCACATCCATAAATTGCAAGAACAGGTGGGAGAAGCTTTAACAGGCGAACGCCTAGCTTCATTTTTGCCGATAGTCAGCGAACTAATTGAGAAATACGATGCTCAGGCGATCGCTGCTGCTGCCTTGCAAATCGCTTACGATCAAACTCGTCCGGCTTGGCTAAATTCAGATATTGAGATTCCCCAAGAGGACAACGCCCCCTCTCCCAAACCTAAGTTAGTTAAGCGTCGTGATGCTTCTGGAGAGCGTACCCGCTCCTCTTGGAGTAAATCAGACACTAATATTGGGGAAGATGAAAGACGTGCTACTCCCAAGCCAAAGCTAAAGACAAGCCGTCGAGATGCTTCTGTTTCTCCTGCTAATCAAAAGCTAGGTTCATCTACAGCTAGAGAATCAGCTTCATAATCTGAGTTATGAGTGGAAGTCTCTTGACTTTCACCTGAATTGTCACAGCTAGTTCATCCAAGCTGATGATTGGGAACCACCGATAAATACAGATAAATCATCAGTGTTTATCTGGAGGACACTGCGCTCTTGGGGGTTCCCACGGCAGTTCCTTCAAGTCGGCGAAGCCGCCCAACGGACTGCCTCCCCGTTGTAGCAAGTGTCCGTTGTCCATCTGTGGTTTCTATTTTCATAAAAAATACTGTCCTCACAACAAACTATAAAACTATCTTTTGTAATGCTCAATTTTCGGGATAGTCTAGTTTGTAGGAACATAATCAAGGTGGATTTTCTGTAGTCTTATGTTCACCATTACAGATTTAGAGCAGATCCAAACAGAACATCCAGAATGGCAGATAGAACTGGTGGATGGTAGCATCTTGGTTATGGGGCCATCAGATTATGTTTCAGAAGAAATAGGTGCTGAATTTATCAGATTACTGGGCAACTGGGTACGTCCACGAAAATTAGGTCGCGTAACTGGTTCAAGCGCTGGTTTTATTCTGCCCATAGACACTGAAAACGGAAAGGGAGCAGATAATGAAAAACGAAATCTTCGCGCTCCCGATGTGTCTTTTGTTCGTGCTGATAGACTCAAAAAAAGCCAGCGTGACTTTGTGGAACTAGTACCTGACTTGATGGTAGAGATAAAATTTAAGTCAGACCGTATTAAAACACTAGTAGAAAAGATTCAGCTATTCTTGCAACTTGGCTCTTCGGTTGGTATACTCATTGACCCCGATCAATTGACGCTAATAGTTTACAGACCCAACCAAGAACCAATAGTCTTACAAGACAACGACAAACTGACACTACCAGATTTACTACCTGGTTGGGAACTCACAGTATCAGAACTGTGGCCCCCTGTATTTGAGTAATTAACAATCACTACAGCCAAGGGCGACTAACTTTTTCTAGCTCGCTAATTTCTTCATCGCTTAATCTCCAACCCAAAGCGCCAGCATTTTGTTTTACCTGTTGGGCTGTCTTCACCCCAGCAATCGGGATGACATTTCCCTGAGCAATTAACCAATTAAGGGCTACTTGAGCAGGCGTGCGTTTGTGCTTATCTCCCAATTGGTGTAATAAAGTTATCACTGGTGAAATTTTTTGCAAGCCTTCTTTATTAAATCGGGGGTCTATCTTTCTAGCACCAGTAGGGGTTTCAGTAGACTCGGTGGTGTATTTGCCTGTGAGTAATCCTTGGGCTAAAGGACTATATGCCAAGATGGTTACGCCCAACTCACGAGCCGTTTTGAGAATGCCGTTACTTTCAATTTTACGGGTGAGTAAAGAATAGCGTACTTGGTTGACCGCTAGGGGGATTCCCCTACTTGCCAATATTTGTTGTGCTTCTCGCATTTGCGCTGCTGAGTAATTACTAACACCAACTGCGGCAATTCTCCCCCGCTTCACCTCATCTGCTAAAGCATTCATTAGCGTTTCTTGGCTCAAAAAGAAGGTAAAAGGCCAATGTACTTGATAGAGGGCAACTTGCTCTACTTGTAAACGCTTAAGACTGTCTGTTAAAGCATCGGAGACTGATTGCCCGGTAAAGCGCCAAGGCAGAGGGCCAAACTTTGTAGCGATTTGCACAGGTTGTTGTGCCTGTTGCATAAATTGCCCTAAAAATTCCTCGCTCTTTCCCAGACCGTAGATTTCCGCAGTGTCAAAAAAGGTAACACCAGCCTCTAGAGCTGCTGTAAAGGCTTCTCGCAATTGTTCTAGACCATAGCCATCGCCATAACTCCAAAAGAGTTGATCGCCCCAAGCCCAAGTGCCAATGCAAAGGGGGGTAACAGTTGGCCCATTTTGTCCTAATGTGATCGTTTCCACCATCGCAATATCTACATATTTACATTTCTTTACTTTTTTAGTGTAGCGTTAGCAACAAAATTCTGAATCTGATAATCCTAATAGGTCAAAAGTAAGAAACGCTTGTGGTATTAAAAATGGAAAACCTAAACTACAAGCGGTTTTGGGGTCAGTACTATGTGATATTTATGCGATCGCGGTTTACAATGCCAGTCTTTTCCTTAACCCAGCCTCCAACTGTTCACTGTGCTAACCACAACTCTATTTGGCTTGGCTCTCACAATCCTCAGATAGTCTTGAAAGGCTTCTTCATCCTGGGGATGATGCTTTATATATTCCCGTAATTCTGCTTCAGTTAATTGTCGATAGTTTGCTTCACTCATTGTATAATTTGCTCTCCGTTACTCAAAATCTAGCGCATCTGCTAAATCCAGAGGTTCTTCTAAATCTGAATCTCTTCCTTCTAGTTCCAATGTCAACTGTTGAGTTACGGCTTCTAATTTCACATCCCCTTTCTTAGATACATAATCCACAAGCTTAATCCAATCAATACGACCGTTACTAGTAAAAAACTGCATGAACTCAAAGGTCATTTCATTAATTTTTGCGTCAAGAGTAGACTTAAAAAGTTCATCCTTTTTCTTGGCTTCCTCTCCGATAGGAACAATCATCTCTTGGTAAAGGTTGGGATCTTCTGAGATGAATTCCCAAAACTCTTGACCTGCGTATTTGAAGTATGTTTTATCGGAATCTATATCTTGCTTGAAAGGATTACTATCCTTACCATACATACAACCATTAACAGCAAAAATGTTGCTGGTGATGCCTTGTTTTCTCAAAAACTGTCTTGCTTTTTTAAAGTTGTCTTTCATTTTGCTAATTTGGTCAGAGTTGCCCCAATTCGTGCCAGATTTAATACCTACAATATAATAGTTGTCATTCCGTTTAAACTCTAGGTCAATACTGTTGAGCTTTGACTTAAAACCACCGTACAAAGTTTCAGATATATGTATTGCAAAGCCCTCTAACAAATTTCCAAAGATGGTTTCTTCTTGTGAAGAAAGGAATGAAGTAATTATACTATCGACAAAATCTTGGGCGCGTTCAATATTTTTTGCCTTAAATAAATAAGGATTTTTACGCTTAAGAACGTCTTTGAGCTTTAATTTGCTCAATTTTTCAAATCTCTTGTCATAAAAAGGTGTAAGAACGTACTGAATCAAGTAATTGTGATAAATTTTATAATCTGAGCCAACCACATTTAATTCCTCATGGTATTGGTTACTGTTTTTCACAAGCTGAGTATTGGCAACCGCTGTTTTAATATTCAGTTCTGCCAGTTGGCAATATTCTCTTTTAATTTCAATACCTACATAATTTCTCCCTAGTTCTTTAGCAGCCACACAAGATGTTCCTGAACCAGCAAACGGGTCAAGAACTACATCATCTAAATTAGTGAATAGCTTGATAAACCATGAAGGAAGATTTTTAGGAAAAGCTGCACTATGATTTTTATTTCCACATTCAGTTGCTAAATGTAAAACATTAGTTGGATAAGCCATTTTACGCTCCAACCAGTTAGATATATTCTTGCCAAACCCACTGTCAACTTTAGAATTATCGCGTCTTCTATCAGTCTCACTCAGCTTTTTGAGACGCGACTTTGCCCAATCTCCCATAGGAACCATTACAGATTCCTGATACATCTTAAATTTCTTTTGCTTGTTAAAGTGTAAGCAACGCTCCCAGGAGTCACGGAAACGATTAGACCACTTGCCAGGATAACTATTTTTTTTATGCCATATATATTCTTCAGTCCATAACCATCCTTGTTTCTGCATTCCTAAAATTAAATTCAATACATATGGATGTCTTTGCCCATCAACAACTTTCTCCTTGATATTAAGAATGAAGGAACCTTCGGGTTTTAAAACTCTTTTTAGCTCTGAAGCTCTTATAAGGAACCAATCTGTATATTCATCTGGAGAAATTCCTCCATAAGTTTTTTTCCGACTATCAGCATACGGAGGCGAGGTGATAATTAAATCAACGCTTGCAGAAGGCAGCTTTTGTAATGCCTCTAAACAATCACCGAGAATCAACTTATTTTTCCAACTTTGTGGGTTATCTTGGTCAACTAAATCCAACTCTTGAATAAGATTTTCCTCAGATCCCAAAGTAATATCTAGTGCTGCTTCTACCATTGCCGAACTTCTTAAACTGAAATTTTGCTTAACTAAAATACACTAAAGATGAGTATGCGGCGTTCTAGCTTACCTTAAAAGGTGTACAGACGCTATATAGTACTGCAAAACTCAAGGTATTATCACATTCATTAGTTCATTTGAACTTATTTTAGTTCAAATGAACCACTGGTAGATAGACTTTACTAGGCTTTAAAGAAATGTGAATTGACTAAGAAATGTTAGTTTATTAGGCATCGGAGGAACTTTAAGTAAATCCTTCTATTCGATAGCTGTTTTTATGTCTACATCCTTGAAAGACACTTTAACAGGAAGCCAGAAAAACAGGACTTATAAGGAGTTAAGTCTTTACCCAAATCCCTTATTTGTAGCGTGTTTTGAATTAGGAGAATGGCACTTCAGTCACCCTAAAATTTCCAAAATCGCTGGTGAAGCATTCTGGAGTAAAATTGATATAGATTATAATCTTCTAGTGACTCATTTGAGAAAGATGGTTCATCAAATTGAAAAAGAATTTTTGAATTTTTCTATTAAATACTTTGGTCAAAATTACAGCTAAATTTATAAGGCATATAGCTCATCATAAAGATGCTTTAAATCAAGAAACTTTATCGATAAAATCTTGACGATGACCATTATTTTAAGATACGATCGCATCTCCCTGTAATATCGCAAGCGATCGCTTTTTAAGCTATGTATAGCTTCTGCTCTACAATGAAGTGAAGAATCTAGCAGATCAAATTGGGGATTTATTTATGTCCCGTCCTACGCTTAGTAGCCAAGAAGTTGCCCGACGTGGAAAGGAACTTTATGAAAGAAGTATCCGTGCCAAAGTTGAGACGGAAGAAAACATTGGCAAAATTATCTCGATTAATGTTGAAACAGGAGATTACGAAATCGGTGATGATTTAGTCGAAACAAGTCTTCGATTAAAATCCAAGCAACCCAATGCAGCACTTTGGGGAGAAAGAATTAGTTTTAATGCCGTTTATGCAGTAGGTGGTACATTGCTTAGGACTGCACAGTGATACACGGGACTGTAGTTGGACTTCAGGCAAGAATGAGTTTGATTATTCTTCCCCCAGAAAGTTCAGGTGTCGAAATCGAGTGTGTTATTGATACAGGGTTTGAAGGGTTCTTAACCTTTCCACCTTCTCTCATTACTGAGCTTGGCTTGCCTTACCTGATAAATATTAACGCAAACCTCGCTAATAATTCCAGTGTGGCAACCGATGTTTATTTAGCAACAGTTTTATGGAATGGTGTTGAGCGTAATATTGCAGCATTAGCAATGGGTCGTCCACTCATTGGAACTGCTTTGCTTGAAGATTATCATCTCAGTATAGATTTTTGTGAGGGTGGTACGGTTCTGGTGGATGAATTATATAACCTGAAAGCATCTCTACCGCCAAATCCAAAAATTGATGCCCCGAAATTGCTGGGTTTTTTGGAATATCGAACAGTTTATCTTTAATTAAAGAGAGACTATTTTTGATAAACCATACGAAAAAGTAGCTATGGCAAGCGGTGATGTGTTTGATAGCGAGGCAAAATCCCCAGTTGTGTCAAGAGTGAATCTGTTCACTATGTTTAGGCTTGGCCTCTTTCAAATGGGGTTGAGCATGATGTCGATTTTGACTCTGGGGGTACTCAACAGAGTCATGATTCAAGAAATAGCGATTCCGGCAACGCTAGTGTCGATAGTGCTAGCACTACCAGCATTTGTTTCGCCTTCGCGTATCTGGTTCGGTCAGATATCTGATGCCAAGCCGATGTGGGGCTATCATCGTACAGCTTATGTTTGGGTGGGTGCGGCAATATTGGCGATCGCTGCATTTTTAGCTGTACAAGTAATGTGGCAGCTGAATACTGCCGCAACTATTGCAGGTGGCTGGGTATGGACAACGGAAACTATTGGCTGGACAGCGCTGCTGTCTTTAGTTTTTGCTGTTTACGGTTTAGCAATTTGTGCTAGTGGTACTGCTTTCGCTGCTTTGTTAGTAGATATCTCTGAAGAAGATAACCGTTCTAAAGTAGTCGGTGTTGTTTGGTCAATGCTGATGGTGGGGATTATTGTTGGGGCAATTATTAGTTCCAGCTTACTGAGGCAATTAACACCAGAAGCGAACATAGCGACCTTACAAGCAGCAGTCAATAAACTGTTTATTGTTGTCCCAGCAATTGTATTTGGGCTGGCGATCGCGGCAACGTTAGGTGTAGAAAAAAAGTATTCCCAACATTCTCAACGTTCCGCACTGGCAAACCGAGAAGACAGCATTACTCTGGGCAATGCTTGGGCAATCTTGACAGCAAGCCCGCAAACTGGTCTGTTTTTCACCTTTTTACTGGTGATGACCGTCAGCTTGTTTATGCAAGACCCAATTTTAGAACCTTATGCGGGTCAGGTGTTTAAAATGCCTCTGGCAGAAAGCACCAAACTGAATGTTTATTACGGAACAGGTATATTAATTGCTTACGGTGTTACTGGCTTTTTCATTGTGCCGCGTTTGGGTAAGCGCAGAACTGCACGCCTGGGTTGTGTTTTGGTTGCATTCGCCGCGTTATTACTGGGTATATCAGGATTTTCTGCTAATCCAGCCTTCTTGAAACTAGGTTTGGTCTTGTTCGGTTTAGCTACTGGTTTTTTAACTACGGCAGCAATTAGCTTGATGCTGGATCTCACAGCAGCAGAAGCCGCTGGCACATTTATTGGAGCATGGGGGCTAGCGCAGTCAGTATCTCGTGGCGTGGCAGTGGTCATTGGCGGTACGGTTTTGGATATAGGTCGCAAACTGCTGCCCAGCTTAGAACTAGCTTATGGGCTAGTATTTCTTTTAGAAGCTGTCGGTATGGTGGTATCGATTTGGTTCCTCAACCGAGTGAATGTGACAGAATTTCAAACTAGTACTAAGCAAGCGATCGCTTCTGTTTTAGAAAGTGATTTAGATTGAAAAACAGTGAGTGTTGAGTGCTAAACTCAGCACTACTCAAATGCTTGCCTTGGAAGCATCTTTACGCGAGAAATAATCAATGAGTGATTTTTGGACAACGATTCTCGATTTTGCCCAAACTACCACTACCAGAGTGGGCAAGCAACTGATGCAAGATTTTGGGCAGGTGCAGGCTTTGCAAAAAGCCGATGGCAGTTTGGTAACAAAAGCAGATAAGTGGGCAGATCAAGAAATTCGGGATGCGATCGCTTCTACTTTCTCTGGTTATGGCATTTTGAGCGAAGAGGGTGATCGCGTTTTTCCCGGTACAGAATGGTGTTGGGTAATTGACCCCTTGGATGGTACAACCAACTTTACGCGCGGCATTCCCATCTGGACAATTTCTCTTGGTTTACTGTATCAAGGAGTACCTGTTTTTGGTTATGTTTACGCGCCAACACTAGTACAAGCTTTTCACGGATTCTGGGAAGGCTCATCTGGATTAGCAGCGCCAACTGGGGCATTCCTCAATCATCACCCCATCCACGCAAGTCCTGATGCGCCCACCAACAATCACTTTTTCAACCTCTGTTCCCGCAGCACCCCAGCTATGCAACCAGGCTTTCCCTGCAAAATTCGGATGTTGGGTGTGGCTAGCTATAACTTCTTGACGGTGGCGACTGGGGCAACATTAGGTGGTATTGAAGCCACACCAAAAGTTTGGGACTTAGCAGGGGCTTGGGTAATTGTTCAGGCAGCTGGTGGCACTTGGCGATCGCTGAAGTCCGAGCCGTTTCCTTTAACTCCTGGGGAGGATTATAGCGATCGCTCTTTCCCTACCCTTGTTGTTAGTCGCTCAGAATTAGTTCCAGTTTTTACACCTTTTTTAAAAAATGTAAAAATCTAACTCGCCTTTGATATTTATACTATTGTGCTACCACGTTTCTGGAATACCACAACATATCGACATCAATTAACACCACTCTTGACAGGAAAATTAGCACTATAATTGCTAATCCATATTGTGTTGGGAATTTCTCAACAACGAATTACTGAGTATCGAACTGTCATGTTATCTAATCAAGAGTTGATGCGAGAGTTTGTTGGGCACTCTATCCAGAAAAAAGAAGTTTTATTGGCAAACCCGTCTTTGAAGGCGCAAGCAGTATATAACAGCAACCAAGTTATTGCAAAATCCGAGGGCGTGATTGCTACAGCCCAATTCAATCAAACACCACCAGAATTCTCGATTCATGCAACTTCATCCTATTGGGAACTGATGAATGAAGCATTAGCTGAGTACAGTTACATTCTTACGGGAGAAGTAGATCATCGGGGTTTCTATCAGTATCGCTACTGCCAAATACCACAAGGCTATAAAATGCATTGCACCAAATCTGTCATCCTATGGCGTGCTTGGTGGAAATATCGTAAATATGCTTCACAGCGAGGCATTCCATTACAACTTTTGATCAGAACCCGAAATACATGGTATCCCCTAAGAGATTTAACTATTAGCGACGGACTTCTATATATCAAAACTTTAGGGAGTGAAATCGCAGTACACGCAGATGATTTAGTAATTTGGTTAAGCAAAATTGAGTCAAATTCCAACAATTTAAACTCTACTGAAGTTGCTGAGACTAGCAATAGTGGATTTTATACTTAATTTTTATACCGGATTAAATAAAAAATTAATTGCTCATGTCTCAAACGTACAAGATACCTGTTATTGTTTTGTAGTTCAGCCTTTATCCATCCGCACCTTTTTTGTTTCAAAGCTTACAATGAAAGGACTCTGGCTCGAAAACAACCAATTGCACCTACGCACGGACATACCGATTCCACAGCCGCCACATGGAGAAGCACTGGTGCGTGTCTTGCGTGCGGGTGTTTGTAACACTGACCTAGAATTGCTCAGAGGTTACTATCCTTACGCTGGCATTCTAGGGCACGAATTTGTCGGTGTTGTTGAGCAAGGGCCAGAACACCTAATGAATCAGCGAGTAGTTGGAGAAATTAACGCTGTCTGTGGGCGTTGTCGGTTCTGTCGCAGTGGCCAGCCTACTCACTGTGAAAACCGTACTGTACTTGGCATTGTCAACCGCCACGGAGCCTTTGCTGAGTATCTTTGTTTGCCGATAGAAAATTTACATCTTGTACCGGATAATGTGCCAACCGAAGTAGCAACATTTACTGAACCATTAGCAGCAGCTTTAGAAATTCAGCAGCAAGTAGCCTTAGGTGCAGATGACCGGGTGCTAGTAGTTGGTGATGGCAAACTGGGACAACTGGTAGCGCAGACAATAGCTTTAACTGGTTGTGAACTTTTGGTAGTGGGACGCCATCGAGAAAAACTCGCCAACCTAGAGGCACGAGACATTAAAACTGGTTTAGTAGACAGTGTTACAGATAGATATTTTGATATCTCAGTAGAGTGTACAGGTAATCCAGAAGGATTTGCGATCGCTCGCCGCGCCCTACGTTCTAGAGGTACATTGATACTCAAGAGTACCTATGCTGGCAATCTTAACTTAGATGCTTCGTCGTTGGTAGTAGACGAGATTACTCTAATTGGTTCGCGCTGTGGCCCCTTTGCGGCTGCACTCGAAGTGCTAGCTAAGGAACAAGTAGACGTACAACCTCTGATTCATGCCCGCTACCCCCTGACAGAAGGGATTGCAGCTTTTGAACACGCTCAGAATCG
Source organism: Mojavia sp. (assembly GCF_059505145.1). Classification (NCBI taxonomy): domain Bacteria; kingdom Bacillati; phylum Cyanobacteriota; class Cyanophyceae; order Nostocales; family Nostocaceae; genus Mojavia; species Mojavia sp. The sequence continues at coordinate 89,984 of NZ_JCACKA010000124.1, forward strand.
AGGTGTTTTAAAGGTTTTACTAGAAATTGGTTAAGGGGTTGGGGACTGGGGATTGGGAAGCAGAGGAGCAGGGAGCAACTGACCACTCACCACTGTACTAGTACAGGTAAGGATTGGTCTTTGCTTGATAATCACGACAATTGATCGCTTCTTCTGTGTTAGCAATGGAAGGACGTACTGTGCATTTGAGGCGGTAATCCTCAGTAAAAAATTGGCAGCCAGTACAAGGTATTTGATGCATTTGCTTGGCTGTAGTAACACTGTCTCGCGCTGCCGTCCACAAACTCCAAGCACAGAGAATAATTATAGCCCAAGCGCTGACAAAGCAAATGGGGACTATAAAAGGTTGAATCCCATTAATTAAAAAAGAAATTAGTTCTAGCACAGCAACTTTTGATAACAATTAAAAATTAGGGGTTAGAAGTAATGTTAACTCCTAACCCCTAGCTCTTAACCTCTCGCTGAGGAAGTATAACTTAAACGCCAGCATGACCCAGTGCTAAACCAGTAACAAGCATTCCCAAGACTAAGAAAGGTTGGGCACTGGCTTGGTACTTGACATCGTTCTTCAGAGGGTCACGCAGAAAGTACATATCTTGCAAGGTGATTTGCGGCAAGATTAACAGTACGAGAATTGCAGCGTATAAATTCTCATGGATAGTGACTAAATAAGCAGCAATCAATCCTTGAAATAAATCAATCATCACTACACATATCCACGCCGCAGTAGTGACACCAAACATTACAGGTAGTGATTGTAGTCCGAGTTGGCGATCGCCTTCTACACTTTTGAAGTCATTGACAATGGCAATTCCTAATCCAGCCAAACTGTAAATTAGGGTGAGAATCATAATCTTCCAATTAAGTTCTCCAAATAAAGCATGACCTGCCCACCAAGGTAAAGCAATGTAACTTGCTCCCAAGGCATAGTTTCCTAGCCAACCATTTTGCTTCAGTTTTAGAGGAGGTGCAGAGTAGATGTAGGCAATAAAAGAACCAAATAGAGCAAGTACGGTGACATTGGGAAAATCATGCCCAGCCCATAAATCTAGCACAAATGCTAAGGCAATACCAGATAAGAATAATACAGTAATTTGCGTAATTACTTGGGGTACAGAAATTGCACCAGAGGGGATAGGACGGTAAGGTTCATTGATGGCATCAATTTCGCGATCGTAGAAATCATTCAGGGTTTGGGTATAACCTGCAAGTAGGGGGCCTGAAAGTAACATACAAGCCGCTGCCTTCAACACATTTTCTAGCGTCCAGGTATAGTTACCAGAAGAAGCCGCACCGCAGACTACACCCCAAATGAGGGGAATCCAGGTGATCGGTTTCATCAGTTGCAACCGGATTTTCCAAATAGAGGTTTCCCCTGGTGCAGCACCTTTCATACCTAGCAGCTGCCTAGTTTTCGCACTGCGATCGGCAACTGCTGTGATTTCGTCGCTGACATTAACTGAATCTAGTGCTTCAGCTGGGTTGGAATTTGGGGGAGTAGGAGATGATTCAGTCATAAGGCGTACTTATGGATGTGGGAATTGGGGATTAGGGATTGGTGATTAGGGATTAGGGATTAGGGATTAGGGATTGGTAGTTAGGGATTAGGAATTAGAAGAATTACCCAGTACCCATTACCCAGTCCCCAGTCCCTGGTTCCCAGTCGCCAGCCCCCAGCCCCCATTACCTATTACTTAAAACGAAATTATCAAATAATTATTCTGGAACTTGGCTCCAGTAACTGGTCTACCACTTAGGGCTGGGGGAAGGGAAATATTGCGCCGCTGGTCTCCGGCTTCCACTGTGACTTCCGGCCCATACTGAGTAAGTTTGACTTGTTTTTTGTCAAATCCAGGCAGGAATAAGCGTACCTGACGGTTGTGGGTATCTATTTCAATTGGTTTGGGAGCCTGTACTGCTTGCGCGGCAAAGTTGGGTAGGGCATCTATTAGAGATTGCCAATCACCAGTGGAGGAATCGGGAACTACACTAACAGGTAGAGGGGTAAACTCCTCATTGACATTGAGTCCTGTTTGGGAAGAAACCAGAATAACACCACCAACGGTGATACCTACTTGTTGAGCGCTACCCCACAAATAACGGGTACTTGCTACCTCTATAGGGTCTGGTGTAGTCACCAAAAAGGCAGCAACGCGCTTGGGGTCGGCAATTGCAGCTCTACCCTTGTCTAAAAAATTGTTGACTTGGTTAGTCGGTAGGGAGAAGTTATCTGCTGTCCAATTGACATTGAACAAGGTGCTAATCAGCGGTTGAATCAAAGGCGATTCTGCAATTATTTTCCCTAGATCCGAGTTGACAAATAATTGCCGAAAGCGTCGGACATACCAACTGAGAGACTCTGGCAATCCCAACATTCGTAAACTAGAAGCGTCACCTGTGCCATCGTAGACAATCACGTCATAGTTGCCGCTGGCATCATATTCACGGATGGCGTTTAAGGCAAGGGCATTGTCCATTCCCGGCAATACTACCAATTCTTGACCATAAACGTCTTTGACGATAGGTGTGCGGAGGTATTGCGCCTCAAGTTTTTTTACTTCTTCCCAGTTGCGTTCTAGCAGTACAGATGCTTGGAACTGTACTACTTGCAAATTAGGAGCAATTTCTTGGGGGTCGGGAGTTAGGGTAGTATCTAGCAGGATGGGCAATGTTGGTTCTGCAAGTCCTGCTAGGAGTACGCGCTTGCCTTGGCTAGCTAATAGCTTGGCGGCGGCGATCGCAATTTTGGTACGAGCAATGCCGCCTTTGCCCAAAAATGTCAATATTAGGGTCATTACTTGATTTCCAGTTCCCGCCGATGTTGTCAATTCCAACTTAGCACTCGGCAAATACTCTCAGCTTCCGCCTACTGTACGAGTTTAAGTTCATCTTCAAAAAACCAAGTGGAGAAATTATCTTCAAATTGCACCACTATGCCTACACCACTAGCATCTGTCATTTTGTAGCCCAGGATAGTGCCAACTTGACCTAATTTTTTCACAACAGGGGGAGATACGCGATCGCGCAACCGAAATACTTTAACCTTTTGTCCGATTTCCATGCCTAGATACAATGCAATAAACCAAGTCTCAGTTTAGCTGAATCCGTGACTCATCTGTAATAGTTTCAATGGTATAAAGTCACAAAGATAATAACTGATGACTATTGACTAAAATGAAATCAACAACCAAGCAGGTACATACTTATGTTTGTCACAGCGCAACAGCTAGAACAACAAATGCCCGATGCAACTCGGTTGTTAAGTGATGAGCCAGAAATGGAAACTTCGTTGCATTATATGCAGCTAATGCTGCTGGTGGCTTGTCTTGAATGGCTGTGGCGCGATCGGAATGATTTCTTTGTTGGTGCTAATTTGACGATTTATTTTAGTCGTCAGCAGTTGCGAAATCGAGACTTTCGTGGCCCAGACTTTTTTTTGGTGAAAGACACCGAAAAGCGACCCCGCAGTTCCTGGGTAGTCTGGGAAGAAGATGGCCGTTATCCCGATTTAATTATTGAATTACTTTCTGATAGTACCGCAGATGTTGACCGTAATTTAAAGAAAACTCTCTATGAAAATCGGTTTCACACACCAGAATATTTTTGGTTTTCACCGGAAAGTTTAGAATTTATCGGTTTTGAATTAGTAGGTAATAAATATCAGGAAATTACACCAAATGTCAGCGGATGGCGTTGGAGCAGTGTCTTAAATCTGTATTTAGGTGTAAATGATGGTAAATTACGCTACTTTACTGCTGATGGCGATTTAGTACCGACGCCGGAGGAGGCTGCTATTGAAGCACAGCAAGCTGCTATTGAGGCACAGCAAGCTGCTATTGAAGCAGAATCTCGTTGCGAACAAGAACGGCAAAGAGTAGAAAGATTGGCAGCACATTTGCGATCGCTGGGTGTTGATCCCGATGTCTTGAAGTGAGTAAAATGTAAGGTTTAAAACCTTACATACTTACACTCTATGAACATAACTGTAACTAGAGATATTTTTTTGACTTTTTACCTGTTTTATGATATAAAAACATTTCTTGCGTTTGGCTAGAGAGCATTAGGAACTAATTGATAACTCAACTAGTCTTGCATGAAGAGTAAAATATGCTTAGGAGTTTAAACTGTAAAATAAATTCTTAGCTTGAGATTTATGCGAAAAATTGCGCTCCGATAAGATAAAATTCGCGGTTAATCTGCCTATTAATATGTAGTGGTGTTCGGGGATGAAGTTTTCGCTTAAAGGTAATGTAACTAGGTTGCAAGTGCAGCGATACGGTGAATTATTACAGGTTTTAGTAGCCAGGACGTTAAAGGTGCGCTATCGCGGCTCCTTTTTGGGGGTTTATTGGTCGCTGTTAAACCCTTTAATTATGACGGGGTTGTATACTGCGATTTTTGGAGCGACTTTTGCATCTTATTATGGTAATTCCATCCTGAATTATGTATTGGCAGCGTTTACAGGACTGGTGGTTATAAATTTCTTCTCAGCTTCCACCTCCCAAGCGTTAGCTAGTGTAGTTAATAATGGTGCACTTTTAAATAAGATTCGTCTGCCAGTGAGCGTTTTTCCTGTATCAATGATTGCAGCGAATGTATTTCAGTTTGCAGTCGGAGTGTTACCTTTGCTGGCAGTTATTACTTTAATAAATTCCAAGAGTCTCATAAATGTATTCGCACTTTTATTCCCATTTCTTGCACTAATTTTAGTTTGTATTGGAGTTGGGTTTCTAGTAAGCGCTTTATACGTATTTTTTAGAGATTTACCTTATTTTTATGAATTAGTTGTGTTTGTAATTTGGATCAGCAGCCCTGTATTTTATCCAGCAGCTATTGTACCAAAGCAAGTAAAGCAGTTTTTAGGATTGAATCCATTATCCCCGATTATTGAAAGTATCCGTCAGCTTACATTATCGGGAACATTACCAGATTTCAGTCTAATAGGGAGTGCCTTACTTAGCGGCATAATTATTATGTCATTGGGCTGGGCTTGTTTTCACCTGTGGCGGCATCAATTTATGGATTTGCTTTAAATGGAAGTAATTCGCTTGGATAAAGTTTCGTTGTGGAGACGAACACAAGAAGAGTTTTCTTATGATCTCAAAAAAACTATCCTATCTGTTCTAGAAGGTAAGTATCGCAAGCCTGCAAAGAAATTAGTGTTAGATAAAATTAATTTGGTGGTCGAAACAGGAGAAAAAATAGGTATCATTGGGGCAAATGGCTCTGGTAAATCAACTCTTTTGAAAGTAATTTCTGGGATTCTACAACCAACGACTGGATCAGTAAGGGTAAGAGGACAAATTGCGCCTTTGATTGAACTAGGAGCAGGGTTTGATCCAGAAATTTCTGTCATGGATAATATTTTGCTGTATGGTATACTACTAGGATTTTCTAGGGCAGAGATGCGAGAAAGAGCGCAGTCTATTTTAGAATTTGCAGAATTGCAGGATTTTACATTAGTCCCCGTAAAAGGTTTATCTTCAGGTATGGTAGCGCGGTTGGGGTTTGCGATCGCTACAGATGTCCAGCCAGATATTTTGATTTTGGATGAAGTACTTTCAGTAGGAGATGAAAGTTTTAAAAATAAATGCAAGCAAAGAATTGATAAATTTTGGGATGGAACGGCCACAGTTCTAGTAGTTTCTCATGCTATGGAATTTGTACGTGAATCATGCCAGCGAGCTATTTGGATAAATAAAGGGCAAATAAAATTTTGCGGTGATGCTTGTGAAACTGTTGATCGTTATCTTAGCTTTGTAAGCCAATAACGTTGATTTCAATGCCAACATGAACTCTGAAATAACAGCCTCAGCTTAGGGTATAAGGTAAAATTTTAGACAGCAAGTTCGATTAAAGTATCAAATCCATAGGTAAATTATTGATGAGTTTACAGGGAATTAATGTATTAATAGATGGATATAATTTAGAACTTAAACAGGGAACAGGTATTAAAACTTATGGTATTAGTTTAATTCAAGCTTTAACTTCCCTGGAAGCAGATGTAAATATCTTATGCAGCCGTTATTCTAATAATAAAACTTCAATATTAAGTGAAGCTTTGTTTTTTGATAGGCCAAAAAAAACTAGCAAATTATCACAAATTAAAAGCACTATTCTTGCAACTAGTCAACTATTCTATAAAGCAAAAAGAGTTCCAATTAGTGACTTTGTTATTAAAGAAGATGCGGATTTTATTTTTGATTACTTCAGTAAATCTGGCGAAATTTTTGATATCTATGATTGCTATAGAGCCGCTAATAACTTATACAAAATACTAGAAATTAAAACCCAAATTAATGTACCGAAAACAATAGATATATGGCATACTACTTTTCCCCTACCTATTAAAGTAAGAAATGCAAAAAAAATTACTACTATTCATGATTTAATACCATTAAGGCTACCTTACACGACCTTAGATGATAAAAGTTTTTTCTTCAAAAATATACGAGATTCAATTAAAGATTCTGCAATTATTTTAAGTGTTTCAGAAAATACAAAACAAGATATTTTATCTTGTTTTAATATTGATCCTGATAAAATCTATGTCACATATCAACCAGTAATAAATAATTCTTTGTCTATCAAAGAAGAGTCAATTGATATATTTTTGAAAAAGTATAAATTGAAACATAAAAAATATCTTCTTTTTGTAGGTGCTATAGAACCAAAGAAAAATTTAGGAAGACTGATAGATGCTTATAGTGAACTAGATACTGATATAGAGCTTGTTATTGTTGGCAAAAAAGGATGGCTATGGAAGGATGAAATTCGCAAGCTAGAAACAATTTTTTCTAATGAATTGAATTCAAGAATCAAGTTATTAGAATATGTCCCAAGGAGAGATCTAAATTATTTATATAAAGGAGCGTTTTGCTTTGTCTTTCCATCTTTGTATGAAGGATTTGGTTTGCCTCCTTTGGAGGCAATGTCTTTGGGCTGTCCGGTAATTACATCTAATGTTGCTTCTTTGCCAGAAGTTTGTGGAGAAGCTGCGCTTTATGTAGATCCCTATAATTCGCATGAGATTAGACAGGCAATTGAAAATTTAATGAATAATCCTCATCTGCAAATACAACTGTCAGAAGTGGGTAAGGAAAGAGCAAAGTTATTTAGCATGGAGAACTATGTTAAAAAACTATACGAAGCTTATACAAAAGTCCTTTAAATATATACGTCAAGAATTACATTTAGGAATTAAGTGCATATGCAATTTCCAAGCAATGATCAATACTGGATTAATGCAGCGATTTTTTTGCAAAATAATTTAAAAAAAGAAGATAAATTAATAGCTCCTAATGAATTTGCAGAAAAATTTCAATTTACAAGACCTTATTCATCAATAGGGAGCAATTCATTAGATGAATGCCAATGGTTTGTTATCCATAAAGGCATGATGGAAACTATAGGTTATACCTTTTTAAAAAATATAGTAAACAAATTTATTCCAGTCTTTGCTAATGAAGTTTTTGTGATTTTTTCACAACAGAGTGATCTGCCTGCGTTAAAATCAGATTTTATTCATATAAAATCATTTCTTGAGAAAATGCCGCTTTTAGAAAAAATACCAAATAAATCCTTATTAAATTCACAAAATAATGGCGTAAAAGAAGCATTTTTCTCGGATATCAAAGATATTGTCTCCTGGAACCGAACAGACTTAGAGTTATTTTGCCGTAAGATGTCACAGACAGCATATTTAGGTGATGGGATAATTTTGTCTCGTGTGTTAACTAAATATATGTGCTATCTTGAGGCACAAGACTTGAGTCTTACTCCTCATCTTTGTCTGAATGGGTATTGGGAATCTTGGATTACCCAGGTGATGATTCAGCAACTTCTACCTGGAAATTATTGTTTAGATATTGGTGCAAATTGTGGATATTATTCCCTAATCATGGCTGATGTTGTTGGTACAACTGGTAATGTAGTAGCTGTTGAGCCAAACCCAAGATTAGCCTCTCTTCTAGAGAAAAGCTTAAATGTAAATGGTTTTAGCAAACATACTAGAGTTGTGCAAAAAGCTGTTGCAGATACAAATGGCAATAAGGTTAATCTTGTAATTCCAAAAGAGGGGTTTTGGGGTAGTTCAACAATCTCACAAAGTGAAATATTACCAGGAGAACAGGCATTTGAAGTAGAGACAGTTACAGTTGATGAATTAACGAAGGATTGGCCACAAGTCGATTTAATTAAAATAGATGCTGAGGGCGCAGAAAAAGCTATTTGGAACGGAATGCGTGAAACAATAAAAAAGAATAATAATATTATTATAATAATGGAATTTTGCTGTTACCGTGACTATAATCCCAAAGAATTTTTACATGAAATTCAAGCAGCAGGTTTTTCCATTAAATACATAGACAATGACTCACAAATAAAAAGTTTGAGCATTGAGGACTGTCTAGCCGAGAAGTACGGCGAATATTGGGATTTATTTTTACAACGGGATAATTAAGATATAAACACTTGTCATTGCGAATAGAGTGAAACAATCGCAGATATCTTGTGATAGCTTCGTTCTACTACATTGCACCCGCAATGGCATATCACAAGTAATTTGCCGGATATGATATTATGAAACAATTTTTTTGAAGCAAATACTCAGACTATTCTTCAACCAGCCCCTAGAATCTCCCTCTAAAGCGTGGTGCGTTTTTGATTGGCTAGTAATCATACTTACATTACTTGAATTCGCTACAATATTATTGGCTAAAATTATGTAAATTTATATAAAAATATAAGGGTTATAGTGGTACTTTTGTGGTATAGGGTACAATACTTAAAGCTAATTAAGTTTTGGTAGTTTTGGTAAAAACCTAAATATAAAAAAAGTTTATCCTGAGTCTCCACATATGCAAGCTTTTTTAAAAAAAATACAAGCAAAAATATCCAATAAACAAAATTTACTTACAAATCGTAAGATGCATAAGAAAATAATATATGTAAGAGATATCCAAGTATTAACTCGTGAAGAACTAGAAAGTATCTGTCGTGATAGATGTTATACAGCTTATATAGGTAAAGAAACTTTATTATGTCGAGTTTTAGGCAGATATAAATTTTATTGTGATGCTGAAGATATTGGTATAACTCCTCACCTTTGCTTAGATGGATACTGGGAATCTTGGATTACTATGGCAATGGCACGTATCCTAAAAAAAGGATGGCATTGCATTGATATAGGTGCAAATCATGGATACTATTCTGTGCTGATGGCTGATGCGGTTGGATCATCTGGTCGTGTATTAGCTGTTGAACCAAACCCGAAACTAGTTGGATTACTAGAACGCACACTAGAGGTTAACGGGTTTCAAAACCATGCGAAAGTATTGCAAAAGGCAATTTCAAATATAGATAACCAGCTAGTTCAACTAGTAATCCCTATGGGTAAAGGGTTAAATGCAACAATATGTACAGATGCGACATTAGCAGATAAGGTAGTAGAAGTAAATACCATAACCTTGGATAATTTGACACAAGATTGGTCAAGTGTTGACTTTATTAAAATAGATGCTGAGGGAGCAGAGCAAAGCATTTGGTATGGAATGAGTGAAACATTAAGAAAAAACAAAAATATAACTATAGTTATGGAATTTAATTGTGGTCGTTATTCTGACCCCAAGATGTTTTTACAAGATATTGAGTCATTTGGTTTTCAACTACAGCATATTGACTATGATTCTCAAATCAAAAACTTGACAATTGAGCAATGTCTAACTGAACGTCCTAATGAAGATTGGATGTTATTGTTGCAATGCAAATAAGATAATAAACTATTCAGATTAGTAGAGATTTCTGAGTAATAGTATGAATTTAGCCTCACGCAAAGATGCAAAGATTAAGCGACTTTAACACTCAATTTTGCAATTTCATACTTCAATTCAGCAACGCTGATGAGTAAACCAAAGTTTCATATGCATACACTAAGATTATGCGATTTTGATTAAAATGCTCCCAAATGATTTTTTTGCGGTTTCAGGAGTGTTTTATATTTGTCTAATCTAACTTTAATTAACTTATCTTTTCTTAGCGCCAAACCAACAGGTATTACAACCTACGCCAATAATCTATTTCCGTATTTGCAATCCCTGAATCCTACATTATTGATTGCACAGGAAAATGCTAATTTCACTTGCTACCCAATTCCTCCCAATTTAACACCAGATCATGGGATCAAAGGGCATTTGCATCGCCTTGTTTGGACACAGTTTCAACTACCGCAAATTTATAAAAAGCTAAAATCCCAGTTGTTGTTTTCCCCGCTACCGGAAGCGCCACTTTATGCCAATTGTCGTTTTGTCGTGATGTTTCACGACTTGATACCGTTGCGCTTTCCTAGACGCTTTTCACCTCTGATACCCTACCATCGCTACTACACACCCCAAGTCCTTAGCCAAGCACAACACATTATTTGCAACTCTCAAGCCACAGCTAAAGACATCACTAAGTTTTACCAAATTCCCACTAGCAAAATCACCTCCATTCCTCTCGCCTACGATCGCAGCCACTTTCGTTTTCTCAACCTACCCACTCGCAATTACTTTCTCTACATTGGTCGTCAAGATTCCTATAAAAATGTACACCGACTAATTACCGCCTTTGCCGCATTACTTAACTGCAAAGACTACGAATTGTGGTTAGCAGGGTCAACCGATCCGCGTTATACTCCAAATTTAAAAGTACAAGTCGAGGAACTGGGGGTAACTAATCAGGTGAAGTTCCTCGACTATGTTCCTTACAGCGAATTACCAAAAATTATCAATGGCGCGATCGCCCTCGTCTTCCCTAGTTTATGGGAAGGTTTCGGCTTACCTGTCCTCGAAGCAATGGCTTGTGGTACACCTGTTATCACTTCTAATATCTCCTCCCTACCTGAAGTAGCTGGTGATGCAGCCATTCTGATAAATCCCTACAATACAGGAGAAATAACAGCAGCTATGCAGGCTGTTGCAACTGATTCAGGGTTGCGATCGCATCTCTCCACCCAAGGTATTGCTAGAGCAAATCAATTCAGCTGGGAGAAGACAGGACAAGCTACCGCCGAAGTTTTATCCCGCTATCTCTGAATGCTAGGCTAAAGTAAACTTGCTAAATATCTGAGCATTAAATTTTATGGTTGTGCAAACTCCCTCCCGTCAATATTCCATTGAGGAATATTTTGCACATGAAGAAACTGCTGAACAGCGCAGCGAATACCGTAATGGGGAAATTGTACCGATGACTGGAGGCTCAATAAATCATAATCAAATTATTATCAACTTAATAATTGCTCTTGGACTTGCTCTTAGAGAGCAAGATTACCGCGTTTATACTAGCGATCTGCGCCTATGGATTCCTCGTTACCGAGAATATACATATCCAGATGTTCTAATCATCAAAGATGAAGCAATTTTTCAACAAGGACGCACCGACACAGTTATAAATCCCAGTATTATCTTTGAGGTACTTTCTAAATCTACTAGTAGCCGAGATAGAGGAGACAAATTTACTTATTACCGTTCCATTCCCGATTTTCAAGAATATATTTTAATTGACCAATATCAAATCCATATTGAACACTTTAGCAAAACCTCAGAAGGTAACTGGCTGTTCAAAGAATCTGACGATGAAGATGGAGTTTTAACTTTAGCTTCAGCAAACTGCCAAATTCCCCATCGCCAGATTTATCAGCGAGTAAATTTTGAAAGTCAACCAGAGTAGATATTTTCCACTAACTCATAATTACGAATTACCAATTACGAATTATGAATTATTTAATGTGTTCCCACAGCCCCAGAGTAAATCAAACCCCGTTGCATATCCAGCGTTAGAATTGCCCCATCCCGAATTACTTGCGTCGCTTTCTTGACACCCACAATTACAGGCACGCCTAGACGCAAGCCAATCACGGCTGCATGGCTGGTAAGACTTTCATCTTCTGTAATAATTCCGGCGGCTTTGCGAATCGCCTCCACAAAATCGGCACTGGTGCGCGGAGCCACCAAAATATCACCGTGATTAAAGTTACTGACTTCTATACCCTTATGAGCCACCCTAGCGCGACCACTTACCGAACCTTGTCCTAGTCCAATTCCTTGGCCGAGAATCGCCGTCACCACCTCAACCTTAATCAAATCTGTTGATCCCGAAACTCCTTGGAGAGTACCAGCAGTCATCACCACCAAATCACCCTCGGTGAGTAATTGATTCTCCTGTGCGACATTGATAGCCGCTTGGAAAGTTTGACCAGCAGAAGGTAGTTCTAGCACCAATAGCGGTTTTACTCCCCATACCATTTGTAACTGTCGTGCTACATTCACATGGGGTGTGATTGCCAAAATCGGCGTCTGGGGACGGAATTTGGATACATTGCGAGCTGTTGCCCCTGTTTGAGTTAAGGTCATAATTGCCGCAGCTCCCAACTGCTCTGCAATTTGTCCTACAGCTTGACTAATAGCGTTAGGAATGGAACGCCTAGTATCTCTCAACTGACGCACGGCGTAGTTTTGCCTTTCTTCCTGTTCGATCCGCTCGGCAATCCGGGCCATTGTGGCTACGGCTTCCACTGGGTAATTGCCCACAGCAGTTTCATTAGAGAGCATCACTGCATCTGTGCCATCCAAAATCGCATTTGCTACGTCCGACACTTCCGCACGAGTGGGACGAGGGTTGCTGACCATGCTGTCTAACATTTGGGTGGCGGTGATGATGGGAATGCCCAAGCGATTTGCCGTAGCAATCAGCCGCTTTTGCAGTATAGGTACATCCTCAGCGGGAAGTTCCACCCCCAAGTCGCCTCTGGCAACCATAACACCATCACACAAAGCGAGAACTGCTTCCATTTGTTCAATTGCTTCGTGCTTTTCAATTTTGGCAACCACGGGCACATTTTTGCCTGTACTGGAAATTAACTCTTTAATTTCTATGAGATCCTGGGGATTGCGAACAAAGGAAAGTGCTATCCAGTCTACGCCTTGATCCAGACCAAACATCAGATCCTCGCGGTCTTTGTCGGTCATTGCCTTAATTGAAAGATAAACACCGGGAAAGTTGACACCTTTATTGTTAGAAAGTTTACCAGCAACGGTAATTCGACAATGCAAATCACCTTTATCGCGGTTAATCTCCTCAACTAGCATTTCTACTCGTCCATCATCGAGGAGAATTTTTGCGCCAACCGGGACTTCTTCTGCCAAGTGATCGTAGGTAACGCAGCTAATATCTTCTGTACCGATAACTGGGCGATTTGTCAAGGTGAAGCGATCGCCTTTGGCTACAACTATAGACCCATTTTCAAACCGCCCCAAGCGAATTTTTGGCCCTTGCAAATCTTGGAGAATTGCCACTGGCTGATTTAGTTCAAAGGCGGTTTGCCGAATTAAGCGGATATTGCGCTGATGGTCGGCATGAGTCCCGTGGGAAAAGTTTAGCCGCAGTGTTGTTGCACCCGCTTCAATAATCGCCTTGAGCATTTCTGGACTGCTAGTGGCAGGTCCAATCGTAGCGACAATTTTTGTTCGGCGTAGAGAATCTCTTAATTGCATAGGGGCTGATTCTAGGATCTATCTGGGAACCATCGTAAATTAAGGGGCATTTTTATTTCCGTCACTGCTATATCAATAAGATGGCAGCAGTTAGAAAGGGGAATAAAGGCTAGTACCGCGGCGCGGAAGTCAAAAGCCAAAAACTTTTTATTTTCGGCTTTTGCGCTGTTTTGAATAGTATATTTATTTGCGCCGTGTTGCATTAGTAGCTCACTACAAATGACTTCCTCTAGCGGAGGCTTCAACAAAGTGGGATAGACTAGATATCGTACACTAATCTTGGTTCCATCCTTCCCAAGGATGATGTTCTTCCATCCAATTTTTGGTATTGCTACACCCCTACTATTAGCAAATACTTAAGTCTCGTTTGAAATCATAGCGTTATTTATCTACACTATCCGCAAAACTGCCGATCAAGCTTGCTATACAAAATTTTACAAAAGTTTATTATTTACTAATCTTTATCGTATATTCGTAATATTTGATAAACAAGGAGTTCAGAATGCTCACGTCGGAGGCAAAGAAGCCACTGACAGTCCCGCCAAAGGAATTTTTAGCGCCTCCCGGTGATTTCAACCCCACACTGCTACTGTTTTTAGCAGCTGTGGCCATGCTAGTGTTATCTAACTTTGGTTACTGGCTGTGGCAATGGCCCCACTGGCTATGCTTTAGCGTTAATACTCTTGCCTTGCATTGTTCTGGGACGGTAATTCACGATGCTTGCCACCAATCTGCCCATCGCAACAGAGTGATGAATGCGATGTTAGGTCACGGCAGTGCGCTGATGCTGGCTTTTGCTTTTCCAGTGTTTACGCGAGTGCATTTGCAGCATCACGCCCATGTCAATCATCCCAAAGACGACCCAGATCATTATGTCTCGACTGGCGGGCCGCTGTGGCTGATTGCGGTAAGGTTTTTGTACCACGAGGTATTTTTCTTTCAACGGCAACTGTGGCGTAAATATGAACTACTAGAATGGTTCATTAGCCGCTTGATTGTTGTTTCGATTGTTTATATTTCAGTCCAGTACCACTTTTTGGGTTACATTCTCAATTTTTGGTTTATCCCAGCATTTATAGTTGGGATCGCACTGGGATTATTCTTTGATTATCTGCCTCACCGTCCATTTATGGAACGCGATCGCTGGAAAAATGCCCGCGTTTATCCCAACCCAATTCTGAATATCTTAATTTTGGGTCAGAATTACCACCTAATTCATCATTTGTGGCCTTCTATTCCTTGGTATAATTACCAGCCCACATATCATCTAATGAAGCCTTTATTAGATGAAAAAGGCTGTTATCAAACTTCAGGCTTACTACAGAAGAAAGACTTTTTTGAGTTCGTTTATGACATTTTTTTAGGCATTAGGTTACATCACAATAAACCAACTGAAAACTAGCGAAACATGGAATAAATACTAATGGCTAATTGCTTGATATTCAAGTAATTAGCCATTGGCTGACTCGAAGATTTTACAGTTTATGTACATGCTTATACATTGCGAGCTTAAATTTAAGCTAGCGGTAAAATTAAATAGTAACAATTAGGTTGCTGTAAAAAATCATGAACCGCAAACCTTACCCAACTGACTTAACAAACAGCTCAAAAATGAAAATTTGGTTGTGGAGCGCTGTTGGGATTCTAATGATTAACTTAGTTGTAGTGGGGATTGTAGCGTTTTTGATCCACAGAGATAGTGTCCAATATCAACCTAATTCATTACCAAACGAACAAAGGCAAATATAACCACAAATTAACGAGATTCACTTGGCAATTGAATTCGCAAATTTTCGATTTGCGGAACAGGAGAAATCATTTGCAAAGACCAGTAGCTCAAAATCATTAAAGCTAATCCAGATAACGCGCCTACTACTAAACCAAGCAGCAGAGGAGATTTGTCAGGCAAAAGAGAAACAGTAGTATTGGTTGTCTCATCGTCTAAATCTAAGAGTGATGATGATACCTCATCTCTAATAACTTGATTACTATCTTGTCCCAATGAGGGGGTTTGAGACCCCAATTTATTAGGGGCTAACTCCTGTCTCGGTAGGTAGAGATGGATGGGTGGTAAAAGCGTTTCGGGTAGCGTCGTATCAATTGCTTGGTCGCCTAAGAATGGTGCTAAAAAAGCTGATTCCTGATTTGCTCTACAGTGATTGTTTAGTGCTAGAAGTGCTTCCAACGTTTCTTTTGCCGACTTATATCTGTCTTGGAAGTGATAATGCACCATTTTGTTGAGGACTGAGGCTAGCCCAGCACTAACTTTTGTGAGATGTCGCCAGATAATTTCACCCGTATTGGAATCTTCTGCTAATTGTGTAGGATGTACCCCTGTTAACGCTTGAATGCCAATCATGCCTAGAGCATAAATATCACTATTAGGGCGTGGTTTACCTCGCTGTTGCTCATTAGGCATATAGCCTGGTGTACCGATCGCAATGGTAGTGTAATGTTCAATAGGAATAAAAATTGAAGTTTGATCTTGATCTCTAACTAATTCATTCCAAATAGGCTTAACGGCTCCAAAATCAATCAGAACTAACCGATTGTCCTGCTTTCGTCTAATAATATTGTTAGGCTTGACATCTCGATGAATTAGCCCACGACTGTGAATAAAATTCAGGATGCCCAAGACCTCGCACAAAAATTGAAAAACTTTGCTTTCAGTCCAGCACTTACCAGGTGACAGTTCCGCACTGAGGGGATGTCCCTCAATAAACTCTTGCACTAAGTAGAACTCAAGGTTGTCTTCAAAATCCGCTAAAAGATGAGGTACCAGGTCATAGTTGCTAAGTTTTTTTAGGGCCTCTACTTCTCGGTTAAATAGCCGTCTGCGAATTTCTACCGCAATAGGATATGTATTGCTAGGTAAGAAATGTTTGACGACACGGGTGGGATTAGAGGGGACGTATATGTCCTGGGCCTTGTAAGTTTGACAAAACGCTCCTTGACTCAAAACTTCAACAACCTGGTAACGCTCCCCTAGTAACTTGCTACTTAACATGTTACGGTGTCCCTGACAATTGCATTAAGCAATTTTACTTAAGAAAATCTATATTATAGAAAACAATATATAGTTTGATTAAGGAAGTTAGCTGTAATTTACCGGAATTTTTATATAAACTCTCTTCAGAATAAATTTAGCAGTTGCAGGAGGTTGGGAAACTAAGTGAAATCCTCATGGAATTATAAAGTTAAACTCAATCCTAATTTTATCTTATTCAAGACCAGCTTAATAACAGGACGATAAAGAAGATGGCTAATCATAGTAGACAAAGTATTCCACTCAGCCACGACGCCGTACAGTTAATTAGAGGTCTGATTATTGGCAAAGTAGTTACATTAGCAGTCATAGGCGGATTGTGGTTATGGCTGAGGCCTCGTCTCCAAACGGATTATGGTACTTTGTCTTCTTCTGGCCAAGGTGCGAACAATCGCTCTGCTCTTGCTACTTCAAACTTTAAAACTGTTAGTGATGTTCCCGTAGGCTCATTCAACTATGGTGGTAGCACAGCTTGGGCACCAATCAGGCAACTCGTAAATTCTCAGATCCAGATCGCTCGTCCTGAGCTACAATTGCGCTACGTAAATCCCGCTAATGCTAGCCCAGGTTCTGGTTCTGGGATTCGGATGTTGCTTGATGGAAAATTAGACTTCGCTGAATCTTCACGTCCCCTCACAGATGAAGAAAAAAATCTAGCTCGGCAGCGGGGTTTTATACTTGAGCAACGTCAAGTTGGCATTGATGGGATAGCAGTAGTAGTTAACCCTGCATTGAAAGTGTCTGGCTTAACTGTTGATCAATTGCAGCAGATTTATTTAGGGCAGATTACTAACTGGAAGCAGGTAGGTGGGCCAGACCTTCCTATTACACCCTTCTCCCAGCGTCCAGAAAATGCAGACATCGTATTAATTTCCGGCAAGCAGGTTTTAGATCAGCAAGCCCTAAGCTCTAATGTGCAGTATGTCTACTCGACCACAGAAGCACTGCGCCGTGTCAACCAAACTCCCGGAGGCGTGTATTATGCTTCTGCTAGGGGAGTTGTACATCAATGTATGGTGAAGCCTCTACCTTTAGGTCTTACTGACGCACAGCTAATTCCACCCTACCGTGAATCTTTAGTACCACCAAACGAATGCCCGCAAAAGCGCAATCAGCTGAACACGGAAGTTATCAAGAATGGCAGTTATCCGATGACTACCAATTTGTTTGTGATTATTAAGCAGAACAAGGGCCCAGAACAGCAAGTTGGCGAAGCTTATACCAGACTTTTGCAGACTGAACAAGGGCAAAAGGCGATTGAGCAAGCTGGATTAGTTCCTGCAAGGAGTCAGGAGTCAGTAGCTAGGAGCGAACAGAAATGAACAGTCCTGAGATAAATTCGGAAACTTTCTATAAAGAGTTTTTGTGAGACATATCCTCGGTCACACAAATAATGGCGTTGCTGAATCATGGGATGATTTCGCCCAATTTAGAACGAATTTTCAATGGTTTCAACCGCCCCTTCATCCCGCATTTATGCAACGCCCAAAATCTTTGTATGGTTTTACATACTGATAGATTTTTGTTAAAAAACCTTACCCTTGTTATGTATAGCTTTGTTAATTTTGAATTTTGAATTGGTATTACTTACTCTTGGAGAGAATAGTCAAAAACCTTAATTAAAATGCATATTTTAAACTTTTGACTCTACTACTTGCGGTGATGCTGGTAAAGGCTGGGGCATACTCCAATCAGGACGCAGATTGGCGGCATTACGTAAATATGTATGGTAAATTGGGGCGGAGGCTGGCAGGTAAACGTGGATTAAGAAGCGGATACAGCGCTGTAAGCTGCCCTCGACGTGCATTTGCTGTACATCCAGCATAGCCACACCATCCCAAGCAGGACGCGCTCTGGCGATCGCAGCTGGAAAAACAGCATCTAAATCGCGTGTTACAGAGAAAGTAACACTGATAATATCCTTTGGAAGGAAGTGATTCCGCTTTTCCAACTCATCTAATAATTCTGTTACCGCTTCTCGAATCGCCTCAGTTGTATTTTCTGAAACGGTTGTTGCTCCGCGAATAGCCCGCATTTGCCACTCCACGCCAAATCCTCCTTAAATTAGCTCAGTTGTCAGTTCTCACTTTATAGGTTTTACCACTGTTAATTTACCTCTGACTATTGACTATTTATGGCCGATATAACCATAAAGGCAAACCACTAGTAGACATTTCAAATTCGAGCCAGTCAATCCTAGCCCCAATTCCTGATGAAACCTGACGGCTTCCTGGTAACAATCGACTCAACAAGGGTTTACGTTCTTCTAGTGTGTAACAGGGTGTTTTTTCAGGATCAAGACCGACTAATTCCGCTGTCCAGCGACGCGCATCTTCCTCTGTTCCTAGACGATCTATAACTCCTAACTCTAAGGCTTGCTGTCCAGTAAAAATGCGACCATCAGCGAAACTTTTCACAGTTTCTACCGCCAAAGAACGTGCATCAGCTACCGTTTGCACAAACTGCTGATAACTTATATCAATCAACTCTTGCAAAATATTTTGTTCTGGTTGAGTCAGTTCTCGATCGAATGCCAAAATATCTTTGTAAGGGCCAGATTTAATTACCTTGAAAGAAACACCGATTTTTTCCAACAAGCGTTCTAAGTTGTTCCCGCGCAAAATTACACCAATACTACCCGTAATTGTACCTGGGTTAGCCATGATGTGTTCCGCACCCATGCCAATGTAGACACCGCCAGAAGCCGAAATATTGCCAAAGCTAGCAACGATTTTCATTTTGTCGCGCAAACGCTTCAAGGCACTGTAAATTTCTTGAGAATCTCCCACTGTACCGCCAGGGCTATCGATACGTAACAGTAATGCGGGGAATTTTTTCTCCTCTACTGTTTTTAATGCTTCTAACACGCGTTTGCGAGTAGAACCGGAAATTGCACCATTAATTTCAATCCGAGCAATTTGTTTTCTAAACCTGGGCTGAAAAGGCCAAAACATAAGCAGACGTAAAACCTCGTAATAAACACAATATAAAATGCCCAGCGGTCAGATGAACCTTTTTGCTCTGCTGCCAAAAATGAGCCGGCATTGTACTATTAAGAATTCTAATGAAATTTTTCTGCTTTGCGTGGATGTTTATTTGCTGTACTCATTTCATGCCAATTTAGTTCTGAAGCTACCGGAACCTATAAAATCTACAACTGTAATTTGGTGTGAAGCGCAAGGTTTAAAATACCTGGAATTGGAGTTTACAGTTGTATAATTTCATGCTCTAATAACAAAGCTCCTGGTAATTAGTAACTAAATTACTAGTATGTAATTATGATTTTACCAATTTAATAAATGACAATTCAGCAATGCCGATTCCGAATATATCTAAGGAATAGCAGCATCTTCTTAGTTTTTAATATTAATTTTGCTAGTTTTAATAGCGAGTGAACACCTGACAAGCCGGTTGTTACCATTTAAGAATCAATTCGTAAAATTTGACACCGATAATACGCATAGATGTCAAACAGCGCCCCGACAAAACTACAAGTCAAACTAATTACCAATAAACCACGCAAAGGAGTACCGCTGCCAAAAGTGGCAAGAAAATGCATAATTTGAGTAGCGATCGCCTCAGTCGCGGTTTGTAAACCAGGAAGATGGCCAAGTAGAGAAATCACAAGCAAGAAGCCACCGACTAAGAACATTGGCACAACAAAACTGAAAATAATCGTGAGTAACAGAGAACGGAGAAAGTTCGTGAACAGATTCATTAGAAGAGACACTCCGTGATGAAAGTGAACAACAGCCGAAAAGCTTTATGTCATTCTCTACAATACGAGCGATCGCTCCAGAGCAGCCAAGATGTCAAAAATCTTAAGTTTTCATTAAAATAATTAGCTACTGACAACATCAGATGCTTGAACTAGCAACAGGGCTTAAAATTGGCAAAACCCATACTAGCTCAAGCTTTAAGCTCAAAAAAATCTTGATAATTGAATCACAGCCCACTGATAACTGCCTTAATTTTCTGAGAAAAGCTTTAAAGTAAGTTAATGTTTCCGCCACACCAAAGGCCCAGGAAAGTGGGAATAACCAAAAATTTACTAATGAGCAATGACTTTCGCTATTCTTAAGGCAGTTACCGAGTTAGCTACAGAACATTGAGCGAGACTACATCCAAATCCAGTTTAGGAGCATGGAGTCAGCGGCTGCTGGCGGCGATTTTCCTGGGTGGACAAGTAATAGTTCACCTCCTAAGAGCCAAAATCCATTGGCGCAATACTAAAGAGCAAATGGCAGCAGTTGGGCCAGATTCTCTGTTTATTGCCTTATTAACAGCTATTTTTGTCGGCGCTGTGTTTACCATTCAAGTAGCGCGGGAATTTGTTAACTTTGGGGCCGGAAATCTTGTCGGCGGAGTACTGTCCGTAGCCTTGACAAGGGAACTCTCACCCGTGCTGACAGCAGTGATTTTAGCGGGGCGAGTCGGTTCTGCCTTTGCAGCAGAAATCGGCACTATGCGGGTAACAGAGCAAATTGATGCCTTATTGATGTTAAGAACAGATCCAATTGATTATCTAGTTATCCCTCGCGTCTTAGCTTGCTGCATCATGCTGCCAATTTTAACTCTCTTATCTTTGGTAACAGGGATGTTGGGGGGATTGGTAATTGCCACGAATTTATACAACATTTCTGATACTGTATTTCTAGACTCAGCCCGTAATCTTCTTGGGATTTGGGATATTTGTAGCGCCTTAATCAAGGCGTTTTGCTTTGGAGTTTTAATCGCCGTAATTGGTTGTAGTTGGGGCTTAACGACAACAGGAGGAGCTAAAGGAGTTGGACAATCAACCACAACCGCGGTTGTGACAGCTTTGTTAATTATATTTGTGAGCAACTTCTTCCTTTCTTGGTTAATGTTTCAGGGCACTGGTAGCGCATTACTGCAAGGCATATAGCTGTTTACGAACTGTTATTTGCCCAGTTATAAATCATGGTTATAACTCTTAATCGTGCGTCTGCTCACCCTCAAAATCCTAGAATAGGAAAGATGTCTACTAAACAAAGCAGGATTTGAGACTATGACTAGTTCATTTGCGCCCAACTCCACATCAACCGTGGAACTCAAACCTAGCTACAATATCCCTGTAGTTTTGGTAATTGCCTCTATTCCACTGCTGCTAGTCCAACCTCTCTTAGGAGGGTTAATCGGATTATTTGGTTTGTTTCTCATGTTTCAAGCAGTCACGCTACGTTTGCAATTTACCGCTACAGACTTAGATATTTACAGAGGTGAAAAATTAATTCGGCGATTTCCCTATCAAGAATGGCAAAACTGGCGTATCTTTTGGAATGGAATTCCCATCTTGTTTTACTTTAAAGAAATTAAAAGCATACACTTTTTGCCAATTTTATTTGACCCCAACACCTTGAGAACTTGTTTGGAACAACGTTGCCCTCGTATTTAATGCTAGTAATTTTAGATGCAGATTTAAGCCTGAGAATACAACACTCAGGACTTTGAGGGCAGGTCAATTGTATATTTCTGAAAGCTATTTATTCGCGTCATAGGAATTACACTATTGTTTATGAACCCAGAGGAAACACAAACTCCAGAACCGATTGATGAGTGGTTAGAGCAAATACAAGAACAAAATCCTACAGTTGAACATCCAGAAAACTCATCTGTTGAATCAGGGGTGGAAACAGATGAGCAGAACTCATTAGTTGACACACCACAAGACGACGCGACTTTTGCAGCACCCATCTCCAATGCAGAATCGGAAGATGCAACTGCTGAGTTGGTAACACAGTTAAAAACCGAAACTGTCGCACTGGAATCACAAATAGAATCAGAAAATAATTCACTATACGCAAAAGCAGCGCAACAAGTTGCAGAGTTAGAAAACACCAAAGAAGCACTCAAAGCAGAAATAGCCAATCTGCAAGCGACTTACAAAACTCTTCAGGCACAAGTTGGGGAAACTCAAATGACACTGGGACGACTCGTGCAAGAGTCGCTAACGCAGTTAGAACAACGCAAACAAGCGCTGCAAATTTCTGTAGAACAGTTAGAACGCCGTCAAGAACGCATCCGCAATGAAATGCGTACCACTTTTGCCGGAACATCCCAAGACTTGGCAATTCGGGTGCAGGGTTTTAAAGACTATCTCACAGGTAGCTTACAGGATTTAGCCGCAGCAGCAGAGCAGTTACAACTAGTGCCAGCTGTAATAGAACGTGAAAAACCAACTGTGACAGAGGTAAAGCCAGCTGAACCCCAGCCAGGCGTACCACAATTTGCCCAACAGCAGTTTCAAGATACTACAAAGCAAATTCGCCGTCTGATTGACCAATACCGCAGCAAACCAGATTACTATGGCCCCGCATGGCAACTACGTCGCACCTTTGAACCAGTCCATGCTGAACGTGTTTCTAACTGGTTTTTCAGCCAAGGGGGACGGGGTGCTTTGCGGACAATGGGTAGCCGTTTGCAGAATATTCTGATTTCTTCAGCAGTGATTTCTATACTACACAAGCTCTATGGCGATCGCGTCCGCACTTTAGTGTTAGCTAATACACCCGAACGCTTGGGTGAATGGCGACGCGGCTTGCAAGACTGTTTAGGTATTGGTCGCCCAGATTTCGGGCCTGATCGAGGTGTAGTATTATTCGAAGCACCGGAGGCTTTAGCTCAAAAAGCCGACCGATTAGTGAAAGCAAATCAACTGCCTTTAATCATCATCGACGATTCTGAAGACCAAATTAGTCTAGCACTGCTGCAATTTCCCTTGTGGTTAGCCTTTGCCCCTGACCCCAAAGCAATGAGAAATTATGATGATGATTTTTAATTAGTCATTGGTCATTAGTCAAGAGGTATTCTCTTGACTTTTGAATTTTGAATTTTGAATTTTGAATTGTCTTATGGTTATTTGGTTAACTTTGTGCGGGATAGTTTTGGTTGTAGCTTACTTGCTGGGTTCTTTCCCCACTGGCTACATTGCTGTGAAACAGTTAAAAGGTATCGATATTCGGGAAGTTGGTTCTGGCTCAACTGGTGCAACCAATGTTCTGAGAACCTTGGGTAAAGGCCCTGGAGCATTCGTGTTATTAATTGATTGCTTGAAGGGAGTATTAGCGATCGCTCTCGTTTACTGGTTATTCAACTTTGCCCCAAGTTATGATTTCATCCCCCCTACGGTAGATGCGAAGCTGTGGCAACCTTGGCTGCTAACTCTAGCTGGGTTAGCAGTAGTTCTAGGACATAGCAAATCAATTTTCTTGGGCTTTAGTGGTGGTAAATCAGTTGCTACTGGTTTAGGAACATTGTTAGCGATTAGTTGGCAAGTAGGTTTAGCTACAGCGGGTGTGTTTGCCGTTGTCGTAGCTCTATCGCGGATTGTATCCTTGAGTTCCATCGCCGGTGCGATCGCTGTAACTATTTTCATGGTAATTTTCCATCAACCTTTACCTTGCATTCTGTATGCTTTTGTCGGTGGGTTGTATGTGATTTTCCGCCACCGCAGTAATATTGAGCGAATACTTGCAGGAACTGAGCCAAAAATTGGGCAAAAAGTAACTACCGAACCAGAACAAACTGCATAATTTGCGAAATGCCTACATATAGACCTGTAGTTCTCAACTAGAGGTTAGAAAAAACTATGTTGGCAAATACACTTAAAAAAAGTTTCTTAGCAGCAGCGACACTATTATCAATTCTGCCTGGATTGACACAGGTTGCCCAAGCTCAATCTACCCCAGATTTATTTGGAGCGATCGCTTATTCTCCCTCAACACGGGTTTCTAGTTCCGCAACGGGTTTATCACGCGAAGAAGCAGAACGCGGCGCTCTTTATAATTGTCAACAAAAATCTCAAGCTAAAGATTGCTCAGTTCCATTGTGGTTTAAAAATGCTTGGGGAGCTTTAGCAATTGGTTCTAATGGCGCTTATGGTACAGGTTGGGGATATGATACCACTCGTCCGGCAAGAGGTAAGTCGATTGCGTCTCGGTATGCCTTACAAACTTGCAAAAATTATGGTGGTGTAAATTGTCGAATTATTTTTACCAAAGAAGCTAGATATCAAGTAATTGATCATGGGACAGTATTAATTCCAGCTAATCAGTAAGCCTATTGGTAGCTTATATCATTTTTAGATTTGAGATTATGACTTTCCTTCTGCGTCTGGCTTGGTGTGAATTAATTTGCAAAAATAATGTTTAAAATTAGTATTAAAATTAGAACTTACGCAACAATAACGTATTTCCGTCATTGCGACCGTAGGGAAGCAATCCCAAAGCCTTGTTTTTCGTTACGAATGCGTAAGTCCTAAAAATATTGACATCAATCTGACATTAATGATGAATAATAATGGCGTTGCGGTTCATTTCTATTAAATAATTTTGCTGTAGCAATTCAACTAAATGTGATAGGTTATTCATAAATAAAGTTGCAAGTTCTGTATTCGTGATATTGCCTGTAGTTATAAACAAAAGCTTGTAAGGTTCTTGGCAAATCAGAAATGAATCAAAAAAATCCCTGTCTTTAGTCACTACAACCCGACTTTGTTGGATTGAAATAGCATTAATTTCTGCATCAGTTGTAGTATTTTGCTGGGGTAAATTTTTGGTATGAATGGTATCGTAGCCGGCTGATTGCAAAAGCCGCGCTAGGCTTACTGGCAACTGTGCATCTACTAAAAATTTCATTACACTATGTTGTAGATGCTTTTCACCTGAGTCAACCGAGTTGCAAACAGCAAAGCGGCTAAAATATCATCACGTTCTAAATCATCATAGTCGGCTAAGATATCATCAATACTCATGCCAGAACTAAGCAATTCTAGAATGAATTCGACTGGATAGCGCATTCCTCGAATACAGGGTTTGCCGTGACAAATATTTTGGTCAAGTGTAATTCGTTGCAAAAGAGTATTTTCCATAGCTATAGATGCGGCTGTTTAACTTGCTTGTTACCTTTTAGGTTAACAGTCCATTAACCATGCAAGTAACTATGCCCTTTCAATGCGATTATGAGCCTTAGAATTAATTCTGAGGCAGACTTGTGGGTAAAGCGAAAATATTACAATTATTTAAATGCTTCAGTTCATCATATCGCGCTTAAACCATCGCCCGCCATAGGTTTCTAACCTATGGCTAATAGCTCAAGTCCTCTCAAGAGGACTAAATCATAATTTCGGTCTTCATTAGAAGATTTCAGTTATGCAGTCCTATAGTTGATTTTGAAGCGCTTGTAGGAAGTAACGCAAGATATTATTTATTATTTCAACGAATTCCTAACCCCAATATTCGGCAAATGCACCCTGATTAATCGCCTCACCAATGTAGAGGTTTGAGACGCGATCGCAAGCAACTTCTGTTACTTTATAGGTGCAATCAAGGTAAACACAGTAATCTCAGGACGCGCACCTAATCGCAGATGCAGCCCAGTCATACCTATGCCACGATTGGTGTATTGAATCATCTCTCCTACCTGATAACGTCCTAAATAATACTTTTCACCCAAAGGCGGAAGAATAATCGGTTTGAAAAAAGGGACACGCACTTGTCCACCATGAGAATGTCCTGATAGTTGCAAATCAAACCGCTTTGTAGCAGCGCTGATGTTGGCAAAGTCTGGTTCATGGGCTAATAAAATTGCTGCACCTTCTGGTGGTAACTGCTGTAATACCAAATCCAAACGGTCTTTACCCATACCAACATCATCTACCCCAGCAATATGCAACAAAGCACTACCCCGTTTGAGAGTGTAAACATTATTACCAAGGTGGAAGATACCGCTTTGTTCTAGTGTTTGAATAATCGCCGCTGAGTCGTTCTCGTGGTCATGGTTACCTAATACCGCCACAGTCAGATCCTGGGGTTTGAGTTGACTCAAAGGAAGCTTGAGAGTGGGGATTAATTTAGGCGAATGACGAGTTATTAAATCACCTGTAATCGCCACCAAGTCGGGTTTTTGTTTGTTGACTAAGCTGACAATACGTCTTAACCTTCGTGAACTCATCCACTGATCTCGATGAATATCGCTGATTTGCACAATGCGATAGCCATTAAATTCTGATGAGAGATGTGGTAGGGTCAATTGCAAAGAATTTATCTCTATCCAATTCGGTTCAATTAACCTGGCGTATAATAACGTACAAATTCCTATCAAAAAGCACAAACCCAAAAATCGGAAAGTTGATCTGCTGACTTTTTTCAGCCACTTACGATTTCTCAAGTTCCAATCTCCATCGACGTGACTGCCAGATTTTTGTCTTGTTATTTTCAAATTTGGCTGACAGTTATCTTGGAGGTGGGAAAATTAAATAAAGACTTAAAGTCGCTAAAATGTAGAGACGTGATATATTACGTTTCTTACTTATCCTGGTTTTATGAGACTGCCAATTGTTGCAATTATCGGACGCCCAAATGTGGGCAAATCCACCCTGGTTAATCGTCTCGCCGGGGAACAAACGGCGATTGTCCATGATGAACCAGGAGTGACACGCGATCGCACTTATATGCCAGCTTACTGGAGCGATCGCGAATTTTTAGTGGTAGATACAGGTGGCTTAGTCTTTAACGATGACACCGAATTCTTACCGCTGATTCGCCAACAGGCAATGACAGCACTTACAGAAGCAAGTGCAGCTATCTTTGTTGTAGATGGACAAATAGGCCCAACACCAGCTGATGAAGAAATTGCTGAGTGGTTGCGTCAACAACCTGTACCCGTCTTACTAGCTGTAAATAAATGTGAATCCCCAGAACAAGGCTTGATGCAAGCTGCGGAATTTTGGGAATTGGGATTAGGCGAACCTTACCCCATCTCCGCAATTCATGGTAGTGGTACCGGAGAGATACTCGACGAGTTAATTAAACACATTCCCCGCGTCGACGAAATACCAGAAACCAATGAAATTAAAGTAGCGATCGTGGGACGCCCAAATGTGGGCAAATCGAGCTTATTAAATGCTTTTGTTGGAGAAGAAAGGGCAATTGTCAGCCCAATTTCTGGAACAACCCGCGATGCGATTGATACCGTAGTCGAACGGGATGGGCAAACTTATCGCTTGATTGACACCGCCGGCATTCGCAAAAAGAAAAGTATAGAATACGGCACAGAATTCTTTAGCATTAACCGTGCCTTTAAAGCAATTCGCCGCGCTGATGTCGTTTTATTGGTATTAGATGCCCTTGATGGTGCTACTGAACAAGACCAAAAATTAGCGGGCAGGGTGATTGAAGAAGGTCGAGCTTGCATCATCGTAGTAAATAAGTGGGATGCAGTCGAGAAAGATTCCTACACAATTTACGACTACGAAAAAACCCTGGAAGGAAGGTTGCATTTTACCGAATGGGCAGAGACTATCTTTGTCAGTGCCTTAACAGGACAACGGGTAGAAAAGATTTTAGAATTGGTGAATCAAGCGGCTGAGGCACATAAACGCCGTGTCAGCACAGCAGTAATTAACGAAGTTCTAGAAGATGCCGTTAGCTGGCATTCACCGCCAACCTCACGCGGTGGACGTCAGGGCAAAATTTATTACGGTACACAAGTCAGTACCCAACCGCCAACGATCGCCCTATTTGTCAACGAAGCCAAACGCTTCAATGAGAACTACCGCCGCTACATTGAACGCCAATTCCGGCAACAATTAGGATTTAAAGGCACGCCAATTCGTTTATTGTGGCGGAGTAAAAAAGTCCGTGATGTCGAAAGTGGTAATGCTAATCGTGCTACACGCGTATAGTAGTGCTAAGTAAGGAGTAACGAGTGCTGAGTTCTCAGTTAAAAGACAACCCACAAGGCGGGGATGTACTGAGTGCTTAGACGGTGCTGAGTAAAGATTCATGATTCTATTTACTTAGCACTCAGCACTCACAACTCATAACTCAGTACTCAGCACTTTTAACTCAGCACTTAAAAATGGATTTATTGCGATCGCTACCATTAGGACTTTACTTAGAACAACCCCAAACTTGGCTGCATAAAATTGATCCTAGAGTCAAGTTTGCTTGGTTGATGAGCTTTCTCACCAGCTACACCTTTGCACCAAATCAATGGCGCATACTGTTGGTAGCATTATTAATTATTATTACTTTAATTGCTAAAATTCCCCGTAGAGTATGGCAACAGCAAATGGGCTGGTTATTGATACTGTCGTTTTTTGTTCTAGTAATAGGTGCTATTAGCCCTGATGGACTAGGTATAAAATATCAACCACGCTTACCAGCTAACGAACAAATTCTAACTCCACAATCAACCGCAACTACCGCTAATGTTGACCAAAAACTAGCTGTTGATAATAAAGAATATAGCTACGTGCTATTTCACAAAGGGCCAGTTAAAGTAACTCGGCGTTCTTTGGATTTGGCAGTACGCTTGAGTACAATTTTATTCACCGTAATTTACACCACCAACCTGTTTTTGCTGACCACTGCACCAGAAGAAATCACAGCTGGTATAGAAAGCTTAATGCAACCTCTGCGACGGCTGAAACTGCCCGTAACTGAAATTACTCTGACTTTAACTCTTTCTTTGCGGTTTATTCCCCTAGTTTTAGAAGAAGTGCAAAATTTAGTGCGCTCAGTGATGACAAGGGCAATTAATTGGAAAAAGCTAGGATTAAAAGGAGCAGTCAAGGTTTGGATGACTGTAGCAGAGAGACTGTTAGAAAATCTGTTACTCAGGGCAGAACAAATGGCTAGCGCCATGATGGTGCGCGGTTTTACTAGTCCAAATGAACATCGAGTACTGTGGCATGACTTAAAGCTAAAAGCACGAGACTGGCTAGCTCTGGCAACTTTAATTTTATTTTGGGGCGTGCGGGTGGTTTTAGGGAATGCGGTGTAAAGATTTTGGCATTGAGATTTGAGATGAATTATGACCCAAAGTTGGTATTGGCGATCGCTTCCTCTAGAACATCGTACTGGTTCTGAAGTTTTCGCTAGGTTATTTCGCCCGACTGCTACGCCAGGAATCGCTACTCTGTTAGAAAGCTCTTATCCAACACCGAAAGACTATCCTCAACTCCATCGGTACTCTATTTGTGCAGGTGCGCCACGGATCATTGATGGTGTCCCCCAGATGTGGACACCACCACTAGGGCAAGTTCTACCCTTTTTGGAAGAGTTGTTGCATAGAAGTAAAACAGGACAGAGGGAAATGGAGACGCGGGGACGCAGAGAAATAATCACATTCCCCGCGTCCTCGCGTCTCTCCTTCTCTGCGTCATCTCCACCTCCTCACCTTCCCTTTACCGGAGGGTGGTTGGGATGGTTAGGCTATGACATCGCTTGGGAAATTGAGCAACTACCACAAAATAAATGCGATCGCTTACCGTTTCCTGGAGCTTTTTGGTACGAACCAGATAGTTTTGCAATTTTGGATCACGCCGAACAAATTCTTTGGTTAGCCGCCAGCGATGTCAATGGGCTAGATGAGTTACAGCAGAAGTTAGAGAGTAATCAAGAAGACAAGAAAACAGAAATTTTAACTTCTCCTAGTTTCGCCATTACTCCTAATTTTTATACTTCGCAGGTAGATTATGAAGCAGCAGTCAACCGAGCGAAAAAATACATTCAGGCGGGAGACATTTTTCAGGCAAATCTTTCCTTGCGATTTGAAGCAACTACAGCAGCTTCAGGTTGGTCAATTTATCTAGCTTTACAACGAATCAATCCTTCTCCTTTCGCCAGTTATTGGCAAACGCCTTGGGGGGAAGTGATGAGCTGTTCACCAGAACGGTTAGTACTGCTGCAAAACAGACAAGCTCAAACAAGACCAATTGCCGGAACGCGATCGCGCGGAGTCACCCCAGAACAAGATAATCAGTTAGCACAAGAACTACTCAGCAACAGCAAAGAACGTGCTGAACACATCATGCTGGTAGATTTAGAACGCAATGATTTAGGGAGAGTTTGTGATTGGGGGACAGTCTGTGTTGATGAATTGCTGACAATTGAGCGCTATAGTCATGTTATGCATCTTGTCAGCAACGTTAAAGGTCGCTTAAGATGCGATCGCAGTGCTATTGATTTGATTCGTGCCCTCTTCCCTGGCGGCACAATTACAGGGTGTCCCAAAGTTCGCTGCATGGAAATTATTGAAGAACTAGAACCAGTGCGGCGTAGCTTGTTCTATGGTTCCTGTGGCTATTTAGATCAGCGGGGTAACTTAGACTTGAATATCTTAATTCGTACCCTGCTACTAGCCCCCCTCCAAGAAGTGCAACGGAGGAGAGGGGCAGGGGTGCAGGGAGCAGGGAGCAGGGGAGGTAGAAAGAAACTTTCTGACTCAGCACTCAAAACTCAGCGCTCACAACTGAGAACCGTTTGGGGACAAGTTGGCGCAGGTATTGTCGCAGACAGCGATCCTGAGAGAGAATGGTATGAATCTCTGCACAAAGCTCAGGCACAACTGTTAGCGCTCAATATGCTGAATCGTGAATGATGAATCCAGAAATTTTGTTTTTTTCATAATTCATAATTCATCCTGCAATGGCAACCACTACTTACCCTCGTTACTGCTACAGGACTTACGCATGAAAACGAAAAATCTAAATTTGGGGCGGTTAGAGTATGAGGGTGTAGGCGTATAGGTGTTCAAAAACCTTACACCCCATACCCCTAGACCCTATCTCAACCAATAAGATTTTTGCGTAAGACCTATGGTCGCTTCATCTGCCAATTAAAAACTAGATCAAGGTCTTCAAAACTGCCATTAGCCAGCAATTTTTGCTGGGTTCGCATAAATTTGCACAAATATTCTGGCCAAAGGGATGTATTATCGTCTGAATGTTTGTACTAAAACCGCGAAAAGATTTATATATACGCCTACCTTGACGATTAAATGAATCCAGAATACGCAGAAACTTACATAAATCATCCAACTTGGGGCTTACTCTACAGAATCTGTATGGTTGATGAGAGCCAGGATCTGTTCACTACACTTTATGCCCAGCGCTTATTTTTTTTAGTAACAAATGACGTCAAAGGTATAAAATTTCAACCTATAGGACGTACTGAGGCTAGGATGATGTTGGAAAATCGTTTACGCACCCTGCGTCGCACAGGACAATCACAGGAGTACGATCAGCTTCAGAGTGTTTTCCAACGCACATTCCAATGAACAGTTCGATTAGCGAACGTATTGTCCACATTCGCTCCTTACTCCCGTCTTCAGTCCGGTTAATTGCAGTCAGCAAAACAGTTCCTGCGGAGGTGATCCGCATAGCCTATGCCGCAGGAATACGTGATTTTGGCGAAAGCCGTGTCCAAGAAGCCGCCAGGAAACAAGCCGAGTTGCAAGACTTATCGGATATTACCTGGCACTTTATTGGGCATTTGCAAAGCAATAAAGCCAAAAAAGCCTTAGAACAATTTCAATGGATTCACTCTGTAGATAATTTGCAGTTAGCACAGCGCTTAAATCAATTGGCGCATCAGCTAGGAGTGAGTCCTCAAATTTGCCTACAAGTAAAAATTCTGCCCGATCTTAACAAGTCAGGTTGGAGTGTACCAGAGCTATTAGCTGACTTACCTGTACTTAATCAATACAAAAATTTACAAATTCAAGGTTTGATGACAATTCCGCCTTTAGGAATAGATGAGGCGGCAACCTTAAAAGTATTTAACACTACTCGTGAACTAGCAAAAACCATCGGGGATCAAAACTGGTCGCACATTGACATACAGCACCTTTCAATGGGTATGTCAGGCGACTACCAGCTAGCAGTACAAGCTGGTACAACCATGGTAAGGTTAGGGACTATATTGTTTGGTGAGCGCTCTTAGTATATTGTTCAATAGCTTTTGGGATAAGTCTCAGAATCCTTCGGGATCGTATTCAGTATTTTCACCGAGTACGTAGTTATATGAAAAACATAATATAAAGACTTGACAAAAGCAGACTCCTAAGGAAAATGGGGTGATGGGAACTTCCTTTCGGTGAAACATTAGTATATAATCTTGACTCATCATTGCGTCTAGGTAATGTCTAGGGTTTACCAAAGCATCTGTTTCTCACTCAAACCTGTAGTAGAAACTACAGCTAGTATTAGAATTGCTGAAAGCTGCCCATTGTAATGATTGACGCTGGCTAAATTAATTTATAGTCAGATAAAAATAAAGATAATTTGCACCAGGAGCGTACACAATGAACAATATTTTTTCTAAACTCAGGGACTTTGTAGGTTTAAATGAGCAAGTGGAATACGAATACTACGAAGAAGAACCAGAAGCAGAGAGCTACCAAAATCTTTATCAAGAAGAGAACCCCCAACCAGCACCACCACCAGAACCCGCAACTCAGAATCGACGTTGGCGGGAACCCATGCCTACAATGGGAAATGACGTAGCAATAGGTTCAAAGGCGATGGGGAATGTTATAGGTATGCCAGGAGCAATTAACGGAATTTCTGAAGT
The DNA here is from genome assembly GCF_059505145.1 of Mojavia sp. Classification (NCBI taxonomy): domain Bacteria; kingdom Bacillati; phylum Cyanobacteriota; class Cyanophyceae; order Nostocales; family Nostocaceae; genus Mojavia; species Mojavia sp. Next base: position 122,938 of record NZ_JCACKA010000124.1, read on the forward strand.
TTTAGTACTCGAACCACGCACTTTTGAAGAAATGCCCCAGGCAATTCAAGCCTTGCGTGAGCGTAAATCTGTGGTATTAAATTTGACGATTATGGATCCAGATCAAGCTCAACGGGCAGTAGATTTTGTTGCAGGTGGTACTTACGCATTGGATGGACATCAAGAGCGCATCGGGGAAAGCATCTTCTTGTTTACGCCAAGCTGTGTACAAGTTAGCACCCAAGGCGGAGTTCTCCATGAAGTACCGCAACCGCCAGCACGTCCCTCACGCCCCTCAGCTCCAACTCCAGCTTGGGGTAACGAAGTTAACCGAATGGTACAATGAAGTTAGATTAGTTATTGGTTCTTTGTCTTTTGCCCTTTGTCTTAAATGCTAATGACAAATGACAAACGACTGACGAAAAGTGACTAATGACTAATGACGCAATGACTATAAAATTTGGCTTAATTGGTGGTGGGGTAATGGGAGAAGCGCTGTTATCCCGCCTTATTGTAGGTGGAATATATCAACCATCAGAAGTCATAGTCAGCGAACCACAACCCTCGCGCCAAAATTTTTTACAGCAACAGTACAACGTGGCTGTGACGACAGATAATCGTCTAATTTTCGAGCAAAGTAGGGAAGTTGTATTGTTGGCTGTGAAACCGCAGGTGTTCAGTGCGATCGCCCAAGAATTGGGAGATATGATCATTACAGATCACTTGCCCCTAATAGTTTCTATTTTGGCGGGTGTAACTTTAAGTCAGCTAGAAGCTGCATTCCCGCAATTCCCAATCATTAGAGCCATGCCCAATACCCCAGCCACTGTAGGGGCAGGAATGACGGCAATTTGCTTAGGGGCATACACGAATGCCAAGCACCAGCAAATAGCACAGCAAGTTTTTTCGGCAGTGGGGGAAGTCGTAGAAGTTTCAGAAACCCTCATGGATGCAGTAACAGGACTATCTGGTAGTGGGCCAGCTTACGTAGCACTGTTGGTAGAAGCACTCGCCGATGGGGGAGTAGCAGCAGGGTTACCGAGAGCAGTTGCCAACCAGTTAGCCTTACAAACTGTACTAGGGACAGCACAGCTATTGCGTGAAACCAAAATGCATCCAGCAGAACTTAAAGACCGCGTTACCAGCCCTGGAGGAACCACAATAGCTGGTATCGCCCAGCTAGAACGGGGAGCATTTCGTTCAGCTTTAATCGAAGCAGTCAAAGCAGCCACACAGCGATCGCAAGAACTGGGAAAATAGGAGTTGGGGGGGACGGGGGATTGGGGGACTGGGGACAAGGGCACAAGGGACTGGGCAATTTCCTCAATCCCCAATGCCCAATGCCCAATCCCTAATCTCTTAACGAAGTTGACAAAATAGCCGTTAATATAGTAAACAGTCTGGTTGCAAATGTGATTGAGTGAATTATCCTGCACCGTCCCCAGAACTTGACCTGGAGTCAACATTTCCCTTTGATCTGGATCAATTCCAGAAAGATGCGATCGCGTCCCTAAATGCTGGACGCTCTGTAGTCGTATGTGCGCCCACCGGTTCCGGCAAAACTTTAGTGGGAGAATACGCTATTTATCGCGCCCTGGCGCGAGGGAAACGAGTGTTTTACACCACTCCTTTAAAGGCGCTGTCGAATCAAAAATTACGTGACTTCCGAGAGAAATTTGGGTTTGATCTCGTCGGACTGTTAACTGGAGATGCCTCTATTAACAGAGATGCACCGATTCTGGTCATGACCACAGAAATCTTCCGCAATATGCTCTATGGCACACCCATAGGGCAAGTTGGCACCTCTTTAGTCAATGTCGAAGCAGTGGTACTAGATGAGTGCCACTATATGAACGATCGCCAAAGGGGAACTGTTTGGGAAGAATCAATCATCTATTGCCCCCGTGAAGTACAACTAGTAGCGCTTTCAGCAACTGTTGCCAATAGCGATCAACTCACCGATTGGCTAAATCGTGTTCACGGCCCAACAGACCTGATTTACTCCGATTTTCGTCCTGTACCTTTGGAATTTCACTTTTGTAATCCCAAAGGACTGTTTCCCCTGTTAAATGACAACAAAACCAAAATTAACCCCCGCTTGGCAAATAGGGGCAAAAGGAGACAAGCAGACAAGAGCAAAGGCGGTAGACCAGAAGCCCCCGGCATCATTTATACCTTGAGCCAGCTACAGCAACGAGATATGCTACCGGCGATTTACTTTATCTTCAGCCGCCGAGGATGTGATAAAGCGGTCGCGGAGGTAGGTGATTTATGGCTGGTAAATAATGACGAATCCCAGATATTGCGACGCCAAATTGATGACTTTTTAACTCGCAATCCAGAAGCAGGACGTTCTGGACAAATCGCCCCCCTCTACCGAGGCATTGCTGCCCACCATGCCGGAATTTTACCTGCTTGGAAAGTCCTAGTAGAAGAATTATTTCAACAGGGACTGATTAAAGTCGTATTTGCTACCGAGACATTAGCTGCGGGAATTAATATGCCCGCCCGCACAACCGTCATCTCCACTCTTTCCAAGCGTACTGATACCGGACACCGCCTGTTGAATGCTTCCGAATTTCTGCAAATGGCAGGACGAGCCGGTCGCCGAGGGATGGATCTACAAGGTCATGTGGTAACAGTACAAACCCCCTTTGAAGGATCGAAGGAAGCGGCGTACTTAGCAACATCCAAACCAGACCCCTTAGTTAGCCAATTTACGCCCAGCTACGGCATGGTTCTCAACTTACTCCAAACTCACACATTGGAGGAAACACGGGAACTAATAGAACGCAGTTTTGGGCAGTACATGGCGACATTACATTTAAGACCCAATTATGATGAAATCAATGAGCTACAAGCACAATTAGCTCAACTGCAAGAGCAAATCGCCGCCATTGATGAAAATGAAGTGGCTGTTTATGAGAAATTGCGGCAGCGCCTGAAAGTAGAACGCCAGTTATTGAAAACTCTCCAAGAGCAAGCGCAGGAAGACCGACAAGCCCAAATAGGGATGATGTTGGATTTTGCAGTTTCCGGCACACTGGTGAGCCTCAAAGGTAAACACATTACAGTGCCTTCACCAATCACAGCAGTGTTAGTAGGCAAATCGCCGGGTTCTGGTGAAACAACTTACTTGGTATGCTTGGGACGAGATAACCGTTGGTATGTGGCAACAACCGAAGATATAGTCGATTTGTATGCTGAACTACCACGAGTTGATGTACCTCCTGAGATTTTGCCACCAGATGATCTGCCGATTAAACCAGGACAGGCACGCCGTGGCAGTGAAGAAACTGCAACTATTGCCCAACTAATTCCCGATCCAGGAGAGTCTCTACATCTGCCGCCAGAAGTGGCAGAACAACTCAGCCGTGTTACTGCCGTACAAGAACAACTAGAAGCTCACCCCATATATAAATCAGGCAATGCCTCAGCTATATTTAAACGTAGGGCACGCTACGTTGAACTAGAAGCTGAACTTCAAGTGTTGCAAGCTCAAGTAGAGCAACAATCTCAACGTCATTGGGAAGAGTTTCTCAATCTAATTGAAATTTTGCAACACTTTGGCTGTTTAGATAACTTAGTACCAACAGCATTAGGACAAGTTGCCGCGGCCATTAGGGGTGAAAACGAATTGTGGCTGGGTTTAGTACTTGCTAGTGGTGAATTGAACAATTTAGATCCGCACCATTTAGCAGCCTCAATAGCAGCTTTAGTGACAGAAACCCCACGTCCAGACAGTAAAGTGCGTTTTGACCTCAGTAATCAAGTAACAGAGGCTTTGGCAAAACTGCGAGGAATTCGTCGCCAGATGTTCCAAATGCAACGACGCTATAATGTGGCGTTACCTATATGGTTGGAATTTGAACTAATTGCTTTAGTAGAACAGTGGGCGTTGGGAATCGAGTGGACAGAATTATGTGAAAATACCAGCTTGGATGAAGGTGATGTAGTCAGAATTTTACGCCGGACGTTGGATTTGTTATCCCAAATACCTCACGTTCCCAATTTGCCAGAATCACTACAGCGCAATGCCTACCGCGCTATGCAGCTGATTGATAGATTCCCGGTAAATGAGGTAGTTGAATAAACTTAATGAAAAGTAAAAGGGGCATATTTAATCGAAGTTAAATATGTCCCTTAATGCTAAATTAAGCACAATTGAACTATAGATTTACCAGTAACAAATTTTAGTACACTAAGTTTCCAGTACCGCGCAGCTGCCGGAGAGAATTTAGACAATATGGGCAGTCACAGCCAAATAATTGAATTGCATCATCACTTTCTTCTTCAGTAAAGTCTAGCATTGCAATGTTTTTGTCGGCGGGCTGTACTGAAATAGTTTCTGATGTAGGGGTACGAGATACTTTATCTGTCTGTGAACCCCGGATACAAACAAAACTAGTACTCCCATGTGGATGAGTGATACAAGAACGACCATCTGGCGTGTGGATTAATCGTTGAGCAGCTTGAGCAGGACTAATCATCGCTAAAGTAGACATCAGAGAAGTGAAAATTGCCGAGCTAGAAAGCAAACTCAGTATTAATTTTTTGTTCATTAGTTTCCTGAAGTAGTATTCTTGAATACTAAAGTTATCAAATTATTTATTACATATAAAATAAGTTATTATCAAAAAATTTAAATACCTATAGTTTTTTTAATCGAGTTAACCTTGAACAGAAATATATAAGGTGGCACGCTAAGAAAAACTAAGATATTGTGTTATTTGCGTAATAATCGGTTTTAGTGGAAAACAGCCGCTAACGGTTAGGGGAAAACTTGAGTATGAATTCAAGGTTCACAAATTTGTAGTTGCTAAAGCTAACCCTAGCCGGAATTCCTGCCGATGCGTTAAATGTATTAGATTTATGCGAGGTATATGATGACTACTCAAACTCATCCTTCAGTGTTGCAAAAGGCTGCAAGCTTAACTTTATCAAAGCCTGTACAAGCGACGCTTTATGTTTCGTTGTGCGCTTTGACATTGTGGACTGTGTATTTTACTACTTCCCCAGTCATTCACGATCGCGTACACAATCCCCGTCACCACACTTTGTTAGTGCCTTGCCACTAAACATTTCATAAATTTTTTCTTACCCCCATATCCTGCTAGGATTGGGGGAATCATTAACGTTATGAGCCAGCGGTTAATATCTTCATCTTTGGAAAAAATACAGTGCCTAAAAAGTTGTACGCTGGGTTAATAATGTTTGTTTAACTCTACTAGTACTGTAAACATCCATAGTTAAAATGTCTAAATTTAAGCTTTATACACTCATCAGTACTATTTGTATGTTGAGTGTAGTTTTGTATAGTTTTATCGGCTTTTCGCAGTCACCCCAAGCAAGTGTGAGACTAATTAGCCCCCCGCAGACAAGCCAAATTTTACCTTTTGAGGCTGGGGCTAGTACGCCTCAATACCCAGCAAAATTAACGCTGCAAGCAGTAGATTCAGCAGGTAAACCTTTAGAAAATACTAAATTTAACCTCAAAATTTTTACACCACCTAAAACTCCCTGGTTTACGACAGATTTTCCCATAGTAGAGGGAACCAAGCTATTAGATATAGAGACAATAGCCCCTAAAGGTCAACTGCAACTCGAACAAATGTTGCCAATTCGGGGTAATTATCAATTAAATGTGAATGTTACTCCACTAGTAACGAATGCTTTTACTCCTATTCAGCAAACCCTGACATTATCAGTCGCAGAAAATTCGGTAAAATATCGCAACTTTGGCATTCTCGCCGTAGTTTTGTTGATAGTTGGATTAGGCGGTGGTTGGGTAATTGGTGGAAGACAAGAAATAACACCAGGAGAAATTGCGCCGCAGAGAGTGCGATTATTGTTGAGTGGGGCAATTGTCGTAGCGATCGCAGCTCTGTTATTTGTTAACCTGAGCGCGGAAATTGCCCAATCTGAAAGTTCACATACACATACACACGATCATCACGATCATCATACAGCGGTAAACGAAGCATCTTCTGATAACTCAGGTATTGCTCGGCAACAAGGTTTAGAAGTGCAATTGTTGGGATCTGTTAGCGCCACAGTCGGAGAACCTGCTGGTGTTCAGGTGAAAGTTATCGACCAAAAGACAAATCAACCAGCCCAAGACGTACTCTTCAATATCAAAACCACCATGCTTGAAGATGGATGGGTGAGTTTTGCACATCAAGGTATCCCAAATACCACAGGTGAATTTACTTGGGAACAAGGGTTTTTTGATGGCGCACCCCACAAAGTTGAGGTAGAAGTTGCTCCCCAACCAAATGCGACACGCCAATTTACACCGTTTTTGGTGCAAAAAATTATAGATGTTGAAGGAGTCGCACCACCTTTAACAACACGGTTAATTAGTTTAGCCTACATGACTGCGTTCGTAATCATTGGATTATTAATCGGCTTACGCCTACGACAAAATTTTTTGCCAAATAATTAATTTATTTGTGATAGGTATCGGGAATTGAAAGTTGGGACGTTGTAGAAGATAGAAGCATAAAGCAAAAATTTGCTCATTGAACACTCCTAGCTCTATTACAGACGCGAGCGATCGCGTCTGTTTTATTTCTCAAAAAACGTAGAATCAATGAAATTTCCCATCAAACGCATCGCTACAACTACGTTAGCTGTGCTACTAAGTTACTCAGCATACCCAGTATTTGCAGCACCCCAAAAAATTAATCGCCCAGTTACCGTTGCTCAAGCAAAAAAATTCTCAGACAATTTAATTATCCCTGGCGAAAGAGTCGGCCCTGTGACACGCAAAACCACCAAACAAGATTTAGTTAAGCTGTTTGGCGCATCATGTTTGGTTGATAAAAGTATTTCAGGCCCGGAAGGGATGGGTAGTTTTGCAGCTACTCAAGTAAACCTGGGTAAAGAGCGATCGTTTTTAGTAGTCTGGAGTGATAACACTCGTACCAAACCACTAGATGTGCGGAACCTAGGATCAGCTTGGAAAACTCCCGAAGGTATAAGTGTAGGTACTTCCTTAAGTGAGTTACGCAAGAAATTAGGCAACTTTCAACTCGCAGGATTAGGCTGGGACTTTAGCGGTCATATCTTTTTGAATACAAGCCGATTATCCCGCTATCATGGCAAACTTTATTTAATGGTAGATGCTGCTCCTAATGCTTACGAGAATTACCCAAAAGATTACCAAGCAGTATCAGGAGATGGCACTTTTTCTTCCAGCAACCCCCACTGGAAACCTTTAGGAATTAGGTTAGCAGAAATAACTGTTGTACTTAACCCAGAAGAATAGTCATCAGTTACCGTTGAGCTACACACTTGGAGTGAAGCCCAAATCTACATAAATACTCTACCCAAAACCTACACACAGGTGCAACTCTACGAACTAGAGCCATACATGAGTGTGGGTGTTTTGCTTAAGGCAAACACATTTATCATAAACGCTTCAATCAAACTTACAAATGCTTATGCAAAATCAAATTTTGCTTCAATCAAACTTACAAATGCTTATGCAAAATCAATTTTCGCTTAAACAAAACTTATGAATGAGTTCGTATTTGCGATAAACGTCAAAGCAAAATCGATAAATGAGTTCACTTTTATGATTAACCAATTAGCAAAACTGAAAAATACCCATTTGCGATCGCATTCCGCATGATTACGATCAAGCCCAGGTTCAACCTACAGACTTAATTAAAAGCCGATTGATATTTATACAAACTTAAAACTTGACAGCGGATAGGCGCAGATTTAGCGGTTGAGGCTGGTATTCTGTAATGCTTTGTCTGAAATGGTAATAATATAAATGACATCTAGCCGCAGAAGGAGGTTTCAGCGCACTTTCTCACAAGTTATAACAAGGCGATCGCTAGCAACAAACACATCAACCTGCTAATCTCCTAACAAAACGATTTTTATCTAAGCTTAAATACTCAATCGCTCCCTAGCTTTGTTCCATCTTGAAGATGCGCCTCGCACATGGACTGCTGGCGACAAGCCGATGCAGCATCTATGCACTTCTCCACAAGATATAGAGTAGAAAAGGCGATCGCAGCAGAAACTAAATGCACTGCAAGGAGAATGGAACATCCGCAGCCAAAAGGTAAAGCAAATGAGAGAAGCTTTAGCAATTGAGGCTGTAACAGCATTTAAGTTTCAATTAGAACAACTGCTACTTGATGAAGAGGCGAAACTGGCTCATCTTGGCGATGAACTAGATCAGATTGAGTCAGCACTGCAATAATGAACACTGAATAAGCACTCAACCATTTAAATACAGTCAATCAGTGTCGATTTATACGATTTCGAGTTTTTAGAATGGTTATACTCGTTTCTAGGTTCTACCTGGGAATTACGAAGTGGCTTTGCCACTTCTTTTTATGTAAATGGTAGCCTAAAAAATAATTAAAAACAAAAAGGCAAATAGAACCGCAAATTATTTAAAGTTCTGATTTGCGTATTTAAAAGGGCTGTCGCATCGCGTTAAAGTAATTAAGCCCGCGTTCAACAAAGTCATCTTGAAGGTTAGGCGAGCTTATTTTGCGTAGTTATAACAGAGTGTTGGTATTAGTCATTCAGCACATCTCGCCATTTGTCTCGGTTATCTCTCCTCTCATCCTCATGGGGCGATCGCGCTTGTAGCCAAGTTCCCCAACACAGAGATGTCTGTCTTTCAAGATGGTTGATAAACTGCATAATTGGCTGATCTACTTTGATAGGAGTTCTCAAATCAAACTGAATTGACTCGAAAATCTTGGCATCACCCTTGAGAAATTCCTGCCCCAAAATGTTACCTAGCCATAGCACAACTCGATTGCATAACCAGCCAAAAATCCCCTTACGTTTCTTAGTCACTAGTAAAGTCCGTCCTTCAGTCTTTCCTCCTTCAAGGAGACGTAAACTAAACATAATGTGCAAATGAAGAAAATCGGGGCCAATTGTCACTATACTAGTGCTGCCATACCAATAACAAACACTGTAAGTAAGCGCATTTTTGTAGAAAGGACGAATGAGCTTAATCAAAAAAGAACTTTCATGACCACGTGTAGTATTACTGAAAGTAATAGCATTTTGATTCAACTCCTGCTTTTCAAAGATAAGTTCTAATGGCACTTTATGAACTGTATGGAAATGTTGCGTATCAATCGCATTAATTATCACTACGTTAGGGTGACAATTAGTTACGAAATGAGAAACAATGGCGGTATCACATTCTTTTTGTTCTAACTCTGGAATAAATGGCAGAGGTTGTAACGGAATTTCTCCAGTCCAAATCCAAATCATTCCATATTTCTCAGCAGTAGGCCAAGCTTTTAACTTTATAGGAAGCGGTTCCTCTAAACAGGGTATATCAACACAGAAACCTTCATCATCAAACTTCCATTGGTGAAAAAAACAGCGTAGTTCATTACCCTCGACTTTACCTTCTGCTAAATGAGCGCCCATATGTGGACAGTAGGCATCAAAGGTAGTTACTCTTTTATCTTTACCACGGTAAATTACTAGTTTTCTGCCTAATAAAGTAATAGCTTTTACCTTACCTACCCGCAGATTTTGAGAAGGCATTGCCCAATACCATCCCTCGATAAAACGCTCTGGGTTATTGAAGGTTTTCGGTTTGCGGGTTGAGCTAGCATTCTGCGAGTTAAAATTCATTTTTAGGGTTTCACTGAAAGTGAAGGGCTTCATTATATAGTTCCTAATTCAGCAGTCCTAAAAATGTAATGAGAGTTACTCTCACAATTTCCTTATAAAAGTAACTTGTAACTTATATTTATTTTCCAATGAACATCATAGCTGTTTGGATACTTTGATTTGAAATTTAAGCTGATGAAACCCTTGCCGTAAAACTATTTAAAAAACATCTGCGTAAAATTTGAAAAGAAAGTGTGTCAGTTTAATTTCAAAAACTTCAGTAAAATAAATTTTTAGTTTTGCTAAGTGCAAAATTAGATTAATTTAAAATTTTACTAATCTCTAGTAATAATTAATATTTACTATTATTTGTAATAATAAATACAAGAATTGAAAAATTTTAATATGAGAATTCTGGATAAAAAATTACTTCTGTTAGGAGGGATTTGAATCCCCCCTAAACGTCTTCCGCTTCCTTTAAGGTTGAAGTTGAAAGTTTGTAGAGATGTTACATTTAACGTCTCTATGTATTAGTATTTCAACTCATAGCTGTAAAGAATTAAGCAGCTGGATAACCTGCGGCAGCTAATGCTTCTTTAATTGCTGTTTCTGAGGCTTGAGTATCTACACTCACAAGCTTAGTTTTAGGATCTGCTTCAATATTAGCGTTGCCATCGACTGCTTTAAGTGCATTGGTAATTGTGTTTGCACAAGCTGAACAAGCCATATTGGGAACTGTGAGTTTAAGTGTCATAAATTGTTTAGTGTTCTGCTGTGACTGATTTTTGGTTGAGATTCACCTCAACTTTATCCTAAACTCTCTAGTTGACTGGAAAGTCCAGCAAATTTAGAAATTTTTTACTAAACTTCACATTTGTTCATAGTTCCCGATGATGGAGATGACAAACTAGCCCTATTGAGTGCAAATTTACTTTTACTCATTGGGAATGCTGTAGAAGAAGAAGCAAAACAGCGTGGTTTTGAGTACCCTAATTTATATCGATACAGAGGCGGTGAAACACATTACTTTAGTTTTCTTGAAGAAGTCCCTGTGCTATTAGCCGATCAGCAGCGACGCGCAAAACAGCCCAAACGCCAACAAGTATTGACAGCAGGACTTGATAAGTATCCCAATAAGAAGCAACGCATCAGTGCGCTGATTGAAGATTTGGAAGAAGTTTTTGTCCTCCAAGGGGGTCAACCTTGTTATCCCAGCTTGATCCAACATCCTATTATCCAAGCATTAGTTGCTGAAGGCCAAGAAGCTGTTGAGCCACTCCTTGTGTGTTTGGAAAGTGATACACGCCTGACACGTACAATTTATTACTTTCGAGATTTTTTTCAGCATCGTCGGATTCTTGGCGTACACGAAGCAGCTTACGTTGCTTTATCAGCTATTCTAAAAACCTCTTTCTTTAAAAGGTTTGAACGTGCCCATAAGCTGTATTCTCAAGGGATGGAAGGTCGTCAAGAAGTTGCGGCAAAAATCCGTGAATATCTCAAATTAAATTTAATTAGAAAAACGCTCTATAGGCTCAAACATAGGTTTTAGAATTTTTTGCCTTCAAGTGGCAGCCTCAATAGCGCCTAATATTATATGAGCTGAAAATACTGATCGCCTTTGACTCTTCACTTAAAAATGAGAGCGATCGCCTGTAATTCTTCAGTTCTTATACTAATTGAGTACATTACAGCTCTAACATTTTTAATGATGAGAGCTAAAGTTATTTAATTGAGTGCTTCTTGATAAATTATTTCTTGAAACTGAATCATATCTTTTTGCGGATCGGCAAGGCTAACTTTAACTAATAAGTTTTCGCCTAAATTTACAGAACGTTTAAAAGCCATTGGTAACTGCAAACCCAAATCTTCTAACAGAATTAGGGCCAAATTGCTATCTTCCCGCAGCCACATCAAGACTGTTATCTCCCAAACTTGCTCTGGATGACGGCGTAAGTACTCTAGAGCATAATATCTATTAGTTTGCCGTTCTACCATTGTTACTTCTTGGGTGATACTGCTGACAGTCATCATCACCTCTTTGAGTTGTTCTGCTGAGAAAGGTAGAACTTCACCACGTAAATGGGCTTTAAGTTGAAAATGGGTGAGTAAGTCGCTGTAACGGCGGATAGGAGAAGTCGCTTGAGTATAAGTATCCAAACCTAACCCAGCATGACGCACCGGAGTAATGCTCATTTCACTCTTGGGCATACAGCGCCGCATGGCACAGGCGCGGACGAAGCCTGCTGGTAGCTGAAGCAATTCTTCTTCCGGGGGCAATTCTGGCTGTGGCTGACCGCGAAAAGGTAGGGGAATTTTATGAGCTTGGCCGTATCTAGCTGCAACTTCACCAGCCAGAATCATCATTTCTGCTACCAATTGCCGTGATGAGGAATCATCTAAAATATCAATGCTGATCTCGTCACCTTTGACCTTGATCATTGCTTCCGGCATATTGATGCTGATTGCTCCTTGAGCATAGCGCCAATTTCGACGCCGCTGTGCCCACATAGCGATCGCTGCAATTTCCGGTTCTGCCTGCACTCCTAATTGCAGCATCTCATCTACATCTTCGTAGGTGAGGCGATAAGTTGGTTTGATTGAGCTGGGATGGATAGTATAATCTTCTACTCTCCCAGTTGGATCTAAAACAATCCCAAAGCTAAGGGCGCAACAAATTCTTCCCTGTACTAAACTCATTGGCCCAGTTGCCAACAACTCCGGGAACATGGGAATCATTCCCGTAGGCAAATAAACTGTACTACCCCGCTTCCTGGCTTCCAGGTCTAAATCATCTTCTGGCACTAATAAACGGGTAGGATCAGCAATATGCACCCACAGGCGCTCCCGTCCATCCGGCAGTAATTCCCAACTTAGACCATCATCGATCTCAGTCGTACTTTCATCATCAATTGTGTACACCTTCAGGTGGGTCAGATCTAGGCGGTTTGTGTCCAAATCTGACGGTGGGGAATCCAAACGCTGTTGCGCCACTTCTAATACCTTGCTAGGAAACTGGACTGGAATTGAAGAACGACGCAGGAATAAATTTTCATTGGGACTCCACCAACCTAAGTCCACCAACAGTTGTAATGCACCTTGGGGGGTTGCGGGTCGCCCCAGCATGGTCATAGTTTCCAATACTGGGCCTGGGGGAGGATAGGCGCGAGCCAGGGAGTCATAATTTACCCCCATACGCACGACGTCCGCAAGTAGGGCTGCGTATTTTTCTATGGCTTCTAAGCGTTGGCGATCGTGGCGTTGCCACTCGACTGCTTCTCCTGCAAGGGCCTGTTCTACGCGAGCCAGAAATTCCTGCTGTCCCCTAGCTTTTTGTGCCTCTACTTCTAACTGGTGCTTGCGTTCTGCTACTTGAGTTGCGCTTCGGGCTTCATAAGCGTCTCCTTTTTGCTTGAAATAGAGTTTGTCGTCTGATAACAAGCAATAGGCGGCGTAACAATGAGGCGCATCTGATTCCGAAAACAGCAGATTAGCCATTTCGGGTGGGGTAACTGTTTCCCCATCCTCAACCAATAATTCCCAGGCCACTTCCAAGCTAGATGGATCTAAATACGGCTTTACCTGCTCTAAAAAGCTGGCAATTTCAGCGGGCCTGTAGGTTTGTCCATTAACTGTATAAGTAATTTGTCTAGGCGCGAGGCTGTGGGATTGACCACGTTCATCTACCACAAACCAACGGGTTTTGCCGTCTGGACGATCTACTACTCCCAGGCGGCGATCGCCTTGAACCCTAAATTCAACTAGCGTCCCCTTCTCCACAACTCTCGCAATTAATTAGGTTAACGAATAAATTTTAGTTTTTGAATTAAATAATGACTACTCAATCCAAAATTTTCTAATTTCTTAGATGTAAAAAACGATTCTACACTGATTTACTGAGATTTTAGTTTGTGGACTCAGAAAAGTTGCAGCTATATATAACGTCAACTTAGCTTCTTGAGAGCATTCAAGATTCTTAAGAGAAGTTTGCTAGGTCTATAAACCGATGCTACTTGCTACCTTTTCTGACAGACTACTCCACATGACTTGATCGATACTTCCGAAGTTTTGATGTCTAGGGCAACCCGCTTTGCTTGTACGGAGGAAGCCTCCGCACCCTACGGGAAGCCCAGAAGCGTCTACAGACTTCTCTCGACAAGCAACTAGCTTAACTTTCTGCAAAATCCAAAAATGATTTAGCCTTCGGCATTGATGAACGGCAACAAAGCCACAATTCGCGCACGTTTAATTGCTAATGTCAACTCTCGCTGTTGCTGAGATGTCAGCCCAGTGATTCGACGTGGCAGTATTTTACCCCGCTCGGTGACAAACTTACGCAACAAATCAACGTCTTTATAATCGATTGGTTCTCCCGGCTTAATCGGAGACAGACGACGACGGTAGTAACTCATCTTTACTTAATTTCCTTGTGGACTGTATGTGTATTGCAATGAGAGCAGAACTTTTTCAGTTCTAATCGGTTAGTGGTGTTGCGCCGATTCTTCGTAGTGGTATACCGCGAAACACCAGGAGTGCGCTTGTTAGCGTTAGTGCGACATTCGGTACATTCTAGTGTCACTATTATGCGGACACCTTTACTCTTAGCCATAATCTTACAAACCGTAAAGCCTGGAGAGAATTAACACAAATGACTATCTTCTCATATTCTGTCTGATATTTTCAAGTATTCGCTTGAATTTTATATCGAGCGAATAACCACGACGCGACGAAACTATGATAGTTCCAGCATAGCGGTCATGCAAAGCTTGACGCATCTGGGTATCATAAAAGGCTGCACCGCAGTCGATAGCCAGGGGAAGTACTAGCAGTATAGCAGTGGGATTGGCAGTAATGTTGCCTAAAGCAATTGACACGAAAAGCGCGCCCACACCAATGATTGCTTCTCGCTTTAACAGTGCCAGCAAGACTGGAATTCTCCCCATTACTTGTCCATCTTCAACTTCTAGCACCTTGAGATCAAATGCCCATCGCCCTAAACTCTGTCCTTGATTGTTGTATACCACTAGTACCCGCAAAACTAGCCAAGCGATCGCAAATACTAAAATCTGAATCACTTGAATACCTAAATTGTTGCTTCCTAAGAGCGAACTGACTAACCAGACACCAAGGAAATCTAACCCCAATGCCATACCGCGTCGCCCAATCTCAGCCTTGGGATAGTGCTTTTGGCGTACTCGTTCGATAGTCATACAAAAAATAGGTGTTTTTATTGAGGATTTGGGAAGTTAATTATTGCCGCTATGTTTAATATTAAAGTGATGGTTTAGGTACTGACTGCGCTTTCAAAGCACGAAAACAAGCTAATTAAGAATACAGATACAGAATTAGCCTGTTTCAAACTTGCCAGAAGCAAAAGAAAGCGGTTGGTGAAAATTATCAAAAGTAATATCTGTAGTGTAAATTTTAACAGAGCAAATTAGCTGATATTTATTCATTAAATTGATGATTACAAAACAGGAGGCGATCGCGATGCTGTCAGTCAGCGATACAGAAGCAATTATTTTAAATTTGCTGCAACCGTTAGATAATCGACATGACCTAGAAGTTGTAGATTTGTTAGCAGCAGTTGGTCGGATTCTGGCAACACCTATCACCAGTAACCTAGACTTTCCCCATTGGGATAATTCGGCCATGGATGGCTATGCAGTTCGTTACGAAGATGTGCAGCACGCTAGTACTGAACAGCCAACTGTTTTAGAAATTGTCGAGGAGATTCCCGCAGGATATCAGCCTGAGTATACAATTCAACAGGGACAAGCAGCACGGATTTTTACAGGCGCACTGATGCCACAAGGCGCGGATACTGTAGTCATGCAGGAAATGACATACCGAGAGGATAACCGCGTCTGCATCTTGGCTGCGCCAAAACCGCAAGAATTTGTCAGATACAAAGCATCTTTCTACCAAGCTGGGACACAATTACTACCAGCAAGAATTAAATTAAATGCTCAGGAAATTGCTGTGTTAGCAGCGGCACAGTGCCCTCAAGTCAGCGTTTACCGCCGGCCGCGTGTAGCGATTTTATCAACTGGCAATGAATTAGTAACTCCTGATAAACCGCTAGAAGCAGGACAAATAGTAGATTCTAATCAGTATGCTCTGGCAGCTTTAGTGAAGCAGAGTGGGGCAGAACCTTTAATGTTAGGCATTGTTAAGGATGAGCCGATCGCCCTTCAAGAAGCGATCGCCCACGCCATCGCTAATGCTGATATAGTCCTCTCTTCTGGTGGGGTTTCGGTAGGAGATTATGACTACATTGAGCAAATTCTAGAATCACTAGGAGCCACAATTCACATCCGCGCTGTGGCGATGAGACCAGGCAAACCCTTGACTGTTGCCACATTTCCTAACGCTACACGTCCTGTTGTGTACTTCGGTTTACCAGGAAACCCTGCATCTGTATTGGTGACGTACTGGCGGTTTGTGCATTCGGCAATTAAAAAACTTTCTGGAGTTGCTGGCGGTTGGGAAGCATCATTTATCAAAGTGCGATCGCAGGATGAATTGCGAGCAAATGGCAAGCGTGAAACTTACGTTTGGGGTCGATTACATTTAATTGACAAAGCTTATAAATTTCACAAAGCTTGTGGTAATGATAGTTCTGGTAATTTAATTAATTTAGCTCAAACTAATGCCATAGCTATGATACCAGTGGGAAAAACATTAATTTTTCCAGGCGAAGAAGTACTAGTTTTACCTGTTAATAATTAATTACAGTAAGAAGGCAGAAGTACAAGGGCAGAGGGCACAAGGAAACCCACGAATAAATTCGGAGGATTTAATCAAGTTATACCAGTTTGAAAAAAGAATGCAACAGATGGGTAAGGGCACAACTGGTGTTGTGCCCTTACGAATAATTTATGTTCAGATAAGAAATTAGGGTTAATGGTTTTTAAAAGTTAGGTAACAAGCCTGCTTGCTTGCAAATTTCATTGGCAGTAATGCGATCAATGGTACGATGCCTTTTTACGGGAATAGTTTTTATATCATTAGTATGGATGGAATGATTTCCGCCTTCTCTTAACAAATAAAATCCATTTTTTTCTAAGTATTTAATTAAATCTTTACGCTTGACTGACACACTCAAACCTCTATAGGAATTTGTTCGAGTAAAGAATTACCTATAGGAATTTCTTTATTTTGTTGACGATAAGCGAGAATCATTTCTCTGGTTGCGTCTTGTAACATAGCTCTGCATTCTTCTATGGTTTCTCCCTCGGTAATGACTTCTTGCCATTCAATGAGTTGTCCCATATATCCACTATTAGTTTTTGTATATTTTGCAGTGTATGTAATTAACATAAGGTGTTGGTGGATGTAATTCCATGATTTCTCGTAGCTGATTTTTTCTCAGCCAGCGATCGCCTCTATCAAAACAAGCTAATTGCACTTTGTACAATGACACTTTTAAGCGATCGCATCTGATTTTATCATCTGAACAAGAGCGATCGCCTTCACAACACCATCATTCCACCTCAGAACAGGAACGTTCTCACTTGGAACAGGAATATTCTCGTTTGGAACACAAACATTCTCACTTGGAACACGAAACTTGGAGTTCAAAACTCGAACTGTCGTGTTCGGAACACGAAACTTGGAGTTCAGAACTCGAACTGTCGTGTTCGGAACACGAAACTTGGAGATAAAAGCTTGAATGATGAAGTTAGGAACTTGGATTTTGCTGTTGTGATGTTAGGCGATCGCGTAAATGTGCTAAATTTTCACGCACAACCATAGTATTAGGATGATTTGCCCCTAACCGTTGCTCAAGAATATCTAAAGCTTGGATATATAAGAGTTCTGCTTCGCTGTATCTCCCTTGGGATTCGTAGAGATATGCTAAGTTGTTGCGGCTAGTGGCAATATCAGGATGTTCTTCTCCAAAGCGTTTTTCAGTGATTTCTAGACACTGCTCAAGCCAAGGTGCTGCTTTGTTATAAAATCCTTGACCTTCATAAAATCGAGCATTACCAATGAATGGCCAAATCAAATCTTCATGGCTAACATGCTGAATAAGATTGTTCGCTACTCCAGCCAAGTGAGGTATTGCTGGGGCGAAATCCTTAATTTGCTCAAGTGTGGGAGTTTGAGGAATATATTTAGCAACTGCTATCATTACCCCGCAAAAAGAACGCTTAAATTCCTCTGCCTGTTCTAATCCTGTAAGCTTACTTTGAAAAAACTCCCGCAGCAGGGGATGTAGTTGATAAATTCCCTCACCTTTAGGCTGGAGTAGATGTAACTGTAACAACTCACGTCTAGCTTTTTTCCAGTTTTGAGCCTCATTATTTATTGTTATACGCTCCACCAACTCCCAAGGAATCGGAGCTAGGGCAAATAAACTCAGAAGACAGCCTAAACATTGAGCATTTTCTCGCAACCGTCGCCAACTCAACTCAAAAGCAGCAGCGACACCCAATTTAGCAGTCATTTCTGCTTGAGCTTCATCTAAAGCAGGATTTTTCAAACGCTCTTTTTCCAAGTCTTGCAGCATTTCTGCTAGGGATAATTCCTCATCACCTAATAAATAACGCCCGACTAATTCCAAACCCAAGGGCAAATATCCTAGCCACTTACAAAGTTTTTCTGCAACTAAGTGTTCACGTCGCAGTCGTTCTCTACCAATTATGGATTTTAATAACTGCATTGCCGCTAGTGGTGTCAGCACATCTAAATCTAATCGCACTATTGGCGGCTGTAATTTTTCCCGCGTGGTAATTAACTGCTTAAACCGGGAAGGAACAGACTCTAAATAACACCGGACTTCTTCTCTATAGTTAGTAACGTTATCAATTACCAGTAAAACCTCACCCTCATGCCATTTTGTTAGACAGTATTGGACTCTCCCAACTAAATCTAAATCATCTGGAGGATTTAATTGCAGCTGATTACGAGCAAACTGCACCAGTTGCACCCCCACATCCTGTAATGCAGACAACCAGCAAATTCCGCCTTGATAAGTGACGCGGTGCGAATGGGCGTATTGCAAAGCTAGTTCTGTTTTTCCGACTCCACCCATCCCAGCAATAGCTGCAATTGCTACCTGTTGATTTTCCTGCAACAACTGATGGAGGTTTTGCAATTCTCTTTCACGCCCGACAAACTCCACCACCCCACTCAAGGGAATATTTTCGTAACGGGTAGGCGTGAGTTTAGCTTTTCTACCTTCCGCACACTGCACACCGGGTAATTCTTCTCTACGGCGTTGCCATTCGGCATCAAATTTTTGCAAATTCCCGTCTTTATCGCCTTTATCATGCCAAAGCTTCAGGCGAAAGTGCCAATTCTCCGAACCTCGTTTGTGTTCGCGCAAATCTTCGAGAATTTTCAAAAAATCCTTAAGCGCATTTAGTGAGTCTCTGACTTGTTCTTTATTTAAACCGCTAAGTTCCGCCAAGACTCTGAGCTGTGTCCTCACTATTAATTGCTGTGGCGTTTCCCAGTTGAGGACAATTTTATAAAGTTCACTGTCTTCTAACTCATCATTGGCATAAGCCAAAAACCTTTCTAACAGCCTCCTTACCCGCGCTTCGACATCATCACCATAGCTAACACGCGCCATCGCTTATTCTTGCCCAAATTTGCGACAAAGTTTAGGGATTCCCCAAACTCAATCTAGCATCCCCAAACTCAAATCTCGGCAGATTGACGCATTACAGCCAACAGACGCGCCTTTTGCTTCCACGTAATACCCCAAATTTACCTTTGCTTCAGAGTTTGAGGCAAAGCAATGAAAAATAAGAAGCTGATGGCAGTTTTGTTCTTTCTGATTCCCGTAATTGCTGATTTGTTTATCCCTGGTTCAGGAATTGCGATTGAGTTAGCCATCCTCATGTGGGAATTGCTGGAAATAGAAGAAACAAAGGAGAATGATATCAAGCCCCCTAAATAAGACAATTCAAATAAGTAGGTCGGTACAAATAAGCTAACTAGTGAAAATCGTCATTTTTCCTTTGTCATTACTAACAGTTTTAGGTAGATTTAAGTTTCCTAACACAGTTATGTTTATTTCCACCGACTTACTTAGTAATTATTTGGTTATACTCCCGAACGCTCAACAGCCATTTCAATGTTGAGTGTGGAATTTTGCTCGCGGTTGATCAAAATACCTCTCAACCCAGCAGCTTTAGCACCGTTATAGTCGTCTTCTAGGCTGTCACCAATGTGCCATGCTGCTTCAGGTGAACATTCATGTTTTTCCAAAGCAACGGCAAAAATTTGCGGATCGGGTTTAGCTGCACGTGCTTGGGTAGAAATGGTGATAGATTTAAAAAAGTCTCTCAGTCCCAAACTTTGCAATACTGAGTAAATTCGAGAATCGAAATTAGACACCACTCCTAATTGAATTCCCAACCGCCGCCAGGAAATCAAAGCAGGTAAAACATCGGGATAAACAAACCACGGTTGAGCAGTTCCAAAGTGAATATAGAGTTCGCTAAAAAAAGCAGAAAAGTCTGAAAATTGCTTGAGAACACCTGCGCTTTCAAAAGTGTTTAAGGCAATTATTCGCCACCAATCAAACTCACGTTGGGGAATTTCTTGTGAATCTGTATCTGGAAATATCGGTGGTGGTGCTGTTTTAAAGCTTTGGATAAATGTTGTATTCAACGTATCAGCGGAAACTTTTACGCCAAATTCTTCGGCTATTTGACTATAAACTTCGCCTACACTGCCTTTGACCCCGATGAGTGTGCCTACAGCATCTAAAAAAATAACTTTCGGTCGTTCCATCAAATTGTTATGGTTTTGAATCCTTGATCTGAGATTTTGGCTTATAGAACTTTAGGGCGCTGAGATATTTACACACCGCACTATCTGCTACTGAGAAAGCGTTTCTATAATAGGACGTACTAGCCAATTAAAACCAACTCTAAGCTGATGATCTAAAGTTGGCAATCGATACAGATAGGCAAGACGGCGGGCGACGTATGCCAAGGGGCCTTCTAGTTTGATGCCTAAACCAGTGAGGGTAGCATTATCTACTCCCAGGGTTAACATTTCTCCTAATTTTTGGTATTGGAAAGGAAGTAAGGGGCGATTAGTTAAAGATGCCCAAATATTCCAAGCGGTGTAATCAGCTTGTTGAAAAGCAGCCTGTGCAGTAGCGGGGACTTGTTGACCTTGGGCATCAATACAGTCTGCTAAATCTCCCAAAGCGAAAACTTCTGGATGGTCAAGAACTTGCAGAGTCGATGTAGTGGTAATTTGACCACGCTGGTTTTGCTTGATAGGTAGTGATTTGACTACAGGACTTACTCGTGTTCCTACAGTCCAAATTACCAAATCTACGGGAATTGTGTCTACCTGATTTTTATATTCTAAAGAGATAGTATCTTGCCCAATAGATTCAACTTTTGTTTCTAAATCAATAAATACCCCACGTGCATCCAAAGCTTTTTTCGCAGCTTCACGGTTAAACTCTGGGGAAGTTCGCAAAATCTGGTCACTAATTTCTACTAAGCGAAAGCGTCCTCTTTCTCCTAACCTGTCTGCTAACTTACAAGCTAACTCGACACCGCTATAACCAGCCCCAACAATTGCTACACGAATTTTGTCAGCATCAGATTCTTCCAGAACTCGCAGGCGTTCTTCTAAGCGATAAGCATCAGTGATGGTACGAAATGGGTAAGCGTAAGATGTAGCACCAGGAGCTAAATCTAATGGTGTTTCTCCACCTAGTGCCAAAACCAATCGGTCGTAGGAGATTTCTGGCCCATCTTGTAAGTGTACCCGTTGCTGCTCTATGTCAATGCCAGACACAACAGCTTGGTAAAAACGTACACCTGTGCCTTGTAAAAGTTCGGCAAATGGTGGGGCAATTTCCCAAGTTTGGAGTTCGCCAGTGAGTAATTCGTAGAGGAACGGGGAAAATAAGAAGCGATCGCCTTGATCTACCAAAACAATTTCGGGTTTTTGTGTAGATTCCCAAGGTAACTGGCTCAAGCGCAAGGCAGTGTAGAGACCACCAAAGCCTCCACCAAGGATACAAATTCTAGCAGTTCTTTGAGTCATCGTTTCTAAGGGACTATCAATCCCAGCAGGGCGACTAGTTTCAGTGTAATGATTTCTTTGGTTCTATTGCCATAAGCCAGGAATCTGGGTACTTCCCTTCATGCAGTTCATGTGCAGGCAGCAGCTTCACTTTCACAAAACCACATTTTTCATAGCAGCGGATAGCGCGAATATTATCAACATGCGGGTCGATGACAATCTTATCAGCTCGCAATACTTCAAAAAGATAATTGACAAATGCTGACAGCATTTTTGTGCCAATTCCCTTTTGCCAATAGTTGGTTTCACCTATAAATAAATCAATTCCATAAACATTATTCGTTTTTTCTAAGCAATACATTTGTCTGTCGGTTTCTGATAAATTATTTAGCAAAAAATACTGTAAATAACCAATAGGAGTATTATGATAGTAGACTAAGCAAGGAATTACCGGATCTTCTCCCATCACCATCGGCTTGTAAGTTTCTACAATTCTGGCTAAAGGGAAAGGATTATCTCTACCCTCATAAAATTCTAAGACCTTCTCATCAGTCAACCATTTTGCCATTAACTGATAATCTTGCATATTGTCTTGCATTAGACGAATAGTAATCTCGTCTTTGTGTACCAGCATACTCAACCAAATAAAACATCAAACTGATCTAAATAGTGTGACACAGCTAAAACGGTGCAACAATTTTGTAGGTTGGGTGGAAGCATTAGACCCAACATCCTCATCAAATACTTCTAATTTATTATTTTAAGTGTGTCACAACAGTAGGGATACATTAACTTCAAAAATACGGTATTTTGCGGCTCACGCGTAGCGCGCCTGGAGGAGGCGATCGCACTTGTAAAATGTGGGATACAGCGACTCTTTTAAGATTATCCAACAATGCCTGAAAAACAAATTTATTACACAGACTATGGTTAATTTGTACAGCGCCTCATGGCAATAGTTAAGAAACTTTGAGCAAAGTGCGTAAGTTGTTTTAAATGGTATGTATATACCTAATGAAGACTTTTTGCCTAATTTCCTTTGGCTAGGAGAGCGCTATGTCCAGGGTGTCTATGCATCAAGACTGGTTATTGGGGATTGCTATTATTAGCACGATGATCTTTAGCGCAAATAGAACCCAAGCTCAAATTACACCGGACACCACACTTCCACATAATTCCAACGTCAACTTAGAAGACAATATCTTCAATATCACAGGTGGAACCTCGGCAGGTAGTAATCTGTTTCATAGTTTTAACAATTTTTCTGTACCGACTGGCTCTACAGCTTTTTTTCAAAATTCTCCAAATATTCAAAATATCTTAACTAGAGTGACAGGCGGGTCAATCTCTGATATTGATGGGTTAATTAAAGCCAACGGCACAGCCAACCTGTTTTTGATCAATCCGAATGGCATTGTCTTCGGTCAGAATGCAAGGTTGGATGTTGGTGGTTCATTCGTTGCCAGTACTGCTAGCAGCTTAAAGTTTAAAGATGGTTATGAGTTTAGTGCGACTAATCCTCAGTCAGCACCCCTATTAACGATAACCGCGCCCGTGGGGTTGGGTATGGATAACAATCCAGGGGAAATTAAAGTGACTGGAACAGGGCATAAGATTCCACTTGGGTATTTTGCAAAAGACCCCCGTAACGCTGTTGACGACAGTAGCGTAACGGGATTATCGGTTCAAGAAGGTAAAACATTAGCACTATTAGGAGGTAAGGTGTCCCTTGAAGGTGGTATTCTCAAGGCCCCACAGGGACGTATTGAAATCGGTAGTGTTGGTGGTAGTGGCACTGTGAATCTCGTTCCAGTACCAGAAGGTTGGAAGCTGAATTATCAAGGCATTACCAATTTTGAAAATATCCAGTTTTCTCAAAAGTCGTTCGTTAGTACTTCGGGAAAGGGTGGTGGTTCTATCGCCCTTGTGGGTAGGGATATTACTCTGGCTGAAGAGTCATTTCTACTGGGTGAAACAGTTGGCGCTGGCAAAGGAGGAGAGACTAGCATTAAAAACGATACAACAGGAATAGGAAAAGCCGGAGAAATTACTCTTGAAGCAGATTCTATTGTTTTCAAAAACAATAGTGAGGTAAATAGCAATACTTATAGTGAAGGAGATGCCGGACGTATAAACCTTAAAGCTAACTCTCTACTAATTGAACAAAGTGGTATGGGTACTGTTTCTAAAGGAAAAGGTAACGCTGGGGAAATCAACATCTCTGTAGATGGTAATTTTGTCTTAAAAGGAGGGTTGGGGAATAAAGCCTACAATGTAGGTGATGCCGGAAAAATTAACATTATTGCAAATTATTTCTTGATTGAAGAAAAAAATTCGGGGTTGAGTACGGGTACTGAACCAGGTAGCTCAGGTAAGGGTGGGGAAATTAACATTCATGTCAAAGATTCTTTTGTAATCCGCAAAAAATCTGGTGTGAGTAGCAATACTTCAGGCACAGGGAATGCTGGAAAAATCAGCATTACTGCAAATTCTTTACTACTGGAAGAGGGGGGGATCAGTAGTGTTGCACAAAAAAATAGCACAGGTAACGGTGGAGAGATAGAGATAGATATTAAAGCAGGCTCTTTGACAGTTCAAAGCAACGCAGGTATAAATACAACCTCTAATGGTGGAGGAAATGCTGGAAAAATCAGCATTAATGCAAATTCTCTGCTTGTTCAAAACAAAACACAAATCGACAGTAACACGACGGGGCAAAGTAGTAATGGTAATGGCGGAGAAATTAAGATTGATACAGGCTCCTTAACGATTCAAAATGGAGCAGGTATAAAAACTAATTCTTCAAATGCAGGGAATGCTGGAAAAATCAGCATTAGTGCAAATTCTCTGCTTGTTCAAGACAATGCAGAAATCAGTAGTAAGACGACGGGGCAAAGTAGTAAAGGTAATGGCGGTGAGATTAAGATTGATACAGGCTCCTTAACGGTTCAAAATGGAGCAGGTATAAAAACTAATTCTTCAAATGCAGGTAACGCTGGAAAAATCAGCATTAGTGCAAATTTTCTGCTTGTTCAACAATTGTCAGGAATCGAAAGTAAGACGATGGGGCAAAGTCGTAATGGTAATGGCGGAGAAATTAAGGTTGATACAGGCTCCTTAACGATTCAAAAT
This sequence comes from Mojavia sp., assembly GCF_059505145.1. Taxonomy (NCBI): domain Bacteria; kingdom Bacillati; phylum Cyanobacteriota; class Cyanophyceae; order Nostocales; family Nostocaceae; genus Mojavia; species Mojavia sp. Next base: position 147,673 of record NZ_JCACKA010000124.1, read on the forward strand.
GGAGCAGGTATAATAACTAATTCTTCAAATGCAGGGAACGCTGGGCAAATTAGCGTCAACGCACAGTCATTGCAGATTCAAAACAAGGCAGGAATCGAAAGTAATACTGAGCTTGGTAGCACAGGAAGTGCGGGAAACTTAACTGTCAACGCAAATAGCATAGTTCTTCGCAATGAAGGCAAATTGTGGGTTGAAAGTAGTGGTACTGGAAATGCTGGTATTTTGAAGATTACGGCTCCTAAGATTCGACTTGATAACCAAAGTCTAATCAGTGCAAGTACTATCTCTGGAAATGGTGGTGACATTACCATAAAAGAAACAGACTTATTGTTGCTGCGTCATAACAGCCAAATCTCCGCCACAGCAGGCATAGCAGGGGCAGGTGGCGATGGCGGCAATATTGATATCGATGCCAAATTCATCATTGCAGTTCCTGAAGAAAACAGTGATATCAGTGCCAATGCCTATGAGGGAAGAGGAGGAAATATCAACATCACTACTCAAGGTCTGTTTGGGATTAGGTTTCGCCCTCAACCAACTCCACACAGTGATATCACTGTCAGTTCTCGATTCGGCATCAATGGCAACGTGAACATTAATACGCCGGATGTTGATCCCAGTCAAGGTTTGGTTGAATTAGCAAGCGAACTCGGAGTTCCCGAACCGATACAGGGCTGTCAAGCTAGTTATCAAAAGTCAACGAGTCGTTTTATCAACACTGGACGCGGTGGTTTGCCACCCAATCCTTATGAAGCTCTCGACAGCAACGAGGTTTGGAAAGATGTGCAACTGCCAAGACAATTAGCCGACAATTCAGTTGATGTTCGTGGAAGTTCAAAATCAATTGTGGAAGCCCAAGGGTGGATGATTAATAAAAATGGGAATCTGGAACTCGTCGCTCAGATTCCCAATACCACATCAGAAAACCTTTGTAGCTGGCGTTAGCTAAAAAAAACAGTGAATAGTTGCAAGTATTTGAGTGAAATGAAAAGCAAAGTTGTTTCAAGCTTTTTCAAAGCAGTGTCCCGAAGGATTCTGAAACTAACACTTAGGACTTACGCACTGAAGCCTGAAACCCTGATCCCCCCTAGCCCCCCTTAAAAAGGGGGAAAGTCTAAAGCCCCCGGGAGGGGGTTGGGGGATCTGAGTGCGTAAGTCCAAACACTGCTGGCAGTTTTGGCGTTCACAACAACTATTAGTGTTCCTGTTCTGTCTGCTCAACAAACTGTGCGTAATTGTAATACTCCCTTTCCGCTCAAAGAATACCTAAATCTTTTTAACGAGCCGCAAAGGACACGAAGGATACAAAGGAAGAGATAGATAATTTGATAGCGGGAAGGGAGTAGTTAAGAAACTTTGAGCAAAGTGCGTAAATTGATTTAAATGGTATGTATATGCCTAATGAAGACTTTTTGCCTAATTTCCTTTGGCTAGGAGAGCGCTATGTCCAGGGTGTCTATGCATCAAGACTGGTTATTGGGGATTGCTATTATTAGCACGATGATCTTTAGCGCAAATAGAACCCAAGCTCAAATTACACCGGACACCACACTTCCACATAATTCCAACGTCAACTTAGAAGACAATATCTTCAATATCACAGGTGGAACCTCGGCAGGTAGTAATCTGTTTCATAGTTTTAACAATTTTTCTGTACCGACTGGCTCTACAGCTTTTTTTCAAAATTCTCCAAATATTCAAAATATCTTAACTAGAGTGACAGGCGGGTCAATCTCTGATATTGATGGGTTAATTAAAGCCAACGGCACAGCCAACCTGTTTTTGATCAATCCGAATGGCATTGTCTTCGGTCAGAATGCAAGGTTGGATGTTGGTGGTTCATTCGTTGCCAGTACTGCTAGCAGCTTAAAGTTTAAAGATGGTTATGAGTTTAGTGCGACTAATCCTGAGTCAGCACCCTTGTTAACGATAACCGCGCCCGTGGGGTTGGATATGGATAACAATCCAGGGGAAATTAAAGTGACTGGAACAGGGCATAATATTCCACTTGAGTTGATTACAAAAGAACCCCGTAACGCTGTTGACGATAGTAGTGTCACAGGCTTGGAGGTTCAAGAAGGTAAAACATTAGCACTGCTGGGAGGTAAGGTGTCCTTTGAAGGTGGTATTCTCAAGGCTCCACAGGGACGTATTGAAATCGGTAGTGTTGGTGGTAGCGGTAGTGTGAATCTCGTTCCAGTACCAGAAGGTTGGAAGCTGAATTATCAAGACATTACCAATTTTGAAAATATCCAGTTTTCTGGAAAACCATTGGTAAATACCACAGGAAAGGGTGGTGGTTCTATCGTCCTTGTGGGTAGGGATATTACTCTCACTCAAGAGTCATTATTATTGGGTGATACAGTTGGCGCTGGCAAAGGGGGAGGGACTACCATTATAGGAGATTCAATATCTCTTAATCAGTCCAATATCAGTAATTACACTTTCGATTCCGGGGAAGCTGGACTAATTCAGCTTTTTGCTAATAGATACATATTACTTGAGAACCAAAGCTCCCCGCGTAACCATACAACAGGAATAGGCAAAGGTGGAGAAATTGCTCTTGAAGCAGATTCTATTATTTTTAAAAATCAGAGCGGGTTAGGTAGCAATACTTATAGCGAAGGCAATGCCGGACGTATAAACCTTAGAGCTAATTCTCTACTAATTGAACAGGGAAGTGGTATGGCTACTCTTTCTGAAGAAAAAGGTAACGCCGGGGAAATCAACATTAATGTCAAAGATTCTTTTGTAATCCGCAAAAAATCTGGTTTGGCTAGCAATACTTCAGACACAGGGAATGCTGGAAAAATCAGCATTACTGCAAATTCTTTATTACTAGAAGAACAAGCGGGGATCGAGAGTATTGCGAAACAAGGCAGCATGGGTGACGGTGGAGAAATAGATATTAAGACAGACTCTTTGACAGTCAAAAAATCATCTAGTATTAATACAAACTCTCGAGGTCGAGGAAATGCTGGAAAAATCAGCATTACTGCAAATTCTTTACTTGTTCAAGACTTTGCAGAAATCAGTAGTAAGACGACTGGGCAAAGTAGTAAAGGTAATGGCGGTGAGATTAAGATTGATACAGGCTCCTTAACGGTTCAAAAGTACGCAGGTATAAAAACTAATTCATCAAATACAGGGAACGCTGGGCAAGTTAACGTCACCGCACAGTCATTGTTGATTCAAGACTTTGCAGAGATTAGTAGTAATACTGAGCAAAGTAGCACAGGAAGTGCGGGAAATGTAACTGTCAACGCAAATAGCATAGTTCTTCACAATGATGGCGCACTACGAGTTATGAGTACTGGTACTGGAAATGCTGGTATTTTGCAGATTACGGCAGATAATATTTTGTTGCGCAATAACAGTAAAATCTCAGCCACAGCCGGCACAGCCCAGGCAGGTGGCGATGGCGGAACAATTAACATCACTGCAAATTCTTTGTTGATTGAAACAAGATCGGGGGTGAATACGGGTACGCATCCACGCAGTTCAGGTAATGGTGGAGCAATCGACATCAATGTCAAAGATTTTGTAATTCGCAAACAATCTGGTGTGGTTAGTAATACTTCAGGCACAGGGAATGCTGGAAAAATAAACATTACTGCAAATTCTTTACTACTGGAAGAACTAGTAGGTATCTCAAGTAACACGAGTGAGCCAAGTAGTAAAGGTAATGGTGGAGAAATTAAGATTGATACAGGCTCCTTAACGATTCAAAATTACGCAGGTATAAAAACTAATTCATCAAATGCAGGGAACGCTGGGCAAATTAACGTCACTGCACAGTCTTTGTTGATTCAAGACTTTGCAGAGATTGGTAGTAATACTGAGCAAGATAGCACAGGAAGTGCGGGAAATGTAACTGTCAACGCAGATAGCATAGTTCTTCGCAATGATGGCGCATTGCGAGTTATAAGTACAGGTACTGGAAATGCTGGTATTTTGAAGATTACAGCAGATAAGATTCGGCTTGATAACAAAGGTTTAATCAGTGCAAGTACTACCTCTGGAAATGGTGGTGACATTACCATAAAAGAAACAGACTTATTGTTGCTGCGTCATAACAGTCAAATCTCCGCCACAGCAGGCACAGCAGAGGCAGGTGGGGATGGCGGCAATATTGATATCGATGCCAAATTCATCATTGCAGTTCCTAAGGAAAACAGCGATATCAGTGCCAATGCCTATGAGGGGATAGGAGGAAATATTAACATTACTACCCAAGGTCTATTTGGAATTGGGTTTCGCCCTCAACCAACTCCACACAGTGATATCACTGTCAGTTCTCAGTTCGGCATCAATGGCAACGTGAACATTAATACGCCGGATGTTGATCCCAGTCAAGGTTTGGTTGAATTAGCAAGCGAACTCGGAGTTCCCGAACCGATACAGGGCTGTCAAGCTAGTTATCAAAAGTCAACGAGTCGTTTTATCAACACTGGACGCGGTGGTTTGCCACCCAATCCTTATGAAGCTCTCGACAGCAACGAGGTTTGGAAAGATGTGCAACTGCCAAGACAATTAGCCGACAATTCAGTTGATGTTCGTGGAAGTTCAAAATCAATTGTGGAAGCCCAAGGGTGGATGATTAATAAAAATGGGAATCTGGAACTCGTCGCTCAGATTCCCAATACCACATCAGAAAACCTTTGTAGCTGGCGTTAGCTAAAAAAAACAGTGAATAGTTGCAAGTATTTGAGTGAAATGAAAAGCAAAGTTGTTTCAAGCTTTTTCAAAGCAGTGTCCCGAAGGATTCTGAAACTAACACTGCTGGCAGTTTTGGCGTTCACAACAACTATTGGTGTTCCTGTTCTGTCTGCTCAACAAGTGGAAGTTGTTTCCTCAACAAAGACTCAGACTACAAATGCCCAATTGTTACTGCAACAGGGTATAGAACTCTACGAAGCTCAAAAGTTTTCTGAAGCCGCAACAGTTTGGCATCGGGCAGCTTCAGCCTTTGCTCAACAAGCAGATAACCTCAAAAGAGCGCTAGCGCTGAGTAATCTTTCTTTGGCTTATCAAGAGCTAGGGCAGTGGGAGGACGCTCAAGGCGCAAGCACTACAAGCCTTAATCTGCTGAAAAATCTAGAGAATTCAGCTCCCTCACTGAGCTACTGGGAAATTTTGGCTAAAGCCCTAAATACTCAAGGCAGCTTGGAATGGGCAAAGGGAAGATTAGAAGAGGCTCTCTCCACCTGGAAGCAAGCGAGTGCTACCTACGCTAAAGCTGGCAATCAAGCAGGATTGATTGGCAGTTCACTTAACCAAGCCAAAGCTTTACAAGCATTGGGGTTGAGTCGCCAAGCAGCAAAAACTTTAGAACAGGTTAACCAAATTCTGAAATCAGAATCAGACCCTTCCCTCAAGGCTACTGGATTGCGTTATCTCGGCAATGCTCTTAGGCAAATTGGCGCTCTAGCTGAGTCAAGACAGGTTTTGGCCCAAAGCGTGCAACTAGCTGGGCAAACAACAACCAAAGCTTTGACTCTGCTTGAGTTAGGCAACACTGAACGAGCCTTAAGTAATAGAGCTATAGCGATTGGGAAGAAACAAGAGGAAATTGAACACGCTAAATTCGCTATTAATTTTTATGAAGAAGCATCAAAATTGGGCAGCCAAGTTCAGCCCCAGTTGAATCAGTTGAGCCTTTTAATAGAAACTGGGCAGTGGTCAGACGTTGGAAAACTAGTGTCTCAAGTTCAGCAATCGATCGCTAACTTGCCTTTGAGTCGGACAGCAATCTATGCCCGGCTTAACTTAGCTCGGAGCTTGACTTGCCTCAAGTCTGATGTTTATACAGAAGCGATTTCATGTAGAAGTAGCGTTCGCCGGGAACAACTGCTGGTACACACGTTTGCCCAAGAAACTCCCTTATGGGCAGAAATTGCTCAGATTTTAGCCACCGCAGTTCAACAGGCTCACAGCTTGCAAGACCGAAGGGCTGAATCCTATGCCCTTGGTCAGCTAGGAGAAGTGTATCAGTTGGCTGGGCAGTTGCCAGCAGCTAGAAAACTTACTGAGCAAGCCCTGTTCATTGCCCAGCAGATTCAAGCTCCAGAGATTCGTTACCGTTGGGAGTGGCAGTTGGGACGCTTACTGGCACAGCAGGGAAACAGCAAAGGAGCGATCGCTTCCTATTCTATTGCTGTCGATACTCTTGGGTCTGTTCGCAGCAACTTGCTTACTATCAATCCAGATGTGCAGTTTTCCTTTAGAGATCAAGCAGAACCAGTCTACCGTGAATTAGTCGATTTGCTCTTGAGTCCTCAAGGCAGTTCTGATCCCAGCCAAGAAAACCTGGAAAGAGCGATCGCAACTATTGATGCCCTACAGCTAGCAGAATTAGAAAATTACCTCGGTTGCTACCTTGGCCAAACAGTGCCGCTAAAACAGAATTTCGAGCAAGTCTCACACCAAGCAGCATTTATCTACCCTATTATTCTCAAAGATAGGTTAGAAGTCCTCTTCAAGTTGCCTGGGCAACCGTTGAGACACTTTCAACATCCGGTGCAGCAAAGGGTGGTGAAAGAGACGGTTGAAAAATTGCGAAGAGCTATATTAGGATACAGCCGCGCAAACATCACAGACATATCCCAACAGGTTTATCAATGGTTGCTTGAACCGCTTGAGCCATACCTAAAAAGTAGCAGTGAAGTTGAAACTTTGGTCTTCGTGCTTGATACGGATTTGCAGAATATTCCGATGGCTGCTCTTTATGACGGCAAAGCTAAAGAGTATCTAATTGAAAAGAAGTATGCCCTTACTCTGGTTCCTAACGCGGTGTTGTTTAATCTTACAGCCAAGCTTAGGGAATTAAAAGTTTTAGCTGCTGGAATCAGTAGTCCCATGGAAGTGGAAAATCACCGTTTTGACGCCATTAACGCCACTGCAGAATTGCAGCAAATTCAGCAAGTAGCATCCTCTAGTAAAATACTACTGAATTCACAATTCACTCCGGCCAATATGCAGCAAGACCTCACATCAGATGCTTTTACGGTAGTGCATTTGGCAACTCATGGAAATTTCAGTTCAGACCCCGAACAGACATTTATTCTCGCTTATAACGAACTCCTTAAATCTCGTGATTTAGAGAACTTGCTAACTAGCAGAAAGCAAAAGGCAACAGGCGCTATAGAATTGCTTGTTTTGAGTGCTTGTCAAACAGGAGAAGGAGACAACCGAGCGCCTCTAGGACTAGCCGGATTAGCTGTCCGGTCGGGGGCAAACAGTACACTAGGTACCTTGTGGAAAGTGAGTGATGAGTCTACTGTCAAATTAATGGAGCAGTTCTACAAACACTTGAATCAGCCGGGAGTAAGCAAGGGTCAAGCACTCCATCGCGCCCAGCAAGCTCTATTAAAGGAGCCAAAGTATCAAAATCCCTATTACTGGGCCCCCTATGTTTTAGTCGGCAATTGGCTTTAATTTGGACTGCTTGCTCTAACTGTTGATTTACAGCAAATTACAGCTAGATTGGCATATACATTTTTGTGAAGTGCAAATTGATAGAATCAATATAGTGGTGCTTCAAATTTTTCATGATAATTACAAGTCAAAAGCGGTTTGTAGAAGTTACAAACCGCCTTTAATTTAACATCTAGCTAAAAGCTAATTAATTACCGCCAGTGGTGATAGCTTTATTATGTATAGGTGGATCTTCAGTTTTTCTGTTCCATTGACCGTCTTTGCCTTGCTCATATTCATTCTTGACACTATTCAAAGCAACATCACGAGCTGCATCTTCACTCAAACCGTCGCTTTGGGCCGCATTGAATGCTGCAAGAAACATTTGTTGTGCGTGTTCTGGCAATTGTTCTCGAATATCCTGAGGTATTTGGTCAATTGTGTTATCAGGCATAAACCTACTCCGATTCGCTTAACTTAGGTTAATGCTAAAAACAGGAAAGTAAAATTTCCTCTATAAACAGAGATATACATTACTATACTTTTGGCTGAGTTAACTAATTTTTAAATCAGCGCCGCAATAATATTGATGCTCATAGCTACAATGATAGTGTTGAAAAAGAACGATAACACTCCATGTAAAAGAGTTAAACGCCTCATATATCTTAATGTTGTTTGCACATCTGAAACTTGGCTAGTCATGCCAATTACAAAAGAAAAATATAAAAAATCACAGTAGTCTGGATCTTTCTCATTGGGAAAACCTAGTCCCCCAACTATTTCCTCATTATTAATATCATGATTATGTTGATAATATCCGCGTGCATATTGCAGCGCAAACATGGTATGCAATAGTAACCAAGAACCAATAATCGTCATTGCCGACAGCAGGACACGTAAAGGTACTGGAATCGTTAATAGCCCTTTGTGATGATAGTTTAGTAAGAATGTAATGGCTAATATGCTAGCGCAAGCAGCAGTGATCATCAGCATGAATATAGCCAAGCTACCTTCATATTCACGTCGCGCGTAACGACGCGTTTTTTCTGGGTTAGCTTTGAGCATCTTCCACCAAGTCAAGGCTAAAAACAAGTAAGCCCCTGAGTTCCAAATGCAGAGAATACGAGTAGGTAAGCGCAGCCAAGGCGGAAGTAACAGTGAAACCAATACAGCGAAGCCGACGGCAGAGATAAGTCGGGGTCTTGGGTCAAAGTTCTTGAATAACTGATATTTAACCAACACATTGACAAAGTACTCAAACCTTACAGCAATTAGCAGTATACCCGCTACACCGTAGCTTACATTTTCTAATGTCTCAATTATCAATAACTTAGCGATTCTTAAAAGTAAATCGCGCTACCAAGTTAGATAGATACGCCATTTATCCACCATCCTAGCACTCACCCCCGGAACTCTTTCCAAGTCTTGTAAAGATGTAAACTTTTGCTGGTGACGAGTCATAATTATCCGTTGTGCCAATTGTTTACCTATACCTGGAAGTTTTACTAGTTCTTCAATGTTAGCTGTATTAATATTTACTTGTGTAATTACTTGCTCATCGCTTAATGTAGGAGTTGTAATTTTAGGACACTGTTTTTCTGCGGCTTGAATTTTTTGCTGAATGGCAATTGGCAAACCAAGTTTGACTTTAGCGTAAAGACGTGTGAACTCGCGTGAATAATGGGCTGCAACGGTAGGGCTTTCAATTATTATTAGCGTTTCATCGTTGCCATTATTAGCAGCATCTGACCAATTGTGAGAACCTGTAATAACTGTTTGGCTATCAATTACAGCAAATTTATGATGCAGTAAATCACCTTTGGGTAATGTGGGAACACCAACGCTAGTAATTGGATATTTCCAAGGATGATTATCTACTTCATATTTACATTTTTCACCTAGAGCAAAACCCATCATATCTAATGCTTCGCTATATGAACGAAAAGCAAATTGTGGTTCAATTAAAGCGCGAATTGGCACATTTTGTTGATGACGAGTTTCTAAAATATTGGCAAGAAGCTGTTCAGAAAAGACGAACAACGCCATATCTATAGATTTTGTAGCTTTATTTAAAGTTTTGCCAATTAAACCATTACTAGTGTTACTCCAAGGTTGAGTTGGGGAAGTAGGCGAAAACTGTACGGTAATTCTTGTTTGGTTTAAGGTGATTGTTTTGGGCACTCGCATCGGTTTTTTCAACCCAAAAAGGCTATCTGGCTTACCGCCTGGGCCATCACCCCACATAATGTTAAATTCTTCTGTAAATAAAGATGCTAATTCTGGGCTGTCAATTTGTAATAAATTGTTAGCATTGCCTAAACTATTGGCCTTGGTAAAATCGCCAAAAACATCACTCAACGTAAAATTAGCGGAAGTAACAATGACAATGCGATTGTCTACAATCACAAATTTATGATGCATCAAATCGCTACCTGCGGAACCATCCGCTTGATCATCTATCCAGGGAATTTTGGCATTTTGCAATATCGCTAAAGCATCTCTTTGATTGATTTCCTCAAGGCTGAGGTTGTTATCTTGGTTAAGGTCTACAAATTTACGAAATTCTTGATAGCGTTCTTGTTCTCTTTTTTCTAACTGGCTTACTTCATCGGGTGACAAGCTACTCCAAGGGCGACTATAAGTATTTTCTAAAATCAACCTGACCTTTACCCCAGCTTTTTGTCTGTCTACTAGTGCTTGGGTAACTTTAGGTAAACGTAACTCTTGCACTGCCACATCTACTGTAGATTTAGCTTGGGAAATGGCATTGATAATTTGTTGTTCTAAATTATCCCCAAGACGAGTTTGCTGGCGGTAAGGTTCTTGATATTCTGAAGATTCAGAATGATTAAAGTAAACTTGAACGAATGGATCTTGTGGTAGGGATGCTAGAGGTTTATTGTAGGACTGGACTCGTTGACAAGCAGTAATGGTAAATATCAGAAAAAAACTTAAAAAATATCTGGGGCTAGCAAACATTTGCACACTAATCTGTTAAAAGTAGTTTGATGGTGAACACATATATTATTCCCCAAATGAAGTATGCCCAATTAATTAAGAATTAGCTTGACAAGCAGGGAAAAATCTACCCATTGATGCAGAATTATTCAGGTCAAGTCAGGATTAGCAACTTAATTGTCTATGCTAAAAGTAACAGCAACCGATGGTCAGCGTGTGTTCTCTCTATTATTGGTTATATGCAAATCTATCTAGATTACAGTGCCACAACTCCCACCCGCCCAGAAGCGATCGCAGCTATGCAAGCAATTCTCACCGAACAGTGGGGTAATCCTTCGAGTTTGCATGAGTGGGGAAACCGGGCAGCAATGACTGTGGAACAAGCCAGAATCCAAGTTGCTGAATTAATTGCAGCCCCTGTTCCAGAATCGATCATTTTTACTTCTGGTGGTACTGAGGCAGATAATCTAGCGATTATGGGCGTTGCTCGGTTGTATACTGTTCCGCAACACATAATTATTTCTAGCATTGAGCATTCAGCAATTTCGGAACCTGCGCGGTTGTTGGAGATGTGGGGTTGGGAAGTTACTCGCCTTGCAGTGGATGCTAAAGGTGTAGTCAACCCCGCAGATTTAAAAGCAGCATTGCGACATAACACCGTTTTAGTTTCTGTGATTTACGGTCAAAGTGAAGTGGGAACAGTGCAACCGATCGCAGAACTAGGAAATATTGCCCGAACACATGGGGCTTTGTTCCACACAGATGCAGTGCAAGTTGTGGGACGCTTGCCAATTAATGTGCAAAAACTCCCCATAGATTTATTGAGTATTTCCAGTCATAAATTATATGGGCCGCAAGGTGCTGGGGCACTGTATGTACGCCCTGGTGTAGAGTTAGTACCCTTGCTAGGTGGCGGTGGGCAAGAAATGGGATTGCGTTCTGGTACGCAAGCTACACCTATAATTGCTGGGTTTGGCGTCGCAGCTGAACTAGCCGCGCAAGAAATGCCTAGAGAAACACCCCGCTTAATTAAGTTACGCGATCGCTTGTTTGCCCAGTTAGCTGACATTCCTGGCTTAATTCCCACAGGCGATCGCTACCATCGCCTACCCCACCACATCAGCTTCTGTCTAGAATATGCTGATGGGGAAAAACTCAGCGGTAAAACTTTAGTACGACAGTTAAACCTGGCTGGAATTGGCATTAGTGCAGGCTCTGCTTGTCACAGTGGTAAACTTAGCCCTAGCCCCATACTGTTAGCAATGGGCTATTGTGAACAAGCTGCCTTGGGTGGGATTCGCATGACATTAGGGCGCGATACCACAGAAGCCGATGTAGATTGGACAGCGATGGTATTAAAGCAAGTTTTGCAAAGGCTGACACCTGTAAAATTAGTGGTTAGTCGGTAGTTGTCATTAGTTATTCGATCAACGACAAATGACACAAAACTCTTTTGAATTTTAAATTTTGAATTTTGAATTGATAAAGATGTCTGAACTTCCCAATAGTCTTGAAGATGCGATCGCCCAATCTCGTATAGCTACCCAAGCTGCCCTAGCAGATGGCTATACTCGCTTACAAGTTGAGTTTCTGTTTCCAGAACTCAAATTTATGCCAGTGGCGGAACAATTTTTGCCTTTGTTTGCAGAATATGATTCTCGACTGAAAGTTTTCTTTGCCGATGCTGGTGGTGCTGCCCTTGCCCGTCGAGATTGGCCAGATGTACCATTTAAAATTTCGGATATCGGTACAGGCAGGGCAACTGCCGTAGGCTCAAAAATTCAGCCAGAGGACGAAATTTTCTTATTTATTGCCCCTACTTCCGTCGAAGTGCCGCAGATGGAAAAACTCTGTCAAGAAATAGGCGATCGCCCTTTAGTTATGTTAAATCCTCGTTTAGAAGATGCAGGCGCTATAGGCATTGGTTATGCGGCAAGGCAAGTTCGTGAACGTTTTATCAATACCATAGAATCTTGCTACTACCTGCGTCCGGTAGATGATCAAACTGCCGTCTTTCGCTGCTATCCTGGGCTGTGGGAAGTCTGGGTAGAAACTGATGGTGAGTATCAAAAAATTGCCGAATTACCTAAAAGACCATCCGGTGATGAATTGGATTTTATTTTGATGAAAGAAACCCAAACAGAAACAAACGCTGCACCTGCGAAAAAGCCTAATATTTTCAAAGGTTTGCAACGGTTTTTAAAGGCGTTAAGTAGTTAGGGGCTGGGGGCTGGGGAAAAGCAGGGGAGCAGGGAGCAGGGGGCAGCTTCGAGGCAGGGGGCAAGGGGACAAGGGGACAAGGGGACACAGCGCTGCGAAGAGAAGTGCCTTGCGCGGGTTCCCCGCGTTGTGGCAACTTCGGGGAGGGTTTCCAACGCCAGTCGCTCATGGGGGAGACCCCCAAGACCGCGCTGGCTCCTCCGCAGGCGACTGCGTTCCCCGAAGGGGTTCTCGAAGAGTACCCGAAGGGGGACACGGGGAAAGAACTATAAATAACTCTCTTGCTCCTTGTCCCCCCATCCCCCATGCTCCTTGTCCTCTTCACCCGATGCCCAATGCCCAATGCCCAATGCCCAATCCCTACTAATTCCCTTGTAATGGGGCATTCAAGGTTTTTTCAATGCGATCGTGTGTTTCTAGTAAGTGCGCTTTTGTATATTCGTCGTCTGAATTAGCCTCTGCCAGTTTGTCACGTAGTTGGCGGATTTTATACCAAGCTAGTGTGCGAGCATCTTCTGGCACGTATTCTTTACGCAATACCATAGCAGTTAGGATATTTAGATATTCTCGCTGTAAGCCTCGCCGCAGGCTGGAAATCTTCAATTGTTTGTCTTTAGGTTGAATAACTTCCGTCCAGATGCCATTTTGTAAGGTATCAAATAGTTCAGGCAGACTTAGTGCTTTGCCTGGCTGACTTTTGAGTTCTATGTCCTTGAGACGGGAGAGGCGATCGCCTGAAAGTAAATCCAACAATACTGCACTTTGCAAGGTTAATACCAAGTCATGAACTGGATAATCTAAACGACCAACCTGAGGATAACTACCCCAATGCATCCAACGAGAAGGTGCTAATTTATTCAGCAGTTCTGGTGAGAAATTAAGTGCATTCTCTGCAAACACATACTTTTGCAGCGTCGCTAATGCTTGCCTTTGTTCTTCGACTGGCACTGGTTCAAATGGTAATCGGCGTTGGCGAGTAGGTAGTTTGGTGGATGAAACCTCATCTGCATGAATTCTATAAAAAGACTGCCCACCGATGTATTTTGTGGTATAGAAAATATTCTGAAAATAATTACCTAATACCGAGCCAAATCGGTCACTTAAATCGCTATAGCTTTCACCAGCAAGAGGATAACGCGTGCTGAGTTTATCCCACATCACCAGTGAATTATCCAGCTGCCATTGCGAATAAGTCAGTACATTACTGCTGTTATCCCAAGCATTAGCAGTTGGGTCGAGGTCATATCTATCCTCATCTGTGGAATAACTCAACTCTGGTTTATCAGATTGCCCAGCAATTTCGTCCAACATAGCCTTTTCCGCTATCGGAGTTGCTGCTTGAGTTGATGTGTAGCCGTACTGAATTGCCCACTCATCATATGGCCCCACCATCTTCGGAAAATAATCTCCCTGCTTCGTACCTTGGGGTGCAATATTCGGTGGGATATAATCCATTACCGAAGTCGTCAGACCTTTGCTGGTGGTGATTTGCTTATTGTTAAGTTCTTCTGGTCGCAGCAGAGTGCTACCACGGAAGTTGTGGCGTAAACCAAGGGTATGACCAACCTCATGAGCAATAATCAAACGTAAATATTGATGAACATACTCTTTGATTTGGTCTGGAGTCGGCGTGGTGTCTTGTAGAAGTGTCATCGTCATTGAACCCAAGGCAAACTGGTTAGCAGCTTCCATCCCGTAGCACAAATCAGACTCACCAGCCAGTTTAGATAAACGGTTCAATAAGTTTTTTTGCTCTTGATTGCCTTTGGCTTTGTCGCCTAAACCATTGACGCAAAGCATATTATTTTGCATCAATGCCGATAAAGAAGTACGGGCTGGTGCTTGGTTGGGTTGTACAATTTTACGATACTCACTCTTGAGTAGACGTATAAAGCTGCCATCTACCAAAATGTCGGCATCCAAAATTTCCCCAGTCAAGGGGTTAACGCGGGATGGCCCCCTAGCAAAAAATCCATCTATCGTGTTGATCCAGCGAATTGTGTTATAGCGGATATCTGCTGGATCCCAGTTGGGATTATCTGGCATTTGGCGCACTTCGATCGCATCCTTAAATCCCGCTTTCAGAAAAGCTTGATTCCACATCAGTATCCCTTCTTTTACTGCATCGCGGTAATCATAGGGCACAGCATTATCAATCCAAAAGACTATTGGTTTTTTGGGTGGAGATATTGCTGCTTGCGGGTTTTGTTTTTCCAAATTCCAGCGATTGATATAACGAACAAATGGGTCGCCACGATCATCTTTGGATAAGTCTTGATAAGCAGTAATAAAATAACCGACGCGATCGTCTGCCAAACGTGGCCGATAATTATTTGTTGGGAGTTCGGAGAGGCTGTAGTGTACTCGCAGAGTGAAGCCACGGTTATCAGCTAGCGACTCGAAGCTTAGGGATTCATTTTCACGACTGCTACCTCCACCACCGGTAAAATTCAAAATCGACTCAATTTCCAAGTTTTGGGGAAAGGCTTTCGCATTACCAAAATATGACTGATCTGTACCTCCGGATACTCCTAAACTCAAAGATAAGCCAGCTAAGTCTGTGAGTAGTAAATCACCTAAGTCGATAAGCAGAGTTTTGCGTTCAGGATGAATGCTTTTTATCGAAATATTATAGAGAACAGAGTCACTGAATGAGCGAGCCAGCGATCGCGCCTGGGGATCTCCTTCACGAGTACGAAAATTAACATTACGGACAGAAAATAACAAATTATTATCTACCCGTTTGAAATAAAATAAAAAATCTTGCAAAGGCATACCGCTATAAATACCCCGTTCGCCAATGCCCGATTCTAATGTTGATGTAGCTAGGAAATTTTTATTGAGTTGTTCTGGCTTAATTTCTAAATAAATTTTATTCTTTTCTTTCTGGCGATAAAGAGTGAACAGACCCTGGAGTTTTTCAGTATCTTTTACTACTTCATCAAAATCTTCTAAATCATCTTTTTTGGATGGTTTAGCATTGGAGTTAGGTTTTGTATTCGGCTTGCTTGGAGTTTTTTGGGCTTGCAAAAACGGTTGTCGTCCCGCTTGTTTAATATCTCCAACTACCCAATTAAACTTTTCTTGCTGTACTTGTTGGTTTTGATTCAGTACCCAAACTTGCTTTGGCGTTTCTTCTAGAGACTCTGGCGATCGCGATGTCTCTTTGGCAAGTTTTTGGTAATCAGTATCAACCTTCTTTGCATTTTTTCCTGCACCTGTATTCACAGCAACTTCTACCTTATGGTTAGCGCGTAACTCAGGTACAGACTCAGCCTTAGCGGTTGTTATTCCTAATAACAACCCTTGTAACAAAATCACATAAAAAGTTAATCTATTCATTCAATCTACCCCAATAACTATAAAATAGCTGATTTTTCGTTAGAGCAAAGCTGCTTGACTTTGCTCTCATCTGGCTGAGTTAAACTCTGACTGCTTATTATCCAGCAGTAAACTTTATCAGTTAAATTAACATCACTATTTTTAAACCTGATTACACACTTTTGCTGTAGTATTTTTGCTAATAATTGTATCTGTAGGAAACGGCACGTATTATTTTTACATTAGATTAGTAAACTTGCTGGTAAGAAAGTATAACGATTTTTGCGGATTCAATGACATTACTGGAAAAATGCAGACCTTTTTAAACTCTAACTATCCATTAACACTGAGAAAAAGCGTGAGACTCTTGGAGATTGATTTTTACCAAGAAAATCTCAATTTTGCATCAGTTATATATTATACGAATGCGTTTTGTGGCTAAGAAGCATCTAAGTTTATAAAAAACTTTAAATAAGCTCTAAAACACAAGTAATTACGTAGTCATATTGAATACAGCAATGGCACATTTATCTCAAGTTTGGAAACGTTTGAGCAATTATGCAAGAGGTACAAGGTTACCAAAGAAGCCAAAAAAAACATCTTGGGAAGCCGAAGCCGTTTTGCCTCTAGGAAAAAATACTCAAGTTCCAGATAAAAAGGTTAACTTGTTTCAAGTTAATTTGCAGGATACTTTATTACCCGAAAAACTGCAAAAAAGGTTGGAAGATTGGACAAAGCTAGATAGGGATTCGCAGTATATTAACAGCGATTGCGCGGAGCGCAGCGCCAAAGGGAATCGCCAACTATATGAAGAAATTTACGATGTACTGGGTAATGGTGCCTTGACACCAGACATAGTTGAACAAGTTATGGACTTGCTCATTACCAGTAAAAAATTTCACCCAGTGCTTCTGTTTCAACGGCTAGAAGGCTTTTATCGTCGCTGGTGTCGGGGGGAATTTCTGGATGCTGCACCTAGTGATAACTTGCCTCAGAAAAAAATGCTACTCATGCTAGCACAAGATATTCCTGTAGGACTGAGACAAGTAGATATCTATACTGGGCTGAATGTACTGATTTTATTATTGGAATTACACCGCTACGCTCAAGTCAGAGATGAACTTCAGCAGCATATTAACTTTTATCCATCGACTCAACCAGATACAGATAGCTTTTTCACATCCCAACTACTTCGGATCATCAACTATAGCGATGCTTTGGAAATTGGTAACTTTAGCAGCATAGTTGGGGAATTTCTCAAAGGCGGCAACTTTAGAGGCGCTTATCTAGGAAATGCTAATTTGACTGGTGTTAATTTTAGCGGTGCGAACCTCAGCGGTGCTTACTTGGGGGATGCTAACCTCACAGGGGCCAACTTCAGCAATGCCAACCTCAGCAATGTCAACTTTGGTGATGCCAATCTCAGTGGTGCCAACTTTAGCAATGCCAACCTCAGCCGTGCTGACCTTAGCAGTGCCAACCTCAGCGGCGCTACCTTCCAAGACGCTAATCTCAGCCGCACCGACCTCAGCAGTGCTGACTTTAGCAGCACCAACCTCAGCAACGCCGACCTCAGCAGTGCCAACCTCAACAGCGCTAATCTTAAAGATGCAAACCTCAGCCGCGCCGACTTGACTAACGCTATCCTTTTTGGAGCCAACCTCAGTGAAGCTAACCTCGGCGGTGTTAACCTTAGCCATGCCGACCTTTGCCGTGCCGACCTTAGTGGTGCAGACTTGAGCCACGCTATTCTCAACGGCACCAACCTCAGCGACACAATTCTGTTTAGTACCAACCTCAGCGAAGCCGTTCTTGTCGCCGCCGACCTCAGCTATGCCAAACTCAATGGAGCCAAGCTAAACTACGCCAGACTCAACGGAGCAATGTTTTTAGGCGCTGACCTGAGCGGCGTAGACCTCAGTGGAGTAATTCTTAATGAAGCCGACCTCAGTGGCGTAATTCTCAACGATGCTGACCTCACTGGAGCCGACCTCAGCGATGCCATGCTGTTTGGTACGGACTTCAGCTATGCCAACCTCAACAACGCCAATCTCAGCGGTAGCAACCTCAGCGGTGCTTTGTTCAATGGTGCGGATCTTAGCAACACTAACGTCAACTACGCCATTCTTAACAATGCCGACGTTAGCGAAGCCAACCTCGAACAAATGATTTGGGGTGAAAAACAGCAATGGGAAAGTGTCCGAGGATTAGAGAAAGCGGTAAATGTGCCAGAAGGGTTGAAGCAGCAGTTGGGATTGGGTTGATACTAGTTCGTAATTCGTAATTCGTAATTCGTAATTCGTAATTCGTAATTAGGAAAGCTTTATTAAAAATCTAGATTTCTACACTACTCCACATCGTAGGGTGGGCAGTGCCCACCTACAGAAAATTACTTAAGTTTGGAACTCCATCGTTTGAGTTTCAAACACTATAATTCAAGCACAGAACTTCATCGTTCAAGTTCCGAACTCCATCACTCAAGCACAGAACACCAACGTTCGAGTTCCGAACTCCATTACTCAAGCACAGAACACCAACGTTCGAGTTCAGAACACCATCATTCGAGTTCAGAACACCATCATTCAAGTTCAGAACACCATCATCCGAGTTCAGAACTCCATCATTCAAGCACAGAACACCATCGTTCGAGTTCAGAACTCCATCATTCAAGCATAAAACACCATCATCCGAGTTCTGAACTCAAAATTTCGCTATTTTAAGAACAATTCCCGAATTCCAGTACTACCAATTTCTATCGCTAGTGCCGCCAATAGAAAACCGAAAAGCTGAGTCACAATGACTTCACCTTCAGCACCAATCCACTTTTCGATATAAGTTCCCAGACGCAAAATCAACCAACTCATGAACATTGCCGCTACAATACCCACAATGACACCAATATGCGGACTGGGAGATTTTGACATTAATAACATTACTGTTGTCAAAGTACCCGGCCCCGCTAACAATGGCAAAGCCAATGGTGTAATTGCAACGTCGCGTCCTTCTTCCGTAATTGGCGTATCTATTTCTCCCCGGAGCATTTGCAAAGCAATTAACAGCAACAATAGCCCTCCAGCAACTCGCAAAGAAGCCATGCTGATTTCCAAATAATTCAAAATTAATTGCCCAGTAAAAGCAAAAAGCAATAGAACTGTGATCGCAACGATAATTGCTTTATCTATAACTTTGTTTCTTTCCTCTGGTGTCATCCCCTTTGTCAAAACCAAGACTATTGGTATATTCCCTATAGCGTCGGCTAGAACAAACACAGCTATAAAGGTTTGGATCAGAACAGAGGTATCCACAGTAGGCAACTTTTATCAATGTTTGATAACAAGCTACCTTGAACCGTACCCAGTTTGCTATAACCCATAGGAAGATTGAGAAAGGATGGTGAGGATAACGAGTTGCTTCAACAAAAGCAACGTTTAGCGACAGATACAAGCCTGGAAACTCAGATGAAATCAGGCTTTCTGAATTTGGAATGAGTGAATTTTGAATTTTGAATTGGTATAACGATATATTTGAGAATCTACTCCGCACAAAACCACTGTTTGTTGTTTAATCTATGAAGTCTTATTTAGCAGCTGCTATCCAATTGACTAGTGTGCCCGACCTATACAAAAACTTGGCACAAGCTGAAGAATTTATTGAACTTGCTGTGCGTCGAGGTGCTGAGTTGGTATGTTTGCCAGAGAACTTTTCTTTTATGGGCGAAGAAAAAGACAAACTCGCACAAGCAGAAGCGATCGCCACTGAAAGTGAAAGATTTCTCAAAAAAATGGCCCAGCGCTTTCAAGTGACCATCCTGGGCGGCAGCTTTCCAGTCCTTGTAGAGAACACAGGCAAATTCTATAACACAAGCGTACTCATTGACCCCAATGGTCATGAAGTTTCTCGCTATTACAAGGTACATCTATTTGATGTTAACGTTCCTGACGGTAACACCTATCGAGAATCCAGCACAGTCATGGCTGGTACGCAACTACCCCCCGTTTACTTCTCGGAACAACTTGGTAATCTGGGACTTTCTATTTGCTATGATGTCCGCTTCCCAGAACTGTATCGCCATTTGGCAGACAAAGGAGCCGATGTTTTATTTGTGCCTGCTGCCTTCACTGCCTTCACTGGCAAAGACCACTGGCAGACATTACTACAAGCCAGAGCGATTGAAAACACCTGCTACGTGATTGCTCCAGCTCAAACCGGCACCAACTACGCCAGACGGCAAACCCACGGACACGCCATGATTATCGATCCTTGGGGTGCCATTTTAGCCGATGCAGGCGAACAGCCAGGAATTGCGATCGCCGAAATCAAACCCACTCGCCTAGAACAAGTCCGCCGTCAAATGCCTTCTTTGCAACATCGGGTATTTAGTTAATAAACAAGCTCTGCTCCCTCTTAGACATAATAAAACCGAACTCTAAGCAGTAATGTCAAAAAAATCCGAGAACTGAAACAAATGCTGCGGCAAGCAGGTTTCCGTGAAATTCCAGGCAAAGCTAGTCATACCAGCTGGGTGCATTTTATATCCTGGCAAAATTACGATTGCAGGTAAAGATGGAGCAGACGCTAAATGATATCAAGAAAAGGAAGTAAAACAGGCAATTGAGGAAGTCGAGGGTAAAAACCAAGATGACGAAGCTTAAGTACCAAATGGTGATTCAGTGGTCGGATGAAGACAACTGTTTTCTAGTGGGATTTCCTGATTTTCCGGGACAACGCTGGCGGACTCATGGAGATATTTATGAGTCAGCAGTTGCAAATGGAATTGAAGCTTTAGAGTCTTTGATTATTGCTTATGAGGCTGAGGGCGATCCGCTTCCAGAACCGACAGTTTTTCAAATAGCTTAGGTATGTGAAGGCGATCGCTTCAATTTTCTAGGACTTCTAACAAACATTTCAACATTAAATAAGCAGAAGTACCCCCTGGATCTTGATGTCCAATACTGCGATCGCCTAAATAGCTAGCGCGTCCTTTTTTCGCTAACATCGGCGTGGTATCCTTTAATCCTTGTTCAGCCGCAGTTACAGCTTGCTGCAAAGCTACCACTGTGCCTCTACCTTCATCTACAGCTTTCGCAAAAGCCACCATTGCCGGAGATAGGACATCTAGCATTGTCTTGTCTCTCAGTTGGGCTTTACCACGCTGAATTACACCATTTAACCCTGCTTGAAATACTCCCAGCAAATCCTGCTCAGTTAACTCCTGCTTGCCAGCTAAATCTGTACTGGCTCGCAAAAACCAAGTGCCATACAAAGGGCCACTCGCACCCCCAACACTAGAAATCAAGGTCATACTGACTGTTTTGAAAATGCTGCCGATGTCCTTGTCTGCGACACTCGGTAACTGAAGGATTACCTTTTTGAAACCGCGATCCATATTAATACCGTGGTCAGCATCACCAATCGCGGCATCTAATTCTGTCAAATAATCTTTATTCTGCTCTATTGCGGCTGCAAATGCGTGCAACCATTGCAAAATCTGCTCTTTGCTTACCATCTGCGATCTTTGCACCCTAGCTTTGCTAATATCAACAAGGTATCGTAGCGATGTATCTGAATTTCTCAGGCTACTGCTTACTAAATGTCAGAGTAGGAAATAGTGAAGTTAGTTAAGAGAATATGCATTTATGATTCGTTCTCGGACATTAGTTTTAAAACTACTCCCTATATCACTCTTCAGCGCTTTCCTCGTTACTACTTGCGTTGACTATACCAAAAATGGTGAAAATGAGATCGTCGCCTTAGGTGCTGCGATCGCACCAGCCAAAGAGAACATTATCTATCCGCAAAATGTGGCGGTGGTTGATGTCACTTCACCAAAATACGGGGCTGTACCCAACGATGGCCGAGATGATACCCAAGCTATCCAAAAAGCACTCAGCCAGTTTCCTAGTGGGGGACGAGTTATTTATTTACCCAATGGCGTGTATAACGTCTCTGATTCTCTACATTGGCCAACAGGTATTCGTTATCGTTCTGACTACAAGCGAACTGTGCTGCAAGGGCAAAGTAAAGATGGGGTAATTATCCAACTCAACAATAGTTCTCCCAAATTCCAAAATCCCCAGCAGCCTCGACCAGTTATTTCTACAGGTTTTGACCCAGATTTAGATCGCAAGTCTGAAGATTTCAAAGCAAGTCTAGTAGCTCAACGCTTCGGCAATTCGGTAAGAAACCTCACTATTAATACAGGAAAGAACAACCCTGGAGCAGAAGGACTAAATTTTACCGCTAATAATCAAGGAGCAGTACGCAGCGTTAAAATCATCTCTGCTGACAGACAAGGAAGAACTGGTTTAGCACTAACTCATGGTGAAGTCGGCCCTTTGCTGGTGGAAGATGTTGAGATTGTGGGATTTGATAACGGCATACGCACCAACAATGGCATTAACGGTGTCTCCTTGCAAAACATTACAGTCCGCGATCAGAAACGAGCAGGTATCTTCAATGGCGGACAAGTAATGAGCCTTGAGGGTTTCAGCAGTTTTAATGCCGTACCTGCAATTGTTAACGGTAGAAATCCTAATGGAGGTAATGACCCAGGAAGTACGTTAACACTAATCAATGCCAAGCTCACTGGTCGTGGTAATGCCAAAACTCTGCCTGCAATTTCTTCTGCTGGGTTTATCTATGCCAGAAATGTAGTATCTTCCGGCTATAGCAATGTTCTCTCAAGTAATGCGCGAAATGCAGTTAAGACGGTTAAAAAGTCTGCAATTAGTGAATTTACTTCTCATCCAATTTTATCTAAGTTCGATTCACCACAGCGATCGCTACAACTACCAATTAAGCAATTTCCTAAGCTAGCGTGGGATAACCCGAAAAATTGGGTGAGCGTTCAACAGTTTGGAGCTATCCCTAATGATAAAAAGGATGATACTGCTGCTTTTCAAGCGGCAATAGATTCTGGTGCTACAACTGTACTAGTGCCACAGACTGGATACTTTACGATTAACGGTTCTCTGAAACTCAGAGGTAATGTGCGAAGATTGACTGGTGCTGAAGGTTGGATTGATGGTAGCGGAGAGATAATTGCCGACAACGGCAGTCAACCAACCTTGATTGTTGAAAACTTCTTTGTGGCGTTTGGCTCAAAGCTGCAATGGCGGACTGTAGCTAAACGCACTGTTGTTTATCGTAGTATTAGCCACCTTAACCTAGAAAGTAAAGGGTCTGGGGATCTGTTTATTGATGATGCTGTTATGGGACAAGTCAGATTTCTCAACCCCGATCAACGCATTTGGGCACGCCAGTTGAATCCTGAAGGTCGTTCCCGGACTAATGTAGTTAATAGGGGCGCTAAACTTTGGATTCTCGGTTTTAAAACAGAGCATGGTAAAACAAAAGTTGAAACCACTAATGGAGGCTTTACTGAATTTTTAGGCGGGTTAATTTACGCTGCTGGAAAACAAGATGCCAAAGAGCCGCTTTTCCGTATTGTCAATGCTTCTGCTAGTTTCGCTGGTGTAGCTGAAGCATATTTTGATCGAGATACTTACCAAATCTGGGTTGAGGAAACCCGCGGCAGAACTACTAAGACGCTGAAACGCAGTGAGGTTCCTGGGCGATCGACCTCGAATGGAATGGCTATGGTGCTTTATGCTGGCTTTGACAAGCCACCGCAAACCAGAGGTCGTTAACAACCCCAACGTAAGTTAGGGGTTTTGACTGGAGCATCCCAGAGGCGGATCATTTCATCATCTAACTTAAGTAAGGTAATTGAGCAACCTTGCATTTCTAGAGATGTAATATAAGGCCCAATCAGATTGCGGACAATTTGCAGATTATGCTGTTCACAGATTTGGGTGAGTTTGCGATAGACAAGATACAACTCAGAAAGGGGAGTACCGCCCATACTATTCACAAAAGCTAGCAGGCGATCGCCTTTTTGTAATGGCGGATCTATCAGTTCTACATCTACCCATTCTTGTTTATCTTCATCCCATTCGCGCACTGTCCGGCTATAGTCTGTGTCCGCAATTATTGTTTGGGCCAAAGTTTCTGTGATTTCATCAACTGATTGTAAGGCGATGCGTTCTCTTCCTGGTTCGCCGTGAATCCCGATGCCAATTTCTAATTCGCGATCGCCTAATGCAAATGTCGGTGTTCCTTTGGCGGGTACTGTGCAAGAACTCAAAGCAATTCCCATACTCCGTCCATGCAAATTTACCCGTCGGCACAAATCTGCTATTTGCCGCAAATCATACCCCTCTTGGGCTGCTGCACCACAAATTTTTTCTGCCAATACCGTTGTGCCCACACCCCGCCGCCCCTGAGTATAAAGGCTGTCTTTCACTGCCACATCATCATCAATCAAGATATTCAGCACTCGGATACCCTCACTTTGAGCTAATTCTGTTGCCATCTCAAAGTTCATCACATCGCCACTGTAATTTTTGACGAGATAAAGGATACCAGCCCCACCATTAACTTTCTTCGCAGCTTCGAGCATTTGGTCGGGGGTAGGTGAAGTGAAAACCTCTCCTGGACAAGCAGCATCAAGCATTCCCCTACCCACAAAGCCAGCGTGCATCGGCTCATGCCCACTGCCACCACCAGAAATAATTGCTACTTTGCCCTGGATGGGTGCATCAACTCGATAAACAAAGGTGGGATCATAACTCACCTCTATTAAATCGGCATGAGCCGCTGCCATACCCTCTAAACTTTCCCGCACAAAGTCTTCTGGCTTGTTGATGAGCTTTTTCATGGTTTCTTGCTTCTTGAGAAGGTACTACAACCCAGCATCAAAAACTATGGTACTCAGATAGATCGGTGCGAATACAGTTCAGTTAAGGAAAATTATCTGTTGCGACACGTAACAGAAGCAGCTAATTAGTTTCGCCCAATTACTTCAACTTCGATGTTGGCAAACAACGCTTACAAAATTTTTTATTATAGCGTGTTAAATTTTACTCCAACCATGTTCATTGGTACAGTTGTTAGCAAACTTATGTCTGTAAAAAAAATTTCTACCTCTACGACAAAGCATTGGCGGAGGTAGAAGTATTTTCATTGCCGATTCCACTTTTTCCTAATTACCCCTCTTCTGTCACTTTCCCTAGATAAAAAGATGTAACCCTTACCAGACAAGAGTTTCATCCTAAAGCAATAATGTTATCCATCATATTAGAATATAAAGCCACAAACCTAACCCCAGTTAGAGTTTTAAAAGTTGCCTTCGATTTTTGTTTTGGGAGAGTGACAGAAAACGGGTAAATAGAATTTAGGGGCTTGTCCGCCGTTGAATCATTGGTCATAAGCAAAAGTGAACAGGATTACGGCTATTGCAGCTTGTGCCATAATGCAGTTATTGATGCTTACTTTTACTTTACAGAACTTAAGAAGGTTCAGATGTTGCTCAAACAACTTATTCATTGGCAAAAGTGGTTGCGCTTCATCGGTATACGTGTTGCTGTTAGAGTATTTTTAACGATTTGTCTAACAACAGGGATGTTGTGCATCTTGGGAAGCACTGCTCCTATGAGTAATGCTCTAACACTGCCGGATGCCACTGTATATCGCAGTCCAGACTGTAGCTGTTGTAGTGGGTGGATTGACCACTTAAAAGCAAAGGGTTTTGAAATCAAAGACTTTCCTATTCCTGATATCCAGGCAGTTAAACAAAGGTACAACCTGCCGGATAACTTGTCATCTTGCCACACAGCAATTGTTAATGGGTATGTCATCGAAGGACATGTACCAGCGGACGATATCAAACGTCTGCTTCAAGAAAAGCCAAATGTAGCTGGTTTATCTGTTCCTCAAATGCCTGTTGGAACTCCTGGTATGGAGATGGGGAATCAAAAAGACCCGTTTACTGTGTTTTCCTTTGATGATAAAGGCTCAGTTGCAGTTTTTAATAGATATCCCTCCTCTTGAATAGCATTTCTCACAACCAAATCCTACTTTTACGAAATCGCAAGATAATTTATAACACTATGGTTCGGTTAAGAAAGTTATCTGAGCCAAGCGATCGCCTATGCATAAAGGCACATCAAGCCATCGTTAACTGTGATTGTTGATTGTAACCCCATTCCGCACTTTGATCTGTCATATAGAAAAGCGATCGTAATAAGCCAAGGGTTACGCAGGGATTAGAGGTCAAAGGTTAAACATTCTCATCTAGAATCGTTCCTTCTAAATTCGCTCCCTCTAAATTAGCCCCGCTCAAATTAGCCTCGTTCAAGTCTGCTTGGGTGAGATTTGCCTGAGTCAGGTCAGCTACAGTTAAGTCGGCTCCACTCAAATCGGCTTTATCTAAATTCGCAGCTTTCAAATTTGTCTCATGCAATTCCGCTTCACTCAGATTAGCTTCAATCAGCTTGGCAACAGTTAAATCAGCTTGACTCAAATTAGCTCCATCTAAGATAGCTGCATCTAAAATGGCTCCATCTAAAATAGCCCCAGTTAAGTTACTGCTAGTCAGATCAGCATTACTCAAATTAGCTCCGTTCAAGTCTGCTTCAATTAAGCTAGTTTGCGCTAAATTAGCAGAAGTAAGATTAGCACCATCCAAGATAGCTTTATCTAAAATTGCTCCACTAAGATTGACTTCTCTTAAATCTGCCTCACTCAGGTTGATACCAGTAAAGTCTCTAGTTCCTTCTGCATACTTTGTCAGGATTTCATTTGCTTTCATATCTGTTTTGTTAGTATCTGTTGCTTTGCCAAGGAAAATTTAGTTAAGGCACTTCAGGCTACCCAAACAGTTAAGAAATCTTAAGTACGCGCAATCAATAGACAATTCGGTGTGGCGGCTGACTAATAATATAATATCCTAGTTATTCTGCACGGCTGAAGCCACTGCCTAGAGTTATTATTTGATTTCATACCTAAGATAGATATTTAGGAATTTCAAAATTTCAGCATCAGTGCAGAGCGATCGCTTGCGGGTGCTATTGCCTAACCATCGTTTTAGGATGGTTGCACTGTGCTTTTGGCACATACGCACCATTAACTTGATAATTGATTTAGACGCGGAATTTCGATTTTGTAACTTGGCGCTGGCTTTGAAATCCCTTACTATTGCCGTAATACACAGTCTTGAATTCCACTTGATTTATATTAGGGTTGTAGAGGGCATAGGTTGCTTGACCTAGTGTGCGTCCCACATTCCCCACCCCAATGACTTGACGCGGTGGAACAGTAACAGTTTGCGGAGGCGCTTGGTTATCAAGAGTGGTAAGTTTAGTAGTAATAGAACCAGTTTGCAGCTGATACTGAAAAGTTAAACCAGAACGCCCACAGAACAAGTTATTTGCTTGTATCCGTGACAGACTATCAAGCATTTGGATTGGGGGAGTTTCTGGGGTTAATTCTTCGTCCACACCTAGCGTTGAACCGTGGATTAACAAACAATCCAATTCAAAAAAACCAAAATCGAGCGATCGCAACCATTGTACTGTCTTGCGAGAAACACATTCGCCCAACATCTCAACAGTATCACTTCCATATTTTGCCATCAGTTCAGGAGCATCCCCAGTCGCTCCCAGACCATGCAAAATCAAACACTGTTCTTCCCACCATCCCTTACAAATCAAGGGTTCTAATTCTCCACGCCGTGGGTTAAGCACCCGTTCTACTAACTTCTCGGCTTCTGATCTTGGCCCCACCAAGTCGCCCAAAATATACAAAGCTTCTACCGTATCACCCTGACGCTTAATATCCGCAATTACAGCCTCATAAGCCGCTAAATTACCTTCGATTCCACTCAAAATCGCCCATTTATTCATCTGTGCACTTCCTATCCCTATGCCTCATCACCTTGTACACACATGAGTCGGGTCATCTGCCCGTTCTGCATATTCCAACCCATGTACCAACCGCCAAGCAAAAATTGCAGGTAAACCTTTCTCAATAATGGCTGTACAGGTTTTTTGATAGTCGTAAGCTACTTCTCGCAGCTTCACTTGTTGGGTATCTGTGTCATAAATCGCATAGGTAGCATTCGGTCGTCCATGTCGGGGTTCTCCCACTGAACCCACATTTACAATCTGTTTGAGAGGAGATGTAAAACTGATTTCCTGTGTTTTTTCTCCTCTACCAACCCGGACTTGTAACTGTCCAGCATCAAGAGTCCGGGCATAAGGCACATGAGTATGACCACAAAAAAGCACATCTGAATCTGTGGAAAGTACTCGCTCTAGTGCTACAAAAGCGTCTAGTTCAGGCAACAAATACTCATGGTTGCTATAAGGACTGCCATGAACAAAAGCTAAATTTTCCTCTTTAAGACTGTGTGGCAACTTAGCTAAGAATTCGCGGTTTTCCGGGTGAATTTCTTTATTAGTCCATTCGTGAGCCTGCTGTCCTCTTTTTTCTGCCAATAAAGAGGGATAACTGCAATCGCAAGCATTCAATCCTTCCACAATATCTTCATCCCAACAGCCCGCGCAGGTGGGAATATCTAAAGAACGAATTTGAGCTATGACTGCATTCGGATGTGGGCCATATCCTACCAAATCGCCGACACAAAAGATTTTTTCAGCTTTTTGCTGATCGATATCTAGTAATACAGCATCCAAGGCTTCGTAATTGCCATGAATACATGACATGACGGCTATTTTCACACTAATTCACCTTCTAATAAAATCTCTTTCACTTGTTGTTGGTATTGCAAAATCGCAGCGTCAGATAAACAACAATCTGATAATGTTTGCCTTAAAGCTGCTTCATCCAAGTTTTTGCCCACCACTTCTATACCACCGAAACGCTGAGGTCTACCCTCTAAATAACGTGGTAAGTCTAATTCCAAAAAATCCGTCGGGGGAACGCCAGCAACAAAATCACAATAAAGTGACCTGCCATCGTTAACGTCAAAAATTCCTTTGGCGCGGCTGACGAGACCGTAAGCGCCGTGGGTGATTTCGTACCAAAATTCTTCTAAACTATTTTCATCAATTACTTGACCGTTGCTTGCCGCCCGCCATAAAGTTTCAGCGGTGCTGGTTTGGGTTGGTGCGCCGCGTACAATCTCGTTTGTCCAAGCATGATATTCAGAGTTTTTGAGGTCGGGTGGTAGGACTGCTATGGCACGGTAAGTCAGATTGTCTAATATTTGTGCGATCGCCAAAGGCGGGGCGTAGCCCATCGCTCCCAACTCTAAGTAAAATCCCCATTCGATATAAACTGCATCTGCTTTGGGTATTTGATGGAAGAATTCAACTTCCTGACCATCACCAAAGACTTGTATACCAGGAAATTCAGTAGCTATGCGGGTTTGGTCAATGGGAACAGTCCCAGTACTAGGGCTGAAATAAATTACTTTGTCAACAGCAGCAGTATCTCGCATCTGTTGGCAAATCCAGGTGGTTTTTCCAGCCCCAGATGAACCAGTAACGACAATAATGTTTGGTACAGGCATAAGATAATGATAATCATTTTTATATAATATCGCTTTTAATTGAGCAATTTTATTTTCATCATGGGGAAACAGTAATCGCCAAAGCGCCTGCAAATTGCGGCGGACTGACTATATCTCAAACATCGATAGAGGCATTTTTCTTTGTTTAATCAAACATCTACTGGATGTTGCCCATAATAGGGCAAAGCCTCTGACCAATTAGGACGCTTACCTTGTTGCCAGTCCAGATAAGCTAGTTCCAAAATACTTGTCACCGTTGCAGCTAACTCAGATTTTGCTGCAATCAGCTTATAAGTTGTATTCCAGTTAGCTAAAGTCTCCTGCCATACTTCTGGTGTAAACACAGTATCTGGCAATAAAGTTGTTAAACCACAAACATCAGGGCTAGATTGATAAATAGCACCAAAAACTTGACCCCTTTGTGCTGGCATTTCCACAGCAATAGCATCCGCTTGTTGGCTTTCTTTTTCAGCCCAAGCTACTGCGGCTAACGTAGAAATTGCAAATACAGGAATATCTAACTGTTGCCCCAAAGTACGAGCGAGAACAACCCCAATTCGAGTTCCTGTAAAACCGCCAGGCCCTTTTGCTACTGCCAGAAAATCTAAATCTGACCAAGTTTGTGGTTGGATAAATTCAATTAAATATTGATGTACAAGGCTAGATAAATCACGCCCTAAATTCCATACCTGAGAGCGCGTGTCATCTGCAAAATTACTAATTGCCAAACCTAATTCGGGCGTTGTGGTGTGCAGTGCCAAACTGTATTTTGTTACTTGGAGATTTTCTAGCTCAGTGGTCAAAATTAATTTAAATATCTGTGTTCTATAACTGTAGAAACAAGAGTACCTACATGAGCGAGTTTATCAGATATACCTGTAACCAAACAAATATTTCAGAATTACTCGCTCCGCAACACTCATAACTCATAACGTTACGTTGGTACTAATTCACCCGGACGCAACTTCGACCATTTACCAGTTTCTCGCTTAAAGCTGAGACAACCGACAACATCCCATTCCATTTCAATGATGTCCTCTTTAGTGCGGATGTTGACATTGATCGAAGGTTCATTGGGATCAAAATTGGGTGTTTCGGTCAAGTGGGGCTGTTGATGCTGCGTTTCTACGGCGTGATAGGTTACACAGCGGTCTACATAGTGGCAATTCACGCAAATACACATAATAGAACCAACTCCAGGAACCTTTATTGTTAATCTAGCTTAAGCCAAACTTATATTCATTAGTTGCTGGGTTGATTTTTATTACAATGCATCCTTCAGTTCCTTTTATCCTAGCTCCCGAAACCTGGCCGTTTAGCCTAGAATTGTTGCCACAACCAGCGTATATGGTCGGTGGCGCGGTACGGGATGCGCTTTTAGGCAGAAGTCGTGAATATTTAGATCTAGATTTTGTGATCCCCGCTGATGCAGTCAAGGTTGCAAGAGCGATCGCCAAACATTATCAGGCTGGTTTTGTTTTACTAGATGCAGAACGACAAATTGCTCGTGTAGTGTTTCCCCACGCCACAGTTGACATTGCCCAGCAAGAAGGAGCTAGTTTAGAAACAGATTTGCATCGGCGGGATTTTACAGTCAATGCGATCGCCTACAATCCTCATACTCAAGAAATCATTGATTCCCTGCAAGGTGTTGTTGATTTACAACAGCGTCTTTTGCGAATGATTTCACCTAAGAACTTAGAGGATGATCCTTTACGATTAATGCGAGCCTATCGCCAAGCCGCCCAACTTGATTTTACAATTGAGCCAACTACCCAAGCAACAATTCGTTCTTTGGCATCACACATTACGAAAGTAGCAGCAGAACGAGTACGGGTAGAAATTGGCTATCTCTTAGCAACTCCTTTAGGTACTCCTTGGCTCACAAGTGCTTGGGAAGATGGTTTACTTGCGCCTTTGTTTAAAAATGCTACTCGTGAAAGCTTCAACAAACTTGCAGCAGTTGATACAGCAGCTGCCTTAATAGCAAAAAATTGGCAGCCTCTAGGGTCACAACTGCAAGAGTATGTACGTGATACCATCAAAACCACATGGTTAGGTATCGCCAAACTTGCTTGCCTTGTCCACTCTGATCCAGAAGCTGCCGAAGTAGAATTAATGCGACTCGCTTACAGTCGCGCCGAAATTCGATCTGTTACCACAGCCTTAAAACTGTCCCCACAGCTAAAAGTAGCAAATATGCCTTTAAGGGAGCAGTATTTCCTCTTCCAAGAAGCAGGTACAGTATTTAGCGCTGTAGCAGTATTGGCATTAGCTGATGATATTCTGGTAGAGCCGATATCTGGCCAAAAGTCGCTATGCGTCTACGCACCGTTGATCAGCCGCTACCTGAACCCTGATGATCTGGTCGCTCATCCCACTCAAATAGTAAGTGGGAAGGAAATTATTCTAGCATTAAAAATCCCACCTTCACCATTGATTGGCAAGTTATTAACAGAAATTGCGATCGCACAAGCCGAAGGAAAAGTCTCGACACCAACAGAGGCGATCCAATTTGCAACTCAATTACTTGAGGCTTAGATTTAAGAGTACAAGAAGACTGGGGAATCACTTAAAATTAATTTCCAAATCAGCCATTCATGGGCGATCGCACTACTTAATCTTCATGATAAGTTTTAATATTTAGTATTAAGTATAATTTTTAATAATTGGCGCTCAATAACGCATCTAAGCAAACTGAGCTACTCATTAAGCATTACGTTTGGAATTGCTTTTAACACATCTTACAGTTTTGCAATGTCTTAGTCTGCTGCTTCATAAGCAACTACAAGCGACTTATCGATAGAGAATTGGATAAATTTGTAGTAGTTCTAATTTTTGTGATCTGCACAACAGATAGATTTCATAAATACTCATACCTTCAGATAGAGTTAACTATAAATTATATAAAATATACTCCGAACGGAAAATGTAGAAAAAGGGAGTTTGAGCGCCTAAATCTGCGGCAAACGGCCCAAGCCAAAGCAGGTGGTTGGCAATTCGATTTAGCTCTAGCATGATGACACGGATGTAGCTGGCGCGTTTCGGAATGGTGATACCAGCCAACTGTTCCACAGCGTTGACTGTGACAGCTTCATTGAACATTTGGATGGTGCGGTTTTCCGCGATTTTTTCCATCCCCCGGTGCAGGTAGCCAAGTACTGGTTCACAGTCGATCACATTTTCCCCATCCAATGTCACAATCAACCGCAAAACACCGTGCATTGATGGATGATGGGGGCCCATTTTTATCGTCATGGGTTCGGTTCTGGTTTCAATTCTAGGCATAAAATAAATATTTTTTATTACTGAGTAATTTGCGTAAACAAGCGATCGCTATGTTTACCCCAACAATTGCCATGAAAAAAGTAAGTTTTTCGCTAAAGTCCGATGCAGTAAAAACAAATGAACTTGCAGGCATCAACTGGAATAATTTTAGAAATCATCCCTTGTACTGGAATAATCATGATAAGTAGTTGGACATAAATTTATATAAAATGCCAACTTTTGAAACCCGTTTATACACAATAGGAAAAGTTCAAAACTTATATGCAGAATACTTAACTTTAATCAACAATTAACTATTAGGATTATTAACATCTTCTACAGCTTGCTCCAAAATTTCAGATGGCAATAGACCTACTCGATTAGCATTAGGTGGAAGTACAAGCTTATAAACAAACTGTCAATCTATCAGCTGCGAAAAAACATCTAATTAAACTTATATCTGAAGATACAAATTATTGTAAAAAATAATTGTTATCTTATACACGAATTAATTTTACAGTAGTCACCAAAATAAAAATATATAAATGTTCAATCTAAAGAAAGAATTTCAAACTCCCCGATAGATAGACAAAAGAAAACGTGAATCGTCAATAACATGAGAGTACAGCAAAGTTATTAAGGAATTTTTCCAAATAAGTAATTTCGTCGTGCAAATACGTGTTTTCAAAGCTCTACCTTTGCCACCCCAGTATAAGGTAGAGAATTTATAATTTTTACTTTCAAGGAGTAGTCAAAATGCAGCTGAAGCCGATTAATCAACAGGTTGTTGCAGTCGTAGGTGCATCCAGTGGAGTTGGGCGAAAAACAGCGCTTGAGTTTGCCAAAAAAGGAGCATCCCTGGTTGTTTCTGCTCGTAATGAAGCGGGATTAGAGTCATTAGTAAATGAAATATCACAAATGGGCGGTAAAGCAGTAGCTATACCTGCTGACGTGTCAGTGTTTGAACAAGTTCAAGCGATCGCAGACAAAGCTATTGAGCAATACGGAAGGCTAGACACTTGGGTTCACTGTGCTGCTGTGGCTCTCTACGCTACTTTTGATCAAACAACACCAGAAGAATTTAAACGGGTGATTGATGTGAATTTGATGGGACAGGTATATGGAGCGATGGCTGCCTTGCCCCATCTCAAGCGCGAAGGACGAGGATCGCTAATTCATATTTCCTCGGTGGAAGCCAAGCGTTCATTCCCATTCCATAGTGCTTATGGTGCATCTAAACATGGAATTGATGGCTTTCTAGAAGCTTTGCGGGTGGAATTGATGCATGACAAATTACCTATTAACGTCACTAATGTTATGCCCGCTTCAATTAACACACCTTTGTTCGACAAAGCGCGTACTAAATTGGGCGTAAAGCCGCAAGGAGCACCCCCATTTTATTCTCCCCAGGCAGTAGCGGACGCAATTCTTTATGTGGCTGAACATCCTACTAGGGATATCGTGGTTGGAGATGTTGGACAGATGATGGCTCTTACCGAAAGGCTTTCACCCCAGTTAATGGATGCTTTCATGCTACAAGTAGGCTTTAAGGCACAAAAGACAAATCAACCAAAGTCCGAAGACGCCCCAGACAATCTTGTGGAGCCTATTTCAGGTTTTGACAAGGTTGAGGGAGATTTTAATAATAAAACAGTGCCAAGCTTGTCTACTTGGTGGGATACTCACCCAATGGCAAAGTGGAGCGCAGCAATAGTAGCTTTGGGAGCCGTAGTTTTCGGGATAATCGCCACAGGCGCATTCAAAAACGGCGGACAAATTTAGCTGCTCTCAGTTCAAGTTAAAATTGACGTGACCAGTTGCTGGGCCAGCGTTCAACTACTACTTTAGTTTGGGTAAAAAATTCAACGGCATGATTGCTTTGTCCGTGTAAATCGCCAAAGAAGCTTTCTTTCCAGCCACTAAAGGGAAAAAACGCCATTGGTGCAGCAACACCAATATTGATCCCAATATTGCCAGCTTCTGCTTCGTAGCGGAATTTACGAGCTGCTGCACCGCTGCTGGTGAATAAACAAGCCATATTGCCATATTGACCGCTATTGACTAAGGCGATCGCATCATCAATACTATCCAAATGTATTAAACTCAACACCGGGCCAAAAATTTCTGTGCGGGCGATTTCACCTACCGGATTGACGTCTTGTAGAATTGTTGGACGAATAAAATTACCTTGCTCATAACCAGAAATATTCGCTTTTCGTCCATCCACCAGAAGGTTTGCACCTTCCTCTATTCCTTGTTGAATTAATGCCTCAATTCGTGTTTTACTGCGAACATCAATCACAGGCCCCATTTCTACACCTTTGTCTAAACCGTTACCTACGACACGCTTTTTAGCTGTTTCGGCCATGGCTTCTGTAAAAGACTGACGTGCATTCCCTACAGTAATTGCCACAGATGCCGCTAAACAACGCTGTCCGGCACACCCAAAAGCGCTATCAGCAGCAATGCGTGTAGTCATTTCTATGTCTGCGTCTGGTAAAACAATCAGCGGATTTTTTGCACCACCTTGGCATTGCACCCGTTTCCCATTTGCTGCTGCTCGACTATATATATATTTAGCTACTGGCGTCGAACCAACAAAACTAATTGCCCGAATCTGAGGATGATCGAGAATCGCATCGACAGCTTCCTTCGCACCGTTTATCAGATTGATTACTCCTTTGGGCAAACTCGTTTTTTCTAATAGTTGGAAGATTTTTTGCATTGTCAGCGGTACTTTTTCCGAAGGCTTAACAATGTATGTATTACCAGTTGCGATCGCATAGGGCAAAAACCAAAACGGAATCATCCCAGGAAAGTTGAAAGGACAAATCACCGCCGCGACTCCCAAAGGTTGGCGAATCATCATCTCATCAATACCTGTGGCAATATCTTCCAGATTCGTCCCTTGCATCATCATCGGAATACCACAAGCAACTTCCACATTTTCTATAGCACGACGCATTTCACCTTTAGACTCAGCCCAAGTCTTACCGCATTCTAAAGTTATCGTGCGTGCCAAATCTTCATAATGTTCTTCTAGTAAATTTTTAAGTTTAAACAAATACTGCACTCTTTCTGTTGAAGGTGTGCGCCGCCATGTAACAAAAGCTGCTGATGCTGCTACAACTGCTTGATTTACCTCAGCCGCTGTTGATAGAGGTACTTGAGCCAGTATCTCTGCGGTCGCTGGGTTGATTGCATTTGAGTAGTTTGTAGCGCTAGACGCACACCATTGCCCGTTGATGTAGTTAGGTAAAGTTGAAATTATGCTCATGATGGCAATTTTGGATTAGCAGAATGTAGATGCAGCAATATGGCTATCTTAGCCTTTATGCTTTTCGGCGTGGCTGAATTACAGAGCAACAGCAAGCGCAAACGCTGCCAATTTTCCCAGTTCCATAATTAGCTGCAAACAAAAAGCCCCCGAATTACCAGGGGCTAATAAGTTTAGAAGATAATATCAAACCTAATGCTGACAATGCTAGCGAGAGTCGACTTTACTTCAACTCTTTCACTAGATAGACTCTACGTTAAAGATTGATTGTAATAAATATCACAATCATTTGATGTCAATTGTTTGCTGCTTATGTGCGGCAATTTCTTCTAGTTCTTTGAGGTGTTTTGGATTCACTAGCCATTCTTCTTCTAAGTTATACTTATCTAAAGCATATTTACTTTGCTGCTGTTTTAGTGTTGCTAGCTCATGATTAATTATTGTTAATCCTTTACCTTGATTAATTGCTTTTTTTAACACCTCAAGCCGTTCTGGTTCGTCAAGCCTATGCAATATTTGTGAAATTAAACGAGTTATTATAACTTCATCTCCGAAATTAAGAATTCCATTACGCTCTTCTTGATGACACAAAAGAATATGCTCGCTTACATCAAACAAAGCTTGCGCAATTGAGGGAATAAAATTTACAGGAATTTCTTGTTCAGCAAAATTTTCAAGTTGTTCCAAAAATACCCTAATTTGCGACGTGCCGTCTGGACGTTTTTGCTTAGTAAGTTCTATGAGATAGTCTCTAAATTTTTCTGCATCTCCAGCCAAAGCAAGAATAGCTTTTATCTGAATATTAGATAATTCACCTGCTGATAAAGTTAGACGAAAGTAAATAGGAAATATTTCTAAACTACATACACGTAGTTGCTGACGCCATTCAAACTCTTCTTGCTCATCTATATAACTATTACCCCAAACGGATTTTAACTTAGGAAAAAGGTACATAAGCAGATTTTTGATAGGCTGCTTGTCTTCATCTCGCAGTTGAGCAATCCAGGTATCAAGCAAGCTTTTGAGTTCATTTATTGACGAGTGTAAGTCTCCTGCGAAAATATGAGGATTTTGAAAGATTATGCCATATATCATTGGGCAAAAAACTCGCAGCGACTCAATAGCAATGAAATCAACGGGGTTGACTTCACCTTTTACTGCTGGATATGTCACTATTAAAATGTTAGTAAAACGAACAATGTCGTGGATATTAGTAATAAAGTGGTCTATTCCTTGGAAGTAAATATTACCCCAGCGATTTTGGTTAACTTCTTGTTTTTTGATGTCAGAAAATATGCTGTCAAGCTTTTCAAAAAGTAGCCTGCGAAGTGAGGTTTTATCTGGGCTAGGTAACTCAAAAGCAACATTAATAATTTTTTCTAAGTAGGCTTCTCTTGATTTTTCTTTGTTATCTGTAATTGTTTTCAGTACAACTTCTTTATCAAATACCAAAAGATAGACAACGTTGTTAAAATTTGGTATTGCTTTGAAAATACGAAATAGCTGCATGATATCATCAGCAGGAAGCCGATCAATATCGTCAATCGTTACGACTATTCGCTGTTGCTGCTGTACTAGCTTGTCTTCTACTTCTTCTTTTAATTCCGAAGCTTCCTTGTCATCCTCATCCAATAATGTTGCTACTGCCTTGCCAGTTTGAGCATAAGGTATAGGGATTTCCGAAATAAGGTTGGCAAAATCAGCTATTCTATCTTTCAAACTTTTGGACACAGGTGTTACTTGGCTTAACACGTCTTGCAATTGTTCAAAAAAGCGTCTTGTAATGTCTTGATACCCAGAGAATAACCAGGGATTAAAAGGAACGATGATTGGTTGTTCTTCCTCTGGTTTTTGCTGCAGATAATGAACTACAAAGTTCAATAGTGTGGATTTACCAGAGTTCCAAGAACCGTAAACTGCAATAACGAAACCTTCAGGAAAGGTCATTTTGCAAATGCTATCTGCTAGATACTTGGCGAAGTTGGCGTGTCCCAGGAGGTCTTTTTCAGGATCAACTAAGGAACTATCTGCCGATATATCGTTAATTTCCGTCTGTTGCATAAAAGCTTTTCTTACTGGTACTGCGATCGTGGCACAATTACTAGGGTGAACAATGATGACCTCACGATAGATATTCCTGGTGAAATTATCTTCTCAAGGCTTATGCAATTGGTGACATATTAGTTATCGAACGGCGCTAG
The DNA here is from genome assembly GCF_059505145.1 of Mojavia sp. Lineage (NCBI taxonomy): Bacteria > Bacillati > Cyanobacteriota > Cyanophyceae > Nostocales > Nostocaceae > Mojavia > Mojavia sp. The sequence continues at coordinate 185,708 of NZ_JCACKA010000124.1, forward strand.
AATTAGCGGATGAGATAATCCACCAGAGTACATTGAAAACTATTTCCCCGCTTCAGATGTCAAGGCTACTCCAAGAAGTTCAACTCACGCCTCAATCCTCAACTCTTAGCTGTATAAACGCAGGTTAATTTCCTCCTATGTGTACTAGAAATAGCCAAATTAGCAGATTAATCTATAAAAGTAATAATCCTCAAGACTGAATTTCGCAATTTTCGTTAGGTTTTTAAGAAAAGCGAGAAAATATTTGATAAAAATATTTATGATAATAAAGTTACTAAGTAAGTTTTATACATAACCATAATGTCAATCAAAATATAATTTTAGCTTATTAAATAACAGACGCAATTATCTGCCACTTTTTTTATGAAACCTAGTGTATAGTTAACACTTGCTGTGGATTGTTCCTCTGGATGAGTGAGCAAAGGTAGTGCGTCAGAACTTATTTGTGAACTCCTCTATAACAATTTACTAATTACTATTAATAGAGGAAAGATTTGCTATGAAAATTAAACTTTTTAAATGTTAATCAAATAATATGGTTCAGCACCAAGAAGATGCCATTCCACTAGAAGCAAGTACTCTTCCTCCTATCCCTATTCAAGAGATTTCAGAGGATAGGTCATTAACAGAAACAGTAATTTCTGCAACTCCGAAACGGTTTTTGAAATTAATTTCTAAGCCAGAAATTCGGACTAGTCTCAGGGCGTTAACTTTTGAGAGCGTCTTTGCTGCGATTTTTTATAGTATCATCGGCGGCGCGTTGCTCAGTAATTTCTTGCTAGAGTTAGGTGCTGGGCCAGTAGAAATTGGTCTGCTCGCTGCTATTCCTCAAATGGTGAATCTGCTCCAACCGCTGGGAGCGTATTTGGTAGACCGAAGTACTAGCTTTCGCTGGTATTTTTTAGGTATTTTCCTTCCGTCGCGGCTGCTGTGGTTGATTCTTGTGCCAGCGATTTGGTTGGTTACATCATCTCACATGGCTGGGCAGCAAGTAGTGCAGTTGACATTGGGAATACTCTTAGGGGCTAATATCATCGAAGCTTTCGGTCGTGCGCCTTGGCTTGGTTGGACAGCTGTGTTAGTACCTCAGCAATTGCGGGGGCGGTATTTCGGCTTTCGTAATAGTATTCTCGGTTTGACGAACTTTGTTGCTGTACCACTGCTGGGTTTGGCAGTATCGGCTTGGCCTGGTGGAACACTTCAAGGTTACAGTGTAGTCTTGGTTTTAGGGATCATCCTGGGACTAATCAGTGTGGGCTGTCAGATCTGGATGACTGATGTGAATCCGCAGCTTTTAAAGGTCGCAGATTCTGATACATCCGAGTCAAAACCCCAGGCAATAGATTTTACCCTCTTCAAAGATGCTAATTTTGTAAAGTTTGTGCTTTATCTGAGTATTTGGTGCTTTGCTGTTAACATCAGCGCTCCTTTCTTTAATCTCTATATGCTGGATAACCTGGATATAGATATCAGTGTGGTAACGATTTATCACGGCTTAGGGACTGGTGCGAATATGTTAATGCTGCTTTTGTGGGGCAAACTGGCTGACCGAATTGGCAATCGCCCGCTACTGCTATTAGTGGGAGTGTTAGTGGCGGTGACACCTCTGCTGTGGCTGGTGGTTGGAAGTGATCAAATTTCCTATTGGGTCTGGTTACCTGTGTTGCATATACTAGCCGGCGGGACTTGGGCGGCAATTGATTTGTGTACTAATAATATGATGATGGGAATAGCACCGTTGCGTTATCAGTCTAGTTATTTTGCGATCGCAGGAGCAATTGCTGGTATCACTGGAGCAATCGGTATCACTGCCGGAAGTTTTCTCGCAACTCTGCCTAATGCTGCGGGTTTGTTAGGGCTATTTGTTCTCTCAGGCTTACTACGAATGGTTGCACTTGTACCCTTAGTCTTTGTTCATGAGCAACGCTCTATGCCATTGGGTCAGCTAATGCAAATACTGTTGCCAATCAAGCAGTCAACAGATTTGATTAAAGTAGAATAATAGGTTTTCAACTGGTCGTGGGTACTGGGTATTAGGGAATTGTTCTAAAATTTGGGACGGTTCAAAGCAGAATTCCATAATTTTTACGAGTGGAAACCTAATCCCTAATCCCCAGTACCTTTTACCAAGATCCCAGCAAAATATGCAGTCGTTGAGCATCACGAATAGCATGTCCATCGGGGTCGTTGTTGAAGTACACGTAAACGTCAATCCCCTGCTTAAGAAATGAACGGATACGTTCAGCCCATGTAGATAATTCCTCATCGCTATATCCTACGTTCCATTGCCCGCTGTGCATACGAATATAAGTCCAACGGGTAGTCAAACAGACATCAAGGGGAACTGTTGGGCTTACAGGTAGACAAAGGGCTACACCTGCACTTTCCAGTAGTTTGTAAACTTGGGGAATTAGCCAACTTGAGTGACGGAATTCAACTGTAAATTGTTGTTTTGGATAGGTTTGTAGTAATTCCAAAAAGGGCTGAAGACGCTCAATATTAATGTGCCAAGTATGAGGAAATTGAAACAAAATAGGGCCGAGCTTTTCTTGCAATCCAGATGCACGTTCCATTAGGCGAGATAGCGGCTCTATCGGGTCTTTTAACTTTTTCATGTGGGTGAGATAGCGGCTACCTTTGACAGCAAAAAGAAACTCAGAAGGTGTTTGCTCCTGCCAATTTTCAAACACAGACCGCTCTGGCAAACGATAAAAGGAAAAGTTAATTTCTACACTAGAAAAGTGTTGGGCGTAAAATGATAGTTGCTGGTCGCTAGGCAAATGTGGGGGATAGAAAATGTCCATCCAATGCTTATAAACCCAACCACTAGTACCGATTTGCAGCTTACTCATTCGGTTGTCTCAGTTATATTCTTTCTTGTAAACCACCAAGCCCAAGCGACTAAGAGAGCCTGAAAAGGAAGTCGCAACCAAATTAGTGGCGGGTCGTGTGGCAATGCTGCAACCTTGATGTTATTAACTGCCTGATAAAGATTAGCTGGAAAAACAACAATATAAAGGACAACAAGAAGCCATGCAGCAAAACGGCTGACACTAGGAATTAATAATCCTATCCCACCCAAAACTTCCAAAAACCCGCTAGTGTAGACCAATGGTAAATGGTAGGAAAGATAGTCTGGCACAATCTTCTCAAATCCCCCTGTGTGAGTAAAGTGTAAAACACCAACTACTACCATTGCGATCGCAAGTATGATTTGGAAGACTATTTTGTACCTTTTCATGTCCTAAATCTTCACCTCATAGCTAGATTCAGCTAAATTTTTTAACCTCAAAAACTGCTGACGCATCATCAATAAATCTCCCCAAGGCAAAACATAGCGTATCCATGACCAAAATCTATTCCTGGGATAGCGGATATGCCCTTTAAGAATCAAGCGACAAGCATTTTCTGATATCGGAAAAACTACATAACTCGCTGCAATATTACCAAACATAGTAATGGCTCTTTCATCATCCATTACTATCGTTAAATGTCGATTTTGTTCAAACTCAACGAGTTTAAAAACGCCCATAACTCTTTGACCAGGCGCTAAATTTTCTACCCCTGGAAGTAGTTGTTTTGGGCTTGGAGGGTCTGATATTGAATCTTGAACTGGAAAAAATATCCTTTCGAGGCGGTCAATCCAGTCATAACTATATGAGCCAATTTTAAGTTGACATAGCCATCGAAATAAAATTTGAGTTGGGGCTTTCACATCTATGGCTCGGAAATATGCCTCATCACTATTTTCTATATATTTGTCGCATGGAAACGGCATCAACCTTTCTTCAGGTGTAGACCCCCAAGTGTATGCAATACCTCGATTTAAATTGGAGCTTTCCATTAGTCAGAGCTGATATATATAGTTACGCGCTTTCAGAATTAGCACGCAGCTTGGTGCGTGTGTAATCACACTATCCATCACCATTTGCACAGCTGTATCGAGAGAAACTTTAACTGTTTTTATCGTCTCTGTGCCTTCTGGGTTTGCTTCTGTTAAAGTTAACTGCTTTGCCAAAAACATCTGCACTGGACAACGAACAATTGATGTATCTAAATCAACCACACCTAAATCAATTAATTCCGATGCTTTGATGCCAACTTCTTCTGCAATTTCACGTTGTGCTGCTTCTTGCCAAGGTTCATCTTCCTCAACTGCACCGCATACTACTTCGATGCTTTCTTTACCAAGAGCATAGCGAAATTGCCGAATCAGATACACGTTGCTATTATTATCTATTGGCAAAATCGCAACGCCTGGTTTCATTTTGACGGTAGTATACATCCCAGGTTGCCCGTCAGGTTGGACAACTTGGTCTTCACGAACATTGATAAAGGAATTTTGGTACTTTTCGTGGGTTTCTTGTATTGTCCAAGGGCCATTTTTTTGTGCCATAATAAATAATTTATCTTGCTACTCCATAGTCGGTTGAGTTCGAGCGTAAGAGTTTAAAAATATACCAAAGAGAATTGCAAAAGTCAGGTCAATTACACCTGGAATTAAATAAAATGGGTGAAGTTTGCTTACCAAAGTATGATAAGCCAGCACAACGAAAACCGAAGATTGCGCGATAATTCCAAGTTTTATGATGCCATGATTGCGAGAGATGTCGTTACCAACCCACCAATAACCAATCCCGATAACGAATACCAACACAAGAAATAGGTGTGAATATTCAGGATTGGTGAGGGGTTGCTGACCAAGTAACTCACGAATCCATTGGTCGGATAATAACAAAAACACAGATTCAACCCAATTAATGACAGCCTTGAGTTGAAATATATATTTCCACGTCATTTGATTGTTCATAACTGCACACAGCGCAAAAATTATTTTGGTTAGAAAGGTTCACTAATTTATTTGTTAGTTATAATTTTTGAAAATAGTTCAGTTAAATGTGAAAAAGATAAAGTGTGTTTATAAATAATTTTTTGTAATATCTCGTTTTATAACATAGTATAAATGTTATTTCATACATTTTCTATAGCTTGGTAATTAAAAGCTTCACTCTTATAGTTGGTTTTATTTCAGACTTAAGGAATATCTTCAAGCTGCTAAAAGTATCTTGTTAAGGTCTTTTGCTGTCATACTTTGCGCGTTGCACGGGCCAGTGGCGACTCTGAGATTGTTGCGGGGGTTACTCCCAAGTCGCCAAGTATTATGGCGTGTCAGAGTTTTCGGGATATTGTCTACAAATTTTTGAAGGAAACACCTGCGGATGCTAATGAGTTAGCAAACTTACAGGTAGCGTGATCAGGTGTTGCACAATCGATGGGAAGTATTTTCGCAATAAGCACAATTGCCTTATCTGCCAAAACATGCGGAAAATCAAACGGGTGGAACCCTGGAACAGTGCTTATATTTTAGAACGACGGTGAAATAATTACTCTTATGGCGATCGCAGGGCACAATAAAGACAAGTAAGAGCGATTCTAAGCGCCACCTTCCATGAGCTACTGTCTTAATCCCCTTTGCCCGAAACCGGAAAATTCTGATAATGTCAAGTTTTGCCTGACTTGTGGTTTTAAGTTACTCCTTAAAGAACGCTACCGTGCTATTAAACCGATAGGACAAGGTGGTTTTGGTAGAACTTTTTTAGCTGTGGATGAGGATAAACCCTCGAAACCACGCTGTGTGATTAAGCAATTTTACCCCCAAGCCCAAGGCACTAATACAGTGCAAAAAGCTGTGGAGTTATTTACTCAAGAAGCAGTGCAGTTGGATGAGTTGGGCAAACATCCCCAAATTCCAGAACTGCTAGCATATTTTACTCAAGATGATCGGCAGTATCTTGTACAAGAATTTATCGATGGACAAAACTTAGCGCAGGAATTAGTACACCAAGGCGCTTTCAACGAAGTGCAGATCCGGCAATTGCTTAATGATTTATTGCCAGTACTACAATTTTGTCATGCAAGACAAGTAATTCACCGCGATATTAAACCCGAAAATATTATTTTACGTAGTAGCGATCGCAAATTAGTTTTAGTAGATTTTGGTGCTTCTAAATCTGCCACCAGCACCGCCCTCAACAGAACTGGTACAAGTATTGGTAGTCCTGAATATGTCGCCCCAGAACAAATGAGAGGACACGCTATTTTTGCCAGCGATATCTACAGCTTGGGCGCTACTTGTATTCGATTATTAACCGAGCGATCGCCTTTTGATTCTTATGATATTAATAATGACGCTTGGATTTGGCAGCAGTACATCACAACTCCTATTAGTAACGAGTTGAGTCGCATTCTTGACAAGATGCTACAAAGTATCCCCGTCCGCCGTTATCAAACAGTAGACGAAGTTCTCAAAGACTTAAATTCCCAAGCTCCGCCAGTTCTCACACCTGCAACACCGCCAACCTCTACACCCCCAGTTATCTCCCCTAGTTCAATTGAAAAAGAATTACAAGAACTCAAAACTCAATTTACAGTCAGTAAACCACAACCTAAAAATATACCTGCACAATCACCAAATTCTAAGCATCAGCCTGCTACTACAGACAAATTAGATCAAGAATTAGAAGAATTAAAAGCTAAATATCTTGGTAATAATAACCATCAAAATCCTTGCTGAATCGGGGTATTTTAGGCTGTAATCGTATTTTGTCGAACTTACATTTTGATAGGTTGAAAACCCAATATTCAGCTAGGGACAAAGTTGATCTAATTTTTTATTCTCAAAATATCCACTTAGTTTTGATTTGTATACCTGCGAAGGGTGCGATCAAAATACTTAGATGAGGTGGCGATCGCACTTCTGGTGATAGGTTTAAAGCAGGCGATGTCTAGCGACAAGCCGATGCAGCGTCTACGCGTCTAATACTTTACTACAGGTGATCGTCTCCTGTGAGTGCTTGCATCATCACGCTACAAGCTCTATTCTGTCAGAGCATCAAGTTTAGCCAGTATTCTTAAGCCTTCTTCTAGGTTGCCAGTTGCAGCCATTGCTTTAAATCTTGTATTGGCATCAAATTCTGCTAGAGCTATAGTGGAGAGTTCTTCAATCAACTTATTGACATTTATGCCTTTGGCTTGAGCAAGTTCTTTCAATCTATTATGCTTATCGTCTGGTAGACGAATAGTTAAAGTTGCCATTTTTGTTTAACTCCTAATAATTTCTTCGGGTTTTAATATTGATAAGTTAGGAAATAACAATTCAGCATTTTGGAAATCTTTGACATTGTGAGTGGCAATAATTTGAGCATTCCCAGCAACTACTAATTCAATTAAGTGATTGTCAGCTTCGCCTTTTAAATTAGGTCGCCATAAAGCGATCGCTTCTCACTCTTCTTCTGCGCTTATACTTAACGAGGAAGGATTTCATCTAAACGAAGCTGAAGACCAGGCAAAAGCGGTGAATTAATTGGTTGGTTTAGTCGGTATTGTTGTTGAGTATAGGTGTCTTCAACCAATTGACAGACAGTGAAAGTAGGTTGTTTGGGTTTACCTATAAATGCCACACCGCCCAATCCGCGATAATCCACAATCCAATATTCAGGAATGCCTAAGAGTGCATATTCTTCAACTTTCCGCGCATAATCAGTTTCCCAGTTGGTACTAACGACTTCAACCACCAGTTTAATTGAGCGTCCAAGAGTAATTACGGGTTCTCGTTCCCAAAGGGGTTCACGGTCGAGAACGGTTTCATCAAGAACCGCAATATCAGGACGACGAACTGTAGCTATATCTGCAAAGGGATAAATTAAACAAGTGCGAGGAATAAACCAGGGAAGTTTTTCTGCAACAAGGTAGATTCCTATTTGCGTTGCAAGTTTACCACTCACAGTTTCGTGCGGGCCAGTTGGTTCCATGTCGATTAGTTCTCCGTCTGCCAATTCATAGCGGGGATTGTCTCGGTATTCGGAGAGAAAATCTTCAAATGTGAGGGTTTTTGTGGAGATATATGTCATTTTGTCAATCTCCTGAAGGCAAGTTGTTTTGATTATAAGTTAAAAGCAAACCTCTACTGCTGCTCTCGATGCCAAGAGTGTTACTTTCTGCGCTTGGAATAAATTTGTTACACCCTTAATATTAATGTCTTAGTATACGCGATGTCTTTTGACTTACTGATGCAGCGTCTACGCACTTCTAGTGATAGGTTTAAAGCAGGCGATGTCTATGACGGGCTACGCTACGCACCCTCGAACATTCAAAAACAATGCAGGCACTGCTACTGATGAAGAACTTCACAGAGCAACCTTAGTTGCCCAAGATACATTAGTAAGGTAATAAGTACCTCTACATGGATTAATAATCTTGAAAAAACATCAAATAGACTTAACTCTTGTTTCCCTTGCGGGAAGGAAAAGTGGCAAAAATTGTGTCGTAACTGAACGCTATTAACAAAAGTTTAGTAACAAAAAAGTGGCTCTGAAAATCAGAACCACTATCTAGAGACTGAACTTTTTTACACCTTCAAAAGATGTAGTTTATTGTTTCTCAGCAATGGGAACCCATTCGGTGTGGAAACTTCCGGGTTTATCAGTACGCAGGTAAGTATGTGCGCCGAAGTAGTCGCGTTGTGCTTGAGTCAAGTTTTGGGGCAAGCGATCGCGGCGATAGCTGTCAAAATAATCTAAAGATGCACTAAACGCTGGTACGGGAATTCCCAGTGTTGCAGCTGTCGCAATCACTTCCCGCCAAGCAGTCTGTCTGTCGAGAATTGTCTGCTTAAATTCGGGAGCTAACAGCAAGTTAGGCAAAGCTGGATTTTCGCTAAAAGCCTTCTTAATCTTATTCAAAAAGCGAGCGCGAATAATACAACCACCTTTCCAAATCCGCGCCATTTCGCCCAGATTCAAATTCCAGTTATATGTTTTTGAAGCTGTGGATAGCAGCGCCATCCCTTGAGCATAAGAACAGATTTTTGAGCAATATAGGGCATCGCGTACTTTGTTGATAAAGTCCTTAGTTTGCCCTTCATGCTTGCCGCTGGGGCCTGTGAGGACTTTAGATGCTGCAACCCGTTCCTCTTTAATAGAAGATATAATCCGGGCATTAACTGCTGCTGTAATTGTGGGAATAGAGACTCCCAATTCCAATGCAGTCTGCACAGTCCAGCGTCCAGTTCCCTTTTGACCAGCCGCGTCAACAATCAAATCCACCAGGGGTAGATTTGTTTCTGGGTCAATGTAAGGGAAGATATTCTTCGTAATCTCAATCAAAAATGAATCGAGTTCATCGGTGGTGTTCCATTCAGCAAACACCTCATGTAGCTGATTATGGTCAAGTCCGGCGGCATTTTTCAGCAAATCGTAGGCTTCAGCAATTAGCTGCATATCGCCATACTCAATGCCGTTGTGTACCATTTTGACATAGTGACCAGAACCACCAGGGCCAATATAAGTTACGCAAGGGCCATCATCGACTTGGGCAGCAATTTTGTTGAAAATTGGTGAGAGATACTCGTAGGAGCTTTGTGTACCTCCAGGCATCAGTGAGGGGCCATTCAGCGCTCCTTCTTCGCCACCACTGACACCCATACCAAGAAACCGCAGCCCAGCGGGTTCTAATTCCTGAGTGCGTCGTTCTGTATCTTCAAACCAAGAGTTGCCACCGTCGATAATGATATCGCCTTCATCTAGTAAGGGTTTGAGTTGAGCAATCACCGCATCGACTGGCTTACCAGCTTGTACCATCACTAAGATTTTGCGGGGACGTTCTAGTGAAGCTACGAATTCTTCCAGGGTAAAGGCGGCTTTGACGTTCCTTCCTGGCGCACGCTGGGCCATAAAGGCATCGGTTTTTTCTCTGGATCGGTTGTAAACTGCAATTGGGAAGCCATTACGCTCGACGTTTAGAGCGATATTCTCGCCCATAACGGCTAAACCAATCACACCAAAGCTTTGTAGGGTCATAAACTATGTTTGGCTAACTCTTGCAGATCCTTTTATCTTTAAGGGTAGTCCGATATTTTCGCTTCTCTCCTAAAGAAGACATTAAGAAAGTGTTGATCTAGACTGCAAAGATACACAACTAACACAGATAAATAGTTCTAATTTGTATCTAAATCAACAATTGCCTTGCAAAATTTGCAAAATTAAAATATCTAGTTAAAGGATCGGGAATGGTTACTGGGAAGCAGGAAATCTAATTTATTTCTAATTCCTAATTTCTAATCCCTAATCTCTAGTTAAAGGTCATAGTAAGGAGTAACCAAATAATGCTGGCATATGTCCTAGCTTTGGCGGTGGGCCTTGGTAGTTTAGCCATTTATTTAGCAGCTTTCTTCTTCCCAGAAATCCATCGTAAGAATGATTTTATCTGGAGCGGTGTAGGGTTATTCTACGCCTTGGTTTTGTGGGTATTTGCACAACGCATTACCGGAGGCCTTTTGCTAGGTCATGTAGCTAGTGTCGCTCTTTTGGGTTGGTTTGGTTGGCAAACTCTTTCATTACGTCGGCAAGTGACACCACAGGCGCAACAAACTCCAGTGCCCAGTTCTGAAACTGTTAAAACTTCGATTCAGCAGCAAGTTAATAAATTGTCGCTTCAGGAACGGCTAGCACAGTTACAGCAGGGACTTGGTAGCACTTTTGGTGGTGTGAAAAACCGAGTACAACAGACGGTGAGCAAAAAAGCGCCCGCAACCAATAAAACTGGGGCAACTTCCTCTACTCCCAAAGTTCCACCCACTGTTGAGATTATCGACAGAACTACTCCCATACCAGAACAACCTGTAGGGGAATTAGTCACCGCTGACATCGAATCTCCAACTCCCACACCACAACAACCAGCCGATGGAGTAGTCAGCACTACCGACACCGAAGCAAAAACTGAGAATTTGCCGGAAGTGATTCCACCAAATCCCCCATCACCTGAATTAGTAGAAGCAGCACAACCACATAACGAAACTGAGGACAAAGAACCGATTCCCGTTGAAGAAATTGCTCCGGATGCGGTACTTGCACCCCCTGCGGAAGAACCACCAGCGAATAGCCCAACAACCTGAATACAGGGGATAAGGGGAATGTGCATTTATACTCGCTTAATCTCTTTGTCCCTCCATCTTCATCTTCTCTGGTTTCCTTTTGAGGAAGTTGCACCAGAGGCTGTGCTTCCTCACCCTAGAGGAAGCACCAATATATAAACATTTATACCTACGATGCCAAAGGCAATCGCACATCAATAAGTTATGACTACAATGCTGATGGACAGCCTGACTATCAAGCTTACTTGACTTACAATACCAAAGGTAATGGCAAGCCCGTGTTGAGTTTAGGTGCAGTCAATTCACCAAATTTCTCCGCTCCTGATGAGATAACCCCCAACTCTGCACAAGTATTGGGATCGAACCTGGCAATGAATACACTGTTAACTAGTGATTTAGCATATAGTTAGACTGTGATCGAAATAGCACGAGTCTAAAATAACGTAATTTTGGAGTTTTGCGATCGCTACTTTTGCTTTGCAGTGCTTACAAAACTCCAATATTTCCCCTTCTGGAAGTGCGATCGCGCCTAGCACAGTGTCTAAGGGCGATCGCAAATAACAATTTAACTGTTAATGAGTCACTACCGATACAGTTTCTTCCATCATTAAGCAGCACAAAGACATACTAAAATTTCTAGATTAATTCTTTCTAAAGATGGATGTAAAGCATTCTAAAATGTATATACCGTTGCAACGATTTTAACTCATCATATTCATGCTACGACAAGTTTGAATTTTCTAGAAATTATCCTTGAAGAAATCGGCTGATATAATGATCGAGTAATTTCACGCTATTATTACTAGCTAGAAAAATGCCTCAACAATACAAGTTGATAACTCAACGAATAGATAACAATGGTGACGGAATATTTGAACTTATAGTTAACTATAAGTACGATGCTAAAGGCAATAAGATTTCCGAAAGTTATGACACCAATGCTGATGGAAAGGCTGACTATATAAATAGTTATACATATGATAACAAAGGTAACCTTACATCATACATTCTTGACACTAATGCTGATGGAAAGCCTGACTCCAGAATTTCTTATACATACGATGCCAAAGGTAACCGCATATCCGAAATTTCTGACACCAACGCTGATGGAAAGCCTGATTCCAGAATTTCTTATACATACGATGCCAAAGGTAACCGCATATCTGAAAGTTATGACACTAATGGTGATGGACAGACTGACTACAAATATACTTATACATACGATGCCAAAGGCAACCGCACATCCGAACGTTATGACGCCAATGCTGATGGAAAGCCTGACTCTATAATTTCTTATAGATACGATGCCAAAGGCAACCGCACATCAGAAATTACTGACACCAATGCTGATGGCAAGCCTGAATATATAATTTCTTATACATACAATGCCAAAGGTAACCGCACATCCGAAAGTTATGACACCAATGGTGATGGACGGGCTGACTACAAATATACTTATACATACGATGCCAAAGGCAACCTTAGATCCGAAATTTCTGATTACAATGCTGATGGCAAGCCTGACTCCATAAATACTTATGCATACAATGCTAAAGGTAACCGCATATTCGGGATTTCTGACTACAATGCTGATGGCAAGCCTGACTCTATAATTTCTTATAGATACGATGCCAAAGGCAACCTTAGATCTGAAATTTCTGATTACAATGCTGATGGCAAGCCTGACTCCATAAATACTTATGCATACAATGCTAAAGGTAACCGCATATCCGAAAGTACTGACTCTAATGCGGATGGCAAGACTGACTACATAGCTACTTATACTTACGATGCTAACGGTAACCGCACATCCGAAGTTTATGACTACAACGCGGATGGCAATTCTGACTATATAGCTACTTATACTTACGTACCCATAGATATTAGCGCATCCCTCAGCATCAAGAACAATGGCTCTATTAATAATGTCATCAGTTTGGCTGATGGATTATACTCACGCGAATTAAATAACGATATTTTGAGCGACTACCAAAAGAGTGCGTTGAGCTTAGGCGCAGTCAATAATTTAACGTAAGTTCGACAGATTTAAAAAACCTTTCTCTAAACCTCTCCCCTAAAAGAGAAGAGGCTTTAAAATCTGGATTTTTTCGTTGAAAACCAAGATATTTAAGCTTCTCTCCGCGTCGGAGAGGGGTTGGGGAGAGGTTCATCGAACTCACGTTGGGCTGAGTTAAAGCTTCGGCTTTGCTGTGTGTGCTGGCAAAATTCTAAAATATCCCTTTGTCCTTGGAAGCGCGATCGCCTGGAGCTACTTAAAAGTCAATCGTAAATTCTTCTTGTACTCAAGAATTCACTATTGATTTATCTGTTAACAGGTAACTAGCGATACTGTTTATTCCATCGATAAGTAGTATAAGCACTTACTGAAATTGAAGACAAAACCTGAAAATTTATACATAAAATCTTTCTAACGGTGGATGTGGATTTTTTCAAATTTATGACTTTACTGTAATGATTTTAAACAGTCAAAATCATGTTACAACACGTATCAATTTTCTAAAATTTACCCAGAAATAGAGCACATATTCATATAATTGATTCAGTAATTTCACGTCAGTATTATTACTGTTAAAGAAAATGCCTCAAAAATATAAATTGATAACTGAAGGCTATGACTTCGACGGCAACGGATCATTGGACAAAAGAGTTACCTATAAATACGATACCAAAGGTAACCTCGTATCCCAAAGCTCGGACGAAAATGCTGATGGAAAAGCTGATTCTATTAGTAATTTTGTTTACAATACTAAGGGAAAACGCATATCCGTAATGGATGACTTCAATGCTGATGGGAAGAGCGATTCTAAAAGTAGTTTTACTTACAATGCCCAAGGTAAACTTACATCAGAAAGCTATGACTACGATGTTGATGGAAAGGCTGACTATAAGTATATTTATACTTACAATGCTAAAGGAAACCTCACATCAGAAATTACTGACTCCAATGCTGATGGTAAGCCCGATTCTAAAGTTACTTTTACTTACGACAATAAAGGTAACCGTATATCCGAAAGTTATGACTACAATGCTGATGGAATGCAGGATTTTATAAGTATTTATACTTATAACGTTTACGGTAAGCGTATCTCAGACACTACTGACTCTGATGCTGATGGACAAGCTAACTATATAAATACCTACACTTACGATGCCAAAGGCAACCTCACATCAGAAAGTAATGACTTCAATGCTGATGGCAAGACTGATTCTGTAAGTAGTTTTACTTACAATGCCAAAGGCAACCTCACATCCATAATTTATGACAATAATGCTGATGGCAAGCCGGACTTCAAAACTACCAATACCTACAATGCCAAAGGCAACCTCACATCCGAAATTTATGACAACAATGCTGATGGCAAGCCGGAATTGCTAAGTATTTATACTTACAACGCTAAAGGAAACCTCACATCAGAAATTACTGACTCCAATGCTGACGGCAAGCCCGACTCCCTAATTTTTTATACTTACGATGTCAAAGGCAACCGCATATCCAAAGTTACTGACTCTAATGCTGATGGCAAGCTTGATTCTATAATTTTTTATACTTACGCGCCTAAAGCTAATAGCGCACCCCTCAGCATCAATAACAATGCCTTGATTGAGGATGTCATTAGTTTGGCTAATCAATTATACTCACGCGGATTAAATCAGGATATTGTTAACGACTACCAAAAGGCTGCCTTGAGCTTAGGTGTAGTCAATAATGTATACGATTTTTCAGTAAGTGATGAGATTGTTCCACAATCTCTACAATCATTGGCTATTAATTTAGCAAATATATAAGCTGCTATTCAATAGCAGTGATATTATAGCAATCCGATTTGATTCGGAGAATTTACTTGGGTGGGCAGGGAATAGGAAAGAAGGGATAGATGTGTACCTAGCTTCGCAAGAATCAAATAGGAGCCTTACTATAGAAGTTTCGCTCACAGGAAAACGGCTTAAAACTTCAAAATATTCCCTTGCCCTTGGAAGTGGGGCTTTTTAATGGTCAAAAGTCGGTAAAAGTGGGTTAGGCGACATTGGAAAAGTCGTCGCTTCCGTTCTCCAGTATCCAGTAGTCAAATACAAGCAGGTCTTCAGCGTTATCTGGAGGTCACGCCAGAGCTGTAGCGAAAGGCTATTTCGGTGATTGGGTTGGAAGCGATCGCTCGAATGAGGGAGGGAATCAAATCGCTTGCTATGGAAAAAGAATTATAACCAGCGTGCAGGCATCGAAGCAACACACTCACAAGGTATACGGCGTTCCGCACTACGTCGCTCTCGCTACATCGGATTGGTTAAAACCCATATAGGCGCATATTCTCACTGCTACAGCATTGAATTTAGTCAGGTTGGATGCTTGGCTTAGTGGCATACCTTTTGCCAAAACTCGCTCGTCTCGCTTCAAACAGCTACAAAATATACCTTCTTAATTAAAAATCAAACTATATTTTGCCGTGTATTACATGGAGAAATATCACCTGAGAAATCTACTCTTCGGTGTAATACGCGGTTGCTTTTTTCGGTAAAAGTTTGTAGGCTTTCCGTGTAATACATGGGAAAGGTTTTATGAAAAAGCTCAAGAGGGATATTCAAGGTAAGTTTACACTTAAAAATGATGAGTATCGTGAAGTACGTTCTTTGCGACTAACAGATGATACTTGGAAGAGGTTAGGTATTGTTTCTGAATGTTTGGGATTAACCAGAGCAGATTATTTGGAGGAAATAATTAAAGAGCAGTCTTATCCATGTAATACACGAAGAGACCAAGATGATATTCAATTCTTAACATCGGCAGAATTAGAACCTCAACCAAGTATTACACGGAGAAACTCAGAAGTTTTCGCTCCGATTCGACCAGAAAACGAACTTCAACCGAGTATTACACGGCAGAGCGAGTTTCATCAAACATCTGATAGCGCGATCGCCTACGGCGGGGCACAGCCCATCGCAAAACAGTCTGTTAAATTGCCTGTTGCAGAACTTAAAATTTTACGTGACCATGTTTTGTCCGAACTAAAGTTGCGTAAGCAAGCACCTGGTTATAAAACTGCTCAGAAAGCTCTTAATCGTTTCATCTCTGAACTAATCGATTCAGTTTAGCTATTTTGGGAATTCGCCAACAGTGTCTTTGCTACTTTGACCCCAGATTGTTTAACTGGAATGTCAATCACAAACTCAGCCCCCTCACCAGGTTGGGACAGACATTCTAATTTACCTGCGTGCTTTTCTACAATTTGGTAACTAATTGAGAGTCCCAAACCTGTACCTTGGCCCACAGCCTTTGTTGTGAAAAATGGATCGAATAGTTTAGCCTGTATCTCTTTTGTCATCCCGGCTCCATTATCTTTAATGGAGATTTGCACCCGATCATCTCCTATAAGCTGTGTTTTTATAGTGATGATAGGGTGGTGTTTCTTTGCACCTGATTTAGCAGACTGTCGGCATAAATCCTCCAGCGCATCGATCGCATTTACTAATAGGTTCATAAACACTTGGTTAAGTTGCCCAGCAAAACACTCTACAAACGGTAACTCGCCGTACTGTTTGACAATCTCAATGCCTGAATGCAATGAATTAGGCTTAAGACGATATTGCAATATTAATAGAGTGCTATCGAGTCCCTCATGAATATCAACAGGTTTTACCTCGGCTTGGTCGAGACGAGAGAAATTTCGTAAGGAAAGAACTATTTCATAAATTCGTTCAGCACCTAGTTTCAGTGAAGAAAACAGTTTAGGCAAATCTTCAGCGATGAATTCTAAATCTGCTAATTTTGCTTGTTGTTGAATTTGCACATTAGGTTCAGGATAGACCTGTTGATAGAGATTAAGCATCCCAATCAAGTTTTGCGTATATTCATGAATATGAGTGAGATTGCCGTAGATAAAGTTGACTGGATTGTTAATTTCATGGGCAACCCCTGCTACTAGTAACCCCAGACTCGACATCTTTTCAGACTGAATCAGATGAGCTTGAGTTTGCTGCAAATGCTCAAGCGCTTGCGAAAGTTGTGCGGCTTGCTGCTGTGTTTGGTTGAGCAGTACGGCGTGTTGTAAGGCAACTCCTAACTGAGAGGCGATTTGGTTAACAAATTCAATTTCCGACTCTTGCCACTCACGAGATTTTTGGCATTGATGAATACACAGTAAACCCCATAGCTGCCCTTGCTTGATCATGGGAATTACTAAGTTCGCCCTCACTTGGAAGCGAGACAGCATCGAAACATAACAATCGTCTAACTCGCTGTTATAAATATCAGTGACTGCATGAATGTAGCCTTGGCAGAATTTCTCAATATTCTGCTCGCCCAAGCAGCGATCGTACACCTTCGCCCTTAAGGTCGATGGGAAATGCGACGCAACATCTTCTGCAATGACTTCGCCGCCGTCATAGTTAGATTCGGAATAGAAGCGAAAGACCACAACACGATCCGCATTGAGTACTCGGCGGAGTTCCTGGGTGGTTGTTTCAAAAATTGCATTCAAGTTCAGTGATTCCCGAACTTTGGTGATCACACTTGCTAAAGTTTGCTGTTGCTCTGCTACAAGCGCCAATTGTCTGGTTTGCGATCGCACTTGTTCTAGGTACTCAGCTTGTTGCAATGCCACTCCCAACTGAGTTGCTATTTGCGTGAAAAACTCAACTTCTAAAGCTTCCCAATGCCGACTGCTTGAGTGTTGATAGGCTCCCAATAAGCCCCAGAGTTCTTGCCCGATAAAAATCGGCGCAATCATGAAGGCTTTGACATGAAATTGTTCAAGTATATCAAGGTGGCACTGAGCAAATCCGACGCTATAGATATCATCAACTACAAAAGTTTCATTATTGCGGTAGCGTCCACCTTTCGTTTCCTGTAAGTAGGTGTCATCCCACACCATACCGACTCCAAGCTTGACATTTCTCTGCCATTCGGGATTTGCAGATTCATAATCACTGACAAATTCACCTCCCCAGTCGGCATTAAAACGATAGACTGTTAAGCGATCGCTCTTAAGTAATTGACAAACCTCCTCAGTTGTGGTTCGGAAAATAGTGATAACGTCCAGCGACTGTCGCATATTAGCAATGATCCGAGCCAAGGCTTGCTGCCGTTCCACCGAGCGCTCTAGCTCAATAGTCGAGCGTTGCAAATTGGTGTTTGTCTGTTGCAGTTCGGCAGTGCGATCGCGCACTTGTTGCTCTAGGTTTGTATTCAGGGCCTGCACTTGTTCGTAAAGTCGATACTGCTTTACTGCTGTTGCAAAGCGTTCACCTAATGCTTGCGCTAGTTTAACTTCCGATTCTGACCACTGCTGTGCTTGCCCGGTTTTCAGTTCGCGCCATGCTGCAAAGGACTGACGCGGCATCAGTTGGCGAGAATCGGTATCAACACAACCTGCCCAAATAGTTTCAATATCCACCTCATCTCGGAAGATGGTTAAACAGCCAACGACGGTGGCACCATGCTGTAGCGGTACAATCAACAAGCCCCGGATTTGGGTTGCTTGGAAGCTGGGGCCGAGCGATCGCAATAAGGGTTCTTTATAAAGATCGGCGACCGCCCACAAATTCGAGTCACAACTGAGTTCGTTAGGTGGAGGAGTCAAAGCGTAAACGGCTCTCATCCAATTTACTGACCATGATTTGGTGCTAGGCTTTTCTGGATGCTCAGGGGGTGAGACAGTGGCAAAGAGATATTTCTGCCACAATCGATGTTCCTCAATTGGTCTACCCTTCGCGTTCACGCTCACCTGCCAAGAAAAGCCCTCCTTTGAATTGCTCGTTGTCTCACCTTGTCCGAGGTCGAGTTGACTAGGCTGCACCCCACAGGTATAGATTTTTGCTGTTTGTTCGCCGTCTGGCAGTAAGTAGAGCCGTCCTCCAGAGCCAGCAAAGGCAGCTACTGTTTCTTCAAGGGCAGCTTGCAGCTGGGCAATGGGCGTAGTATGCAGTTGCTCGGTAACTTGATTAATAATTGCTTCTTGACGGGCTTGCTCTCGCACTTGACTGAGCAAAATCGATTGCGATATGGCGATCGCCACTTGATCGACCACCGACTGAATTAATAGTAATTCCTGTTCTGTCACCACTCGCGTTTCTGAATGGTGAGATACCAATAGTCCCCACAATTGAGATGATTGCAAAAGAGAAGGTAATGAATCTTTCCCTGTTTCCTTGCTCTTTAAAACAATCGGCACTACAACTGAAGATTTTACGCCCATTGCCGTCAAATATTCTACATGACAAGGATCGACGGGACGATAGCGAATATCTGGCTGGTCTAATGGTTCGCCTGTTTCTGAGCAATCGAGAGGACTAATACCAATTTCGTGTGTTGTCAAATCGACAATACTTCGCTGGCGTGCTCGGACAAACAGTTCACGGGCATAGGGTGGGATGTCATCTGCGGGGAAATTTAACCCCAAAAGCGGTGGTAACCGACCTTCCTGAATTGATTCGGCAATTACTAACCCATGACCATCAGGTTGAAACTGATAAATTTTGATGCGATCGGTGTCTAGAAACGAGCGGACTTCTGCAACCGTCGCCGATAAAATTTCTTGCAGTTCTAAAGATTGCCGGATACGGTTTGCAATGCGATGTAATAAAATCTCTTGAGTTTGACTTACTTGCTTTGTTAGCGTTTCCATATATATTTGAGTCTTATCAAAAATTTGGGTATTTTTATGATTTGTATAATTTATATTTTGGTAATAAATCACTATATAGGGTAATAGTAAAAATACGGGCATCTAGCGCAGCCAAAAACAAAGCCCCTCTAAGGACATTCTCACAGGGGATATCAATAGATATTTTGCAAGAGGTAAAGGAAAATTCTATCCTTTTCACCTTTTCCCGACTTTTGCAAGAAGTCTAATCTCTTCTGTTACTAAAGTTGCTAATTTCTGCGCTGCTCCTGCTTCGCCTCGAACACTACGTAGCTTGAGTTGCATTTGCTCTAATTTTTCTGGATTAGCTAAAAGGTCTAATACCATTTCGCCAATTTCTTGTGGTTGGAGTTTTCCCATCAATTCAGGTACTATTTCTTCTTGTGCCCAGATATTCGGCCAGGCTAATAAACCTTTCCGTCTGATGAACAGCCAGTTAATCAGCTTGGCAAAGGCTGAACCTAACCCTGGTAAATTAGCTAACAAACCTGGCAAACCATCCCAAGAGCGCATGGCATCAAGTTGTTGCGTTGGTAGCAAAACAAGCATCGGCACGGCTAAAGCACAGAGTTCGGCCGTGTTTGCTCCGACTGTAGTTAAACAGATACTACATTGAGATAACAATTCATAGGCTGGCGTTTCTTGCCAAAGTTCCACAGTGACGCCGTTAGTAGTTTTGAGCGCTGGCTTCTGTTGGTTGTATTCTGGGAAAATTAATTCAGCACCGCTGAAGCCAAAGGTGTGAGCAAAAGGATTTCTCTGAGGATCGGCAAAACTAGCTAAGGTTTGTAAATCCAAAGTCGGCGCTACGGGAATCACAAACTTCGTTTGGTGTCTTTTTGCGTTGATGTATTCAGCGATCGCTAATGTTAATGGTACTCCTTGGGCTAGTTTTGCTGCTTTTGACCCAGGTAGCATACCAATTAGTTCAGTTGTTTGTGTTTTGTCCAGTGTCGGGGACGAATGACTACTGGCCGCTAGCATCAAATCCCCCACAACAGTAAATTTGTGAGCATATTTCTGGGGAACACGTTCAGCAACTTTCGGTGCCATCACGCCAAAGCGGTCTATCAAGCTATACCACCGAGCATCCCATTCAGCGTAAACTACTGTGCGATAACCGAGTTTTTTGCCGATGACAACGGGAAAAAATTGATCCCCACCTAAGAAAACAACTACTCCGCGACTTCTCCAATCCCAATTCTCAAATGTCTTTCCCCACAGCAAAAACTGCCAAAAATGCTCGGCTCCCTGAACTCGGTCTACTTCTGCGTAAGATAGAGCGATCGCAGCCTCTTTGCCGCTAGCATTTGGACAAGGTGATAAAACTACGGAAATTCTGACAACCGAACGCTCATCCCCAAGTTGTTGCCGCAATGCTCTTACAACTGGACGTACCCAGGTTGTAACTTCCCCTGGGCCATTGGAGAGAATCAGAATATCTACTGGAGTCATGAGTTAATGGTGAAGAGTTAAAAGCTATTAGTCAAGAGGCAAATATTACCTAATTCGTTCCTAAGTTACAGAGGCACGATACTACTGATATAATTGCAGGCTATGTTTGATAACGTCTGTAAATTTATTGCTGAATCATTTTCCAGGGACTTTGCAACTTGGCTACTTAATGAGCCAATTACACTCACAGAACTGAGTCCATCGGAATTATCCCTCGAACCCATCCGCGCAGATGCACTTATTTTGTTGCAGTCCGACGAAATCGTCCTTCATCTGGAATTCCAAACTCGACCAGATGCTAATATTCCCTTTCGGATGTGTGATTATCGCTTACGGGTGTACCGAAGATTTCCTAATAAGCGAATGCGTCAGGTGGTAATTTATTTACAACCTAGCGATTCTGAACTAGTTTACCAAACGGAATTTGTCTTAGAGAATACCTGGCACAGATTTGACGTAATTCGACTTTGGGAACAGCCAACGGAACTATTTTTAAATTCTCCAGGGTTGCTACCGTTTGCAACTTTAAGCCAAACCGATGATCAAAGCCGAACCTTGGAAGAAGTTGCGGAAGTTATTGAAGCCATCAATGACACCCGCATCCGAAGTAATATTGCTGCGTCAACAGCAGTGTTAGCTGGGCTAGTATTAAATAAAGACGTGATTAACAGAATTTTGCGGAGTGATATTATGCGCGAATCTGCCATTTATCAAGATATTTTGCAAGAAGGGCTGAAAGAAGGATTTGAACAGGGTCTAGAACAGGGTCTAGAACAAAAAGCTCAGGAGATTGCCAGAAATATGCTTAATGAAGGAATTGCGATCGCATTAATTGTCCGCGTTACTGGTTTAACTGTCGAGCAAGTTCAGCAGTTGCAAGCTAAAACCGACGAGACTCAAGCTGAGTGATATTATGCGCGAATCTGTGATTTATCAAGATATTTTGCAAGAAGGGCTTAAACAGGGTTTAGAACAAAAAGCTCAGGAAATTATGATTGTTAGTTGAGAAATTCGAGGAATTCCGCGATCGCATTTTGCCAAGCATACTAACTTTACAACCTCGTTGGTTTTGTTTTGTAAGCGCGATAATATTTTTTAAATATCTATTTAAATATAACTGACATTCAACCATAGGGTAGGCAATGCCCACAACGTAAAAATAAGGATTTGAGCTAACTTTAAGCAGCACCACCCTAAAAAAATACTTTGTATTAAAAATAACTTGCTTAGAATAATAAGAATATGTCCTGATGCTTAGAGATAAAGCATATTAGCGACGATATTAAAAGTAATAATTAATACTATTAATATTTTTTAACATTTAGTGTAGCAAATACTCACACTAAAAATCAACATTCGCAAAGAAATATGTCATTATATTTATCGATTTGTGTCAGATAAACGACAAAATGCCCATTGGGTAAGCGTTTTCTGATAAAAAACTCATATAGCTAAATAAAAGTCATGAAGTTACGAGCGGCCGCATCAGCCGTGATGAACTTCGAGTAGAGAACGCGCATCAAAGGAGCCTATCTGCATGTTCACCCACGTCAAGTCCACCATTAGACATATTGCGCCTGATAACTTACGCGGACGTAATTTAATCAAGGTGGTCTATGTCGTGCTTGAGTCTCAGTACCAGAGTGCATTATCGCAAGCTGTTCGCACCATTAACTCTAATCATCCCAACCTTGCGATTGAAATCAGCGGGTACTTAATTGAGGAACTCCGAGATCCAGAGAACTACGCGGAGTTCAAACGGGATATCGAGAGTGCCAATATATTTATCGCCTCACTGATTTTCATTGAAGACTTAGCACAGAAAGTAGTAACGGCTGTAGAACCGTACCGCGATCGCTTAGACGTTGCGGTAGTCTTTCCCTCAATGCCAGAAGTTATGCGCCTCAACAAAATGGGCAGCTTTTCTCTGGCACAGTTGGGTCAATCGAAGAGTGCGATCGCTCAATTCATGCGGAAACGCAAAGAAAAATCCGGTGCAGGCTTCCAAGATGGAATGCTGAAACTATTGCGGACTCTGCCACAAGTGCTGAAGTTTCTGCCAATGGACAAAGCACAGGATGCCCGAAATTTCATGCTTAGTTTTCAGTATTGGCTGGGGGGTTCACCAGAAAACCTGGAAAACTTCTTGCTGATGCTGACTGATAAATATGTATTAAAAGGTGTAGAAAAACAAAATCTTGCATCTACTACATATCAAGCGCCAGTGGTGTATCCCGATTTAGGGATTTGGCATCCCTTGGCTCCCAGTATGTTTGAGGATGTCAGAGAATATCTCAATTGGTACACAGCCCGTAAAGATATCCCCAACGACCTTAAAGATCCCTTGGCTCCCTGTATTGGGTTAGTATTGCAACGCACTCACTTAGTTACAGGCGATGACGCCCACTACGTGGCCATAGTGCAGGAGTTGGAATCACTAGGCGCTAGAGTACTACCAGTATTCGCTGGTGGTTTGGATTTTTCCAAACCTGTAGATGCTTACTTCTACGAACCAACTAATAAGATGCCGCTAGTGGATGCGGTGATCTCGCTGACTGGCTTTGCCTTGGTAGGTGGCCCAGCAAGACAAGATCATCCCAAGGCGATTGACGCACTCAAGCGGTTAAATCGCCCTTATATGGTGGCATTGCCCTTAGTATTCCAAACCACAGAAGAGTGGATGGATAGCGATTTGGGGTTACATCCAATTCAAGTAGCTTTGCAAATTGCCATACCGGAATTGGATGGGGCAATTGAGCCGATAATTTTATCAGGCAGAGATGGTACTACAGGCAAAGCGATCGCTCTCCAAGACCGTGTGGAAGCAGTAGCAAAACGTGCCTTAAAGTGGGCGAATCTCCGCCGCAAACCCAAGCTTAATAAAAAAGTTGCAATTACCGTTTTCAGCTTTCCACCAGATAAAGGAAACGTAGGCACAGCAGCTTACTTAGATGTCTTCGGTTCCATTTACGAGGTGATGAGAGCACTCAAAAATAACGGCTACGACTTACCAGAATTGCCGGAATCAGCCGAAGCGTTGATGCAAGAAGTCATCCACGATGCTCAAGCACAGTACGCTAGCCCAGAACTTAACATTGCCTATAAAATGTCAGTGCCAGAATATGAAGCACTGACACCTTACTCCCAACGCCTAGAAGAAAACTGGGGCCCACCTCCCGGACATCTCAACAGCGATGGGCAAAACCTGCTGATTTACGGCAAACATTTCGGCAATGTGTTTATCGGTGTTCAGCCTACCTTTGGTTACGAAGGCGACCCGATGCGGCTGCTGTTCTCCCGTTCTGCTAGCCCTCACCACGGTTTTGCTGCTTACTACACTTACCTAGAGCAAGTTTGGGAAGCTGACGCTGTACTGCACTTTGGTACTCACGGTTCCTTAGAATTCATGCCAGGTAAGCAAATGGGGATGTCTGGTGATTGTTATCCAGACCAACTAATTGGCACAATTCCAAATCTGTATTACTACGCAGCCAATAATCCCAGCGAGGCGACAATTGCCAAGCGCCGCAGTTATGCTGAGACAATTTCCTACCTGACACCTCCGGCTGAGAATGCTGGTTTATACAAGGGTTTGAAAGAACTCAGCGAATTGATTGCTTCTTACCAAACCCTGAAAGATACAGGAAGAGGTATCCCCATTGTCAACTCCATCATGGACAAATGCCGGATGGTGAACCTGGACAAAGATATCAACTTGCCAGAAACTGACGCCAAGGATATGGACGCTGAAGAGCGAGATAATATCGTTGGCAACGTCTACCGCAAGTTGATGGAAATTGAGTCACGGTTGTTGCCTTGTGGATTGCACATTATTGGTAAACCACCGACAGCAGAAGAAGCGATCGCAACTCTTGTTAATATTGCCAGTTTAGATCGTCAAGAAGAAGAAATTCTCAGCTTACCCCGAATTATCGCCAACAGCATTGGGCGTAACATTGACGATATTTACCACAATAACGATAAAGGCATTTTAGAAGATGTCCAGCTACTGCAAGACATCACCTTAGCCACCCGTGCAGCAGTTAGCGCCTTGGTAAAAGAACAAACTGACGCTGAAGGACGAGTTTCTCTCGTTTCCAAGCTCAACTTCTTCAACATGGGCAAAAAAGAACCTTGGGTAGAAGCCTTGCACAAAGCAGGCTATACCAAAGTTGATACCACCGCCCTAAAACCACTATTTGAGTATTTGGAATTCTGCTTACAGCAAGTCTGTGCAGATAACGAACTCGGTGGATTACTCCAAGGCTTAGAAGGCGAGTACATCCTACCTGGCCCCGGTGGCGACCCCATCCGCAACCCGGATGTATTGCCCACAGGTAAGAATATCCACGCCCTCGATCCCCAATCCATCCCCACAGCTGCTGCTGTGCAATCAGCCAAAATCGTTGTTGATCGGTTATTGGCACGTAACAAAGCCGAAAACGGCGGTCAATGGCCCGAAACCATCGCCTGTGTGCTTTGGGGAACCGATAACATCAAAACTTACGGCGAATCCCTAGCACAAATCATGTGGATGGTCGGTGTACGCCCAGTTCCCGATGCCTTGGGAAGAGTCAACAAGTTGGAGTTAATATCTTTAGAAGAGTTGGGACGCCCCAGAATTGACGTTGTAATAAACTGTTCTGGTGTATTCCGCGACTTGTTCATCAACCAAATGAACCTGTTAGATCAAGGCGTGAAGATGGCGGCTGAGGCGGACGAACCTTTAGAAATGAACTTTGTCCGCAAACACGCTTTGCAACAAGCCGAAGATATGGGAATTAATCTGCGTCAAGCTGCAACTCGCGTTTTCTCCAATGCTTCCGGTTCCTACTCGTCAAATATCAACTTGGCGGTAGAAAACAGCACTTGGGATAGTGAAGCCGAGTTACAGGAAATGTACCTGAAGCGGAAATCCTTCGCCTTCAATTCCGATAACCCCGGTATGATGGACGAATCCCGGCAGATATTTGAAAGCACCTTGAAAACTGCTGATGCAACTTTCCAAAATCTCGATTCTTCCGAAATTAGCTTGACGGACGTTTCCCACTACTTCGACTCTGATCCCACCAAACTTGTGGCAAGTCTGCGGGGTGATGGCAAAACACCAGCATCTTACATTGCAGATACCACCACGGCTAATGCCCAAGTGCGGACATTATCAGAAACCGTGCGCTTAGATGCCCGTACTAAGTTATTAAATCCCAAATGGTACGAAGGAATGCTATCTCACGGCTACGAAGGTGTCCGCGAACTCTCCAAGCGATTGGTAAATACAATGGGTTGGAGTGCAACAGCCGGCGCTGTGGATAACTGGATTTACGAAGATACGAATGAAACCTTCATCAAAGATGAAGAAATGCAGAAACGGTTAATGAACCTTAATCCCCATTCTTTCCGCAAGGTTGTATCAACTTTGTTGGAAGTGAATGGACGCGGTTATTGGGAGACTAGCGAGGAGAATTTAAATCGTCTGCGCGAGTTGTACCAAGAAGTTGAAGACCGAATTGAAGGGATAGAGTAAGATTACATAGGCAGGCGTTATGCCTGCCTTAATTTTTCAATCTAGGATCTCACTATAAATGATTTAACCGCCTGAGATAAAATTGAAAAATAGATGATTCAAACATTTAAAAATAAAGCATTAGAAAATCTATTTAGAGAAAATTTTAATAAAGGAATTACTGCAAACTTAGAAAAGAAAATTAGAATCAGACTTGAAGTTATAGACTCAGCCTTAATTGTAGAAGATATTAAATTACCAGGTTATGATTTGCATGAATTAAAAGGAGACAGAAAAGGAACTTGGTCAATTAAGGTGTCAGGAAACTGGCGTATAACTTTTAACTTTGAAGATGGTAATGCTTATGATGTCAATCTTGAAGATTATCATTAACTCCTGTGTTAACATGATGTTAATTGGCTAGACCATGCTAAATAAGGTTAACCAAATTATTAAGAAAAAAGTATTAATTATGGATAATTGGCAAGATATTACTGATGATAGATTAGTAAGACCAATACATCCCGGCGAAGTAATTGCAGATATTTTAGATGATTTAGATATTAATACCGCAAATTTTGCAGAAATTTTAGGAGTATCTCATCAAACAATTCAGGAAATTATCAATGGTCAAAGATCAATTACAGTAGATATAGCAATACGTCTTGGTAAAGCTTTAGGAAATGGCCCTAGACTTTGGCTCAATCTTCAGCAAAAAATTGATATTTGGGATGCTTTGCAAAGCCATAAAGAAGAATATGAGCAAGTCATGACATTGGTTTAGAAGAAATTATGAAGTATTATTTTTCAATAATTGAAAATAGTTATTTTAGGAATTCTCTTGAAGACTATTCATCATTCTCTGAGCAACAGATCTGTGCAAAATTCCTTGAATTACTGGGTTCATGCCTTGTAGAGTAATTATACTTTGAAAATTAAAAAAACCATACTTGACAACAAGTTTTCCGATAAATTCGTCAGCAAAGCTAGAAGAAATAACTGCAACTCCTGAAAAATCAAGTATAACTTTTGATCCACCTGCATTGATGACATTAAGCACAACGTTCCGGATCTGTGTAGAGCACGCCTAGTACCAGTACCATTAGTATGCTCTTTAATTATTATGCGATGTTCGCCTGTATCAGTTTCTAAATTTTCAAGCATCAAATTTACAGGTTTATGACCGCTGAGAGCGCTGGCTATATCAATACCTTGACTAGTATCAATTTGAAAATCTACAATTGTCCCTTGATGATATTTGTCTAAATATGGAAGCTTAGGAAATGCTTTGGATTCATTCTTACGTATTAATAAAGAACCAGAACCCGAAGTAATAGTAAGAAGACCACTATTATTTTTAACAATTTCTAATAAACCCCACAGTCCATTACCCTGACCTATTTGAGGGTCTCTAGTTACACCTTCTTTTACAGCTAAAGTTATAGCATCAACAGCTGATCGTGGTTTATGAACAGATTGAGCAAGAGAGCCATAGATTCCAATACCAGTATCAGCAATACAGACAGCTAATCGCTTAGAATCAGCATGGACTTGAACCATAGCGAATCCTTCGGAGGCTTTAGAATGCTGCAAAACATTGTCTATTACTTCAGTCAAACACCACTCAAAGGCTTCCACAACTCCAGAGCTACATTCTATCTTTTGGGTGATAGCTTTAACTAGTGCCGATACTAGTTGAAATACCATCACCTCGTCTTGAAAGTGCCATACTTTTGATAAAGGATCTACCTCGTTTGTTAATGCATCAATAGTTGCAAGTAATGGTTGGTTAAAATGAGCAATTTCAAGTATACGAGGTTGATCATACACTTCTATATTAAGACCAGACTTTCTGTAATACTGAATGATAGCGGCTATAGGAACACAAGCATTGGGAAAAACAGCTTTGACTTCTTTAAGAACAATAGCAATATCTTTATAACCACTTCTACAGACATTCTGTAAAGCTCTGAGGAATTCGCTCACATGTCTTGGGTGTCTGAGGTTTTGGATAAAAATATAATCGTCCTCGCTCCAAATAGATTGCTCTTGATCTCGCTTATCTAAGTTATTTGAATTCATATCTTTTACATAATCAAAGCAATTATAGCTATTAATTTATATTCGACAAATGTAAATATACTTACAATATTTTATTTTTCAGAGAGCAAGCTCTCTGTTAGCGCCATTGTAAAAAAAGCCAGCGACGAGCAAAGAGAAATATTTGTATTTAGCAAATTAAGAATTGAATGCCTAAATAAAGCGATCACTCTTCGACAACAGGCGATCGCTTTGTTTTTGAGGTTTTCTACAAGGCGATCGCTCACTCTTTGACAACAGGCGATGTCTAACGACAAGCCGCTACGCATCTATGCTTTATTTTTGAGGTTTTCTGCAAGGCGATCGCGCTTTCTTCCACAACAGGTGATTGCTTTATTTTTGAGGTTTACTGCAAGGCGATCACGCACTCTTACACAACAGGCGATCGCTTAGTTTTTGAGGTTTTCTGCAAGGCGATCGCGCTACTCCTTCACAATAAGCGATCGCTCTTTGGGAGATTTTGGGAGTTTTGGGTGCGATCGCTCACTCTTTGACAACAGGCGATCGCATTATAAAATTAAGAAACCTCTAGGCTTCATCCTCTATCCTGCTTATGAACGCCCTAACAGTCAACCTTAAACCAGCGCTGGAACTGACAGATGAGCAGTTTTTCCAGCTATGTCAGGCAAATCGGGGCTTGAGGTTTGAACGTACTGCAACCGGAGAATTAATTATTATGCCACCCGTGGGGGGAGAAACAAGCAACCGCAATGGTAGGCTAAATCAGCAATTATTTAATTGGGCGGACGCAGATGGAACTGGTATCGCCTTTGATTCCTCTGCTGGTTTTAAGCTTCCCAACGGTGCGGATCGTTCTCCCGATGCTTCTTGGGTAAAACTAGAACGGTGGAATGCACTGACTCAAGAACAACAAACAAGATTTTTACCACTTTGTCCCGATTTTGTAATTGAGTTACTTTCGCCGAGTGATAGTTTGAAAGAAACTCAGGCAAAGATGAGAGAAT
The DNA here is from genome assembly GCF_059505145.1 of Mojavia sp. Classification (NCBI taxonomy): domain Bacteria; kingdom Bacillati; phylum Cyanobacteriota; class Cyanophyceae; order Nostocales; family Nostocaceae; genus Mojavia; species Mojavia sp. Next base: position 215,318 of record NZ_JCACKA010000124.1, read on the forward strand.
ATCAACATAACGGTGTGCGTTTGGGATGGTTAATCAATCGCAAATCTCGGCAAGTCGAGATTTATCGCCAAGGTCAAGAAGTTGAAGTGTTAGATTCTCCTGCTACCCTGTCAGGGGAGAATGTTTTGCAAGGATTTGTTTTGAATTTAGAAGCGATTTGGTAATAATCATAAAGTGCGATCGCTCAACTCTTCCACAACATGCGATGTCTAACGACAAGCCGCTACGCGTCTACGCTTTGTTTTTGAGGTTTTCTGCAAGGCGATCGCTCATTCTTCTAATACAGGCGATGTCTAACGACAAGCCGCTACGCGTCTACGCTTTATTTTTGAGGTATTCTGTAAGGCGATCGCTTTTCCACAACAGGCGATCGCTTACTCTTCCACAACGGCGATCGCTTTGGGAAGTTTGCGGAGTGTGATCGCATTATAAATACTCAAGCTATCAATTGAGCTAATACTAAAACTGATAACCCCGGTAGCGATGGCAAACGTGCATCATTAGTCAAGAAAAATGATGCACCTCCACGAATAGCAGTAGCAATCTGAATAGCATCTGGGGTTCTCAAGTTGTAATCTGCTCTTAATTGTGCAGCGGTTTCAGCGATATCTGGAACAACTTCGATAGTCGTCAAACCTTGAGAATTGAACAAAATATCACGATATTGTTGAGCTAATTCTATATTTCGTTGCCGTAAGGGATAGACTAATACTTCTGATATAGTTATAACTGATGTGACAACAGTAAACTCACCACGAAACATCGCTTCAAAAAAAGCATTTGTTACTTCTAAATAATTAGGATTTTCTTCAATCAAGTAAATCAGTGGTGCAGTATCCAAGCCCACAATTTGTCCCTGTAGCTGGGCTAACCATTCCATGAATCACGTTCCTGATTAACGTATTCTTGAGCATCAACACCATTCCAAATTTCTTTACCCAATCCACGTAATTCTAGAATGCTCCGCTTTGGCTTAGGAGTCATCGTCACCCGTTGACCAATTAAACTTGACAAGTCTTCAATTAAGCGTATTTGCTCTTCAGGAGTGAGGCTTTGAGCTTGCTGTAATACTTCTTGATAGTTAGGCATCAAATTTACCCGTCTAATTTTTTGGTTCTAAGTCTAATATACACAGAATAAATTTGACTTTTTCCACAGTGCGATCGCTCTTTGATAGTGTAATTTTGGATTTCTGGAGTGGTTAGCAGAGTTTACCGCAAGTAAAGGCTACAGAACAAAATGCGAGAGATCTATATAACGGTTCAAGATTGGGCTGGTTAATTGATTTGGAAACTCAAAAAGTAGAAATTTATCGTTACGATCAAGATGTTGAAATACTGCAATCTCCTGCTACTTTATCAGGAGAAGATGTACTGCCTGGATTTGTGCTTAATCTTGAAGACATCTGGTAAATTGATGAGAATAGGAAGTGTGATCGCTCTTTGAAATTATAATTTTGGCTTTGTGGAGTGCGTTAGCAGAGTTTATGACAGGTATCGCTCACTATTCCACAACAGGCGATGTCTCACGACAAGCCACTACGCGTCTACGCTTTCTGCTAGTGTCATCATAGAAGAAGCAAGCAAAGAGCAAAAACCATGCAAAAGCAGCTTAAACAACTGGTGGTATCCGATCCAAAGGTAATGATGGGGAAACCCGTGGTTGTTGGGACACGCATCACGGTTGAGTTAATTTTAGAAAAGTTAGCTGCTGGTGAAACTCCAGAACAAATTTTAGAATCTCACCCACGACTCACACGCGAGTCAATTCAAGCAGCTTTAGCATTTGCAGCTGAGGCTTTACGATATGATGTGATTTATCCAATTGTTGAGAATGCTTCTTGAACTTTCTAGCAGACGAGAATCTAGATCGGCAAATAGTTGAACGTTTGCGCCAAGATGGTTACACCGTTTGGTACATTCCTGAAATGGAACCAGGAATTTCTGATGATGAAGTGCTGGATTTAGCTAATCAAGAGGGAGCGTTATTATTAACATCGGATAAAGATTTTGGTGAATTAGTTTTCCGTCTAGGCGTATAGCTTCAGGTGTTGTGCTAATTCGACTATCAGGATTATCTATAATCAGCAAAGCAGACATTGTTACTCGTGCAATAAATCAACATACTAACGAGTTGCTGGGAGCTTTTACTGTCATTACACCAACAAATATTCGGATTCGTAAAATTGAGAATTGAATGTGTATATAAAGCGATCGCACTTACTCTTCCACAACAAGCAATGTCTAACGACAAGCCGCTACGCGTCTACGCTTTGTTTTTGAGGTTTTCTGCAAGGCGATGTCTACGACGGGCTACGCCTACGCACTTACTCTTACACAAAAGTGATCGCTTCTGCGGAAACTTATATTTCCTTGCGTCTTTTATCTTTCAGGTATTCTGCGATCGCTTCAGCTACGTCTTCTTCAGGTCTATATACCCGTGAACTTGGTTTTTCGGCATGAAGCTTGTCGAGGTAAGCATGTAAGGCTTCCTCATCATCCCTGTGTTCTAGGACATAGGCTCGAAGTTCTATCGTGGTCATGGTAGCAAAGTCTGGTTTGACACTCATACAAACTCCCATTCTCCAGTAGGCTTAATCTCAAGATTAATTTCCTCTTTTGCCAGAATAATCACGTTCCCAGTACGCTTATCCAGAGTCACTAGGTCGATAGAGCAGTACTTGCTGGTAAGGTCGCAGCAAAGCTGAAAACATTTCAGCACTTGTGCTGTGATAGGCATCGCTCTTTCCCTAGAATAATATATAAAAAATAACTAGACCACGCATACCTGATCAAGTTAAATCTGTGGGTAATTGCGGCCGTTTAACGTTGCTTCAGGCGATGTCTAACGACAAGCCACTACGCGTCTACGCTTTATTTCTGAGGTTTTCTGCAAGGCGATCACACTACTCTTCCACAACAGGCGATCGCCTACCAAATAAAGAAAATCTCTCCCTTGCTCCCCTGCCTGCCTTCACCCGACAATTTTGGGTTGGCAGACCACTAAGTAATTCTCACCCTAAAATAGAAAAACGATAACCTGGAACTATCCTGAGCCTCCACGATAGACAAAAAGATTACTATCGTGCGAAGTGAAGGATCTCCACTATCGGCAATGAAGACAAAAACTAGGTAAAGCCGATGAATCAGGCGACTCGAACTGTCCTGTGCATGACGGGCATAAAAAAAAGCTTTTCTGGTGTGCCAGCGCTGTGGGGGGTGGATTTTGAACTGAAGGCAGGCGAGATTCATGCGCTGGTCGGAGAGAACGGTGCTGGCAAATCGACGCTCATCAAGATTATGACAGGGGCTTATCGACGAGACTCAGGTGTTATAGAGTACGACCACAAAAGCGTTGCATTTCAGAACCCGACCGAAGCGCAGGCGGCAGGCATCATAGCTGTCTACCAGGAGATCCAATTGGTGGGTTTGCGAACCGTTGCCGAGAATATTTTTCTTGGCAGGGAGCCGCATCGCTTCGGCATCATCGATAGACGGGCGATGAACACTGGGGCAGCCGATATTCTGGAGCGCCTGGGGTTGCATATCGACCCACGTTCAATGGTTGGTTCGCTCAATATTGCCCATCGTCAGATGGTGGCGATCGCGCGTGCTATATCTTTTGGTGCGCGTGTGCTTATCCTTGATGAACCCACTAGCTCGCTTACGGAAACCGAAGTCTCTGTTCTTTTTGATGTCATGCGTCGGCTAAAGTCGCAAGGGACATCCATCGTCTACGTCAGCCACCGTTTTGAAGAACTTTACGCCGTGTGCGATCGCGTGACGGTACTACGTGATGGGCGCAACATCGTGACGCAATCGCTAGCCACGCTCAATCGTCTGGAACTCGTTTGCCATATGCTAGGCCGCCAGCCCGATGAGGTAAGCAAAGGAGTCACGGCGTTCGCAGGACAATCGCAAAACACGCTAGGTCGGCCAGTGCTGCTCCAGGCGGAAGCTCTCAAATATAAGAAACAGCTCAATGATGTTTCAATTGAAGTGCGGCATGGCGAAATCGTCGGGCTTGCAGGTTTGCTCGGCTCTGGTCGTAGTGAAACGGCACGCGCTCTGTTCGGGGTCGAACCACTTGACGGTGGAACCGTAAAACTCGAAGGTAGTCTTTTGTCCCTGCACGATCCTCATGATGCGATCGCCGCTGGGATGGCTTTCCTTTCAGAGGATCGCAAGGCGGACGGCATCATCCCTGAGCTTTCGGTGCGCGAAAACCTCACGCTCGCTGCACTACCGAACCTTACGCAATGGGGTATCGTTTCTAGGAAACGACAGGGCGAGCTTGTCAACCGTTTCATGCAGCGTCTTAACATCAAGGCAGCCAGCGCCGAGCAGAAGATCCACGAACTCTCAGGCGGCAATCAGCAGAAGGTGCTTCTGGCGCGATGGCTGTGCAAGAATACAAAACTTCTTCTCCTCGACGAGCCGACTCGCGGTATCGACGTTGGTGCAAAGCGCGAGATCCAGAGGCTAATCGCCGAACTAGCAAAGCAAGGGCTGGGAGTTCTGATGATTTCATCGGAAGTCGAAGAGCTAGTTGAAGGCTCGCAACGTGTCGTCGTCCTGCGTGATGGGCGGTCAATTGCGGAACTCAGTGGCGAGCAGAAAAACATCAAGACAATTCTGCACGTAATGGCGGAAGGTGCAAATCTTCAGGAAGCCGTCGATAGATAATTTGAAGAGCAGAACAAATAATGAAGAGCAAGAAGCCTGATCTGGGTTGGCGAACCCTGTGGAACCCAAACTTTGGCGCACCTGCAGCACTCCTAATTCTCTATGTTGCAAACGCCGTCTTCACTCCGCGTTTCGCTACAATCAGCAACACATTGAATATGTTGCTCCAAGTATCCACAACAATGTTGGTTGCCGTTGGGATGACCTTTGTCATTGCCTCCCGTGGCATCGACCTCACGGTCGGCTCTACTATGGCATTGGTTTCAGTCATTGTGGCATTACTGATTAAGTATGGAATCACTGTTGCCATTCCGTTCGCTTTGAGCGCTGCTTTGTTGGTTGGTCTTCTCAATGGCTTTCTCATCTCACGTCTGAAACTTGATGCCTTAATCACTACCTTGGCAGCTCTCATCTTATGGCGTGGGATTGCTCAGGTTGTCGGGGACGGTAAGCTTGTTCCCTTCACTCATCCCACATTTGAAGCGCTCGGAAAGGGCTATCTCGGTTCTATACCAATTCAGGTTGTGATTGCGGCAGTCGTGATTGCAGGAGCTTTTTTCTGTATCCGATCTACGCTTTTTGGGCGTCATATCGTTGCAGTTGGCGGCAACGAGGAGGCCGCACGGCTTGCGGGTATCCGTGCGGAGCGCGTGAAATATATAGTCTATCTGATTAGCGCCCTGCTTGCCGGGTTTGCCGGACTCGTCGAGACAGCGAGGCTTGGCATGGGCGATCCCAGTAAGGTCGGTGTCAACGCAGAATTTGATGCGATCGCGGCCGTTGTTGTTGGCGGTACACCCTTCTCCGGTGGTCGTGCAAATGTCCTCGGCACTGTTGTAGGAGCTTTGCTCATGCAGGTGATTTCTACAAGTTTCAATATGCTCCTGATTCCGTTTACCTGGTCACTGGTTTTAAAGTCCGTAATCATTCTTTTCGCCATTTTTTTACAGCGTCCTAAGGAGGTCTAACGCATCATGGCTGCCACAAGGTCTCTGGCACTTGCAGGTTTGCGGTTCTCCAAGCGTCTAGCCAAGCTCCTCACCTCCCAAGGTGTCTTGCTCATGCTCCTTAGTTTGGCTGTTTTCGCATCGTTTCGTTATGAAACCTTCCTGACACCTGTTAATCTCATGAATATCATGCGACAGAACAGTATGCTCGCGATCGTGGCGCTGGGCATGACTGTCGTGATCCTAAGTGGGGGAATCGATCTGTCTGTGGGTTCCCTCGTTGCTCTAGGCGGTGTCGTCGCGGCAATGCTCGCTCCTCAAGGAAGCTTTGTGGCGATCGCCGGCGGCATTGCCAGCACCACGTTACTCGGTGTGGTCAATGGTCTTCTCGTGTCGCGTGCACGGCTCCAGCCGTTCGTTGTGACGTTATTCACTGCCAGCGCTGCACGGGGACTGGCGTTGAGCATCACCCAGGAAAGGTCAATTGCCGTATCATCGGCAGCATCGGGACTTGTTTGGCTGGGTAGGGGGTTCATTGGTTGGGTTCCTGTCCCCGTGCTTATAGTTGCGCTCTTATATTTTGCAGCTTGGTTTATGCTGCGCAGGAGCCGATTAGGTTTGCACATATTCGCTATCGGCAACAACGAGGAGGCCTCCCGGCTCATGGGCGTGAACCCAAACCAAGTGAAGCTTGTAGTCTACACATTCAGCGGTCTGCTTTCAGGACTTGCTGGTGTTATTCTCGCGGGTCGTCTAGGGGCAGGTCAGCCTGTGGCTGCCTTTGGCTGGGAGACGGATGCGATCGCCGCGACCGTCATGGGAGGAACATTTCTCGCAGGCGGTCAGGGAAGCGTGTTCCCGACGCTTATTGGTGTACTTTTGCTAGGAATGATGTACAACCTTTTAAATCTTGAGGGAACCATTACTCCTTGGTGGCAGCTCGTGCTTCGCGGTGCTTTCCTACTTCTAGTCGTGCTCTTCCAGCAGCGCATCGCGCAGAGGGACTAATGGGGAAACACACACCACTGATGATTTTATTGAGAAACAAAGTTACTTTTGTGCTAAGAATATCAATACTAGACAGGAATTGATGAGATATCTGAGAATTACTCTTAAAAGATATTTCAAGGACAGACTTGATTCATAATTCTTGCATTGGTAAATTTTTTAGCGAAATAGCACTACTGTAAATAAGCTGACTAATATTTTTATATTCGTATTTTCCCTTAAAAGTTAAATTTACTTTAAGAAAAAATAAACATTTTGTATACAGAAAAAATATGTAATAATATCGTTGACTGTATAATTTTACATCCTATTTTATAGGAGGAATTATGCCTGAAACTAGACCCGAAGATTCAAATTCACAAACAGTTCCATTCTTCGCCCGGTTCTTAGAAGGGCAAAACTTTGAAGAAATTTCTGATGAAGAATCAGAAGCAGTCAGTGGTGGACTCACAATTCAAAGTAGAAACTGCCCTTCTAATAATGAAGAGGGCGGTGGTGGTGTAGTAACAACACTAAAGTACCCTTCTGATAATGAAGATGTTGTTGTTGTAACGAAGAAGTACCCGTCTGATGGGGATGATTACGCTGTAACTCAGAAGTACCCCTCTGATGGGGATGATGATGCTTTTTCCCTCAAATGAGTCCTAGCTTTTGAGTACACCCAATCTCTGACTTTGACAAATATTTTCAGCAGATGAATTTTATTTACTTTGCCAACCTTGTAAAGGGTTGGTTTACTATTTTGTACTTGATTGATTAGTATTTTTACTAATTACTATGTTTTATGCAACATGAGCATAATGTAGTTTTATTAATTACTCATAGCGGTGATTACTTCACGATAGATAGAGTAGCAGAAGCTCTATTAAAACGAGGGGCACAGCCATTTCGCCTTGATACTGATAAATTTCCGATGACAGTTAAACTCCAGGCTTATTTGAGCAATTCAGAAAGCCATCATAGAGTGGAGTATGGCGATCGCTCATTTGACACGCAGCAGGTGCAAGCGGTATGGATGCGGCGCATTTGGGAACCTCATCTGAGTCAAGAATTAGCTCCAAAATTTCGATCTGCCTGTGCTAGAGAATCACTGGCTGTTTTAGACGGCTTTTGGGATAGTCTCAGAACAGCTCGTTGGGTAGATGATTTACAAAGAATTGACGCGGCAGAAAACAAGTTATGCCAATTGAGAGTGGCGGCGGAAGTTGGTCTTGTTATCCCTCAGACTCTGATCACTAACAACCCCAAACAAGCTAGAGAATTTTATCAGCAAGTCGAGGGCAAAATGATTGCCAAACTGCTCAGACCGCTTTCATACAGCATGGAAGGCTCCTCTTTTTTTATGTACACTAGCGCAGTCAAAGAAGAAGATTTAATTGATGCAGAAACACTGCGTTATTGCCCGATGGTTTTTCAAGAACAAATCTCCAAGCAGCAAGAATTACGGGCAGTATACGTGGATGGCAATTTATTTGTTGGGGCGTTAGATGCGTCTGGTTATGCAGCATCCACCCAAGATTGGCGACGTGCCAAACAAGATGCTTGTACGTGGCAAACTTATCAATTACCTGATGAAATTATTCGTCGTATTGATGACTTTATGAAACGGTTCGGACTAAAGTTTGGAGCGTTTGATTTTATCGTGACTCCAGCAGGAGAATATGTTTTTTTAGAAGTTAACCCTACAGGCGAGTGGGGAATGCTGGAGCGAGACTTAAATTATCCGATTTCCGATGCGATCGCCGATGCTCTACTGGCAAGGAATATTAAATTATAACTATTAATATGACTGTTTTAATTATCACTCACAGCCAAGATAACGAAAGTATTCCTCTGGTTACTCAAGCAATTGAAGCTTATGGAGAAAAAGTATTTCGGTTTGATACAGACCGATTTCCCACTGAAGTACAGCTAGATGTTTACTACGGCGATAGTGAGCAAGTCATTCTCACCACCGATGACCAAAAGCTAGATTTAAGCGAAGTAGGGGCAGTTTGGTATCGGCGGATTTCCATAGGGTCAAAAATTCCTAATACTATGGACAAGCAACTACGACAAGCTTCCATTCAAGAATCTCGTGTTACTGTTCAGGGGATGATTTCCAGTATCAGAGGTTTTCACCTTGACCCCCAACCAAATATTCGTCGCGCTGAAAATAAACAACTCCAACTGCAAGTAGCAAGAAAATTAGGTTTGGATACTCCACGCACTTTGACGACAAATAATCCCCAAGCAGTCAAGCAATTTGCCCAAGAATGTGAGCAGGGGATGATTACAAAAATGCTTTCTTCCTTCGCTATTTATGATCAGCAAGGACGCGAGAAGGTTGTGTTTAGTAATCCAGTTTCATCTGAAGATTTAGACAACCTTGATGGCTTGCGTTTTTGTCCAATGACATTTCAAGAGCAAGTACCAAAGGCTTTAGAATTGCGGACAACTATTGTCGGTAAGCGTGTATTTACTGCTGCGGTTGATTCTCAAGCTTTAGATCAGGCGCGTTACGATTGGCGCAAGCAGGGAATTGCTTTAATCGACGCTTGGCAAGCCTATAATTTACCTCAGGATGTTGAAGAAAAGTTGTTAAAACTGATGGCTCATTTCAGTTTAAACTATGGGGCGATTGATATTATTCTGACTCCTGATAATCGCTATGTTTTTTTAGAAGTTAACCCGGTTGGGGAGTTCTTTTGGCTAGAGCGTTGTCCTGGCTTACAAATTTCGCAAGCGATCGCGCAAGTTCTCCTCACTCATCAGCAATAACCATAATTATCCTTAGCCTTCTTCTAACTCGATTATAAAGTTTTGTAATAATTTGAAGATTCCTGCATAATTTTTGAATTTTGAAACGAGATCAGAATAGAAGCAGCAAGTAAAGCAAACAGTAAAAATTTATCAAGCATTCGCTAAAGCATCAGTTTAACTATGCTGTTAATGAAAGTTTGAGATATATGTTTTTGCTTCAATAAAGTTAGCTTATAGCTTAATTTTATTGGCTCTCTTCTCAACAAGCTAGACAATCTGACACCCTTATGTTCAGTTCTAAAATTGAGTCTGAGAGGCTTCCCAGATTGTCTCGATTGACTCTTACCCTTTCACATTATTTCTGTGAGTAAACAGGAAAAACACATGGCTGTAACCCCATCAGTTCAGAAAAATGTACTTCCCGGTCTAAATGCTAATGTCGTGGCCAATAACATCCCTGTCAAGTTAGTTAAAAATTTGCAAAGTGATCTGCTGACATCTGGCAACGTTGCAACTAGCACAGTGCGGCAATTGGAAACAGCTATCTTAGATTCAGAGCCTCGTCCTGGGGCTGGCCGAATTGTTGGTACATCTGAGGACGATTTCCTTGCAGGTACACCTGGGAACGATCAAATTTTTGGGCTAGCTGGCAATGATATTATCGTAGCCTTATCCGGTGAAGACCAAATTTTTGGTGACAACGGAGCGGATTTGATTGTTGCCGGCAGTGGCAACGATGTTATTGAAGGCGGGAGCGGTAACGATCAAATCTTTGGTGATGCTGGGAATGACGTGATTAATGGCGGCGATGGCGTTGACGTTATCAATGGGGGCGATAACAATGACCGCATCACCGGAGGTAATGGTGGAGACCGAATTTTTGGTGATGCTGGAAATGACTTGATTAATGGGAATGGAGGACTTGACAATATCAATGGTGGGGATGGCGCAGACATAATTTATGGCGATGCCGGGAACGATCGCGTCTTTGGGGGTTCTAGGAATGATGACATATTTGGCGGTATCGGTAACGATGCACTCAACGGTGATGCCGGAGATGATCTTGTAGAAGGTGGGGCTGGTAACGACAGCGTTTTTGGTGGCACTGGGGTTGGGAATGATACCCTCACTGGTGGAGATGGCGCAGATTTATTAATTGGTGGAGCTGGCAACGACTCCCTATCAGGTGGTAACGGAAATGATCGGTTGATTGGTGTTGAACCTTTTGCCCCAGGATTTGGATTTGGCCGCGGCGAACGTGATACCTTAACTGGCGGTTCGCAAAAGGATACCTTTGTCCTCGCAGCAGGCTCTGAAGTTTTCTATGTCGGTAACGGCAATAGTGACTTTGCTTTAATTACTGATTTCAATATTAATCAGGACTTTATCGAACTAACAGCGTCGCAGCCTCGTTCTGCCTTTAGCTTAGGTGCTTCTCCAACTAATCTCCCGTCAGGAACAGCAATATCTTTTGAAAAGGACTTGATTGCAATTGTTCAAGGAGTTTCGATTTCAGATTTTAGTACTGGTTTTATTTTTGCCTAACCAGCTCACAATCAAGTTCTAGAGAATCGGGAATCGGGAATTACAGAAAACTCAGACTCACAATGCATCCCTAAAACTGATTCTGCAAATAACTGATGCCGCTATTGTTTCTGTATCGCGGGTGCTTCAGTATGCAAAGGCGTTTTTGACAAACTTAAAAAGCGAGTTAGTCAAAAATGCCTTTGATTAATCAACAACTGATATCAAGTCCGGCTAATTAGTTATAATTCCCGAATCTATGCAGAAGAGCAACAAAACCCTTCTCCTCTGCTCGTCGACGGCAGTTGCTCCTCTGCTGCCTTAATGATAAGTCTTTAACCGGATGTGATATGAGTTGCTTTCAATTCTCTAGTTGATATTGCATTTATTGATTTAAAAGTAGAACGAAGGCATGTTAAAAAACTTCTGGTATGCTTGTGAACTCAGTTCAGCTATTACAAGCAAGCCCAAGCATTTAACTATGCTCAACCAAGAGTTTGTCCTGTACCGCAACTCTCAAGGGCAGGTGTTTGCTTTGTCCGATAGATGTCCTCATCGTGGCGCATCTCTATCTAATGGCTGGGTCGAGGACGGCTGTATCCGCTGCCCCTATCATGGTTGGAAATATCAAGCAGACGGTAGTTGTATTGAAATTCCTGCCAATCAGCCAGGTGTGCCTATTCCTAAGAAGGCACGTTTAAATACTTACCCAGTTCAAGAAAAATATGGTTTTATCTGGCTGTTCTGGGGAGATCTCCCTGAAAAAGAACGTCCCCCAATTCCATTACTTCCAGAATTTGATACCCCTGGATGGCGTGCTGTTTACGGTGAATTGCAATGGAACACTCACTATACTCGCGTATTAGAAAACGCGATTGATATCTCTCATGTGCCCTTTATTCATCGCAATTCTATTGGCAGCGGCATCGCAGATCAGCCAAGTATTGAAGAGTACGATGTGCGTGTAGGAGAGTGGAGTGCGAGTGCTACTGTCACAGCAAATCAGTCCAATAAAACTAGAGGCTTCTGGAAAACTATACTCAATAGGCAAGAGTCACGCCCTCTGAGAGTAACACTCTCCTTTTACATGCCCAGCATTAGTCGGTTGGAATTTGACTTTCCTATTGGTCATTTCAAAATAATCCTGTTTATTGCTCACATTCCGATTGACGCTAATACAACATTGAGCAAGTGGATTGTTCTACGCAACTTTATCACCTTACCTTTTGCTGATAGGGATGCGCGAAAGCGGGCTTTAAAAACCATGCTAGAAGATAAGCCAATTATCGAGTCTCAAATTCCCAAAGTTGTGCCTAATCATTTGACTGGCGAACTTCACGTTCCCTCCGACAACTTGTCAATAGTCTATCGTAAGTTCCGCAAAAAATGTCTAGATATGGGCTGGGGCGAGGAATCTGATGTCAACGTAGTAGATTATACAGATGATCAGATATCGACAGATTTCCTATATCAGCAGATTCAGGAGATTGCTAGGTTAGGGAACAGCTAATGTCTTTTAGCAAGAGACGCTATGAACTAAATTTACAACGAAGCAAGATAGGTCGATTGACATTCTGTGAAAATATGAAGAATGCAGATATGGCGGCTTTTTTGTATCCAACTTATACATTGGCCAATGTGGGGTTAGCACTTTGGAGCCTTAGCCTATTTAAACACCCACACAACATTAATACAACATTGCTACTGTTGGTGTTAGCTGGAATGACCTATGACAATTTTATAATTTCCATCGGTCGTTTGATTGATCAAGGTGCTTTGCTGGAATTACTTAATCGCTTGCGTTTTCTTTTCCACAATTTATTTGTACCGTTGTTGGTGGTGGTCGCTGTCAAACTAGCCAGCAACGCTGGTGTAGTATGGGCAAGCAACCCAACTGTGTACTATGGATGCTGGGTGATCGCTCTGGGACTGATTACGTTTGGATTGGTGAGCGACTTTGTTGGTCTAGAACTAATACCGATAACTTTTGCTGGTAGCTTGCGTTACAAGCCTAAAAGTTGTGGGTTGCCGATGCTGCCAATCTTGACTGCCTCACTGGTAGCTGTGATGGGATTCTTTATCTGGCGCGAAATCAATTGGCCATGGATGTTGGTGGGAACATTGGTGATGTTCTCTGGCAATGCTTTGCCGACACGCATTTTTGGTACTTTAGTTAGTTCAGCAGTTGACTTTGTATTTATCTTGGCTCTGCTAGCAACAGAGTTAATAGTGTACTGATTTCACCTTTACCAACCATTGGATTGTATCCATTGATTTTTATCTTCATCACCCTATTTCTAGACCTGTTGGGCAGTGGACTGCTGGTTCCGGTAATTCCCTTTTTGGTCAGAGAGTATAGCAAAGATGCACTGACGATTGGATTGCTGGCAGTTTCATTCTCTGCTGCACAGTTTATTGCCAGTCCAGTCCTGGGTGTTCTGTCCGATCGCTACGGTCGTCGTCCGGTCTTACTGATCAGTCTGCTCGGAACTACCTTGGGATACTTTATATTTGGATTCGCTAATGCCCTGTGGTTGCTTTTCGCCGCTCGACTGCTAGATGGCTTTACTGGCGGCAACATTTCCACTGCTCAGGCATACATTGCCGATATCTCTCCTCCTCAAGACCGTGCTAAGAATTTTGGGTTAATTGGGGCTGCATTTGGCTTAGGATTCATCTTTGGCCCTGCATTAGGTGGTTTACTCGGTCAAATTAGTCTGCAAGCCCCTGCTTTTGCTGCGGGAATCCTATCATTGGCGACTACTATATTTGGATTTTTTGCATTGCCAGAATCGTTACCACCGCAAAAGCGACTGCAAAGACCGATTCGGCTAAAAGAACTTAACCCCATTGCCCAGGTAGGTGATGTCTTACAACGTCCGGTACTACGGGGACTGCTGCTAGCAAACTTTGCTAAAAACTTCGCTTTCAGCGGACTACAAACTAACTTTGCGCTGTTCACCTTTGTGCGCTTTGGTTTGGGATCTGGAGCAAATGGCGCGATTTTTAGCTATATCGGAGTGCTAGCAGCTCTAATGCAGGGTCTGATTGTTCGGCGTTTGGTAAAACACTTTAGAGAGGAGCAGCTAGCAGTTGTTGGCTTTGGGATGATGGCTGTGGGATTTAGTTTGATTAGCTTTGTACCAACAATATGGATGCTTTATCCAGCACTGACCTTTATTCCAGTGGGTAGTGGTTTGGTAACACCAACGCTAATGGGGTTGATTTCCAAACAAGTTGCTATTCAGGAACAGGGTACGATTCTGGGAGCAAGTCAAGCGATCGCTAGTTTGACACAAGTAGTTGCCCCAGTGTGGGCAGGTGCAGTGTTTGACTACGTTGGTATCGGTGCGCCCTACTGGACGGGAGCCATCTGGTTGGTAGTTGCTGTGTGGTTAGTGGCGACATGTCAGATAAAAACTGAACGATAAACAATTTTTATCGTGATTTGATTGCGTTTTTTAGTGCAAAAGCAGGAGGCAAGTATGCTAAAAAACTTCTGGTACGCGTGTGAGTTCAGTTCAGCTATTACCAACAAGCCCAAGCGAGTTCCCCTTTTAAACCAGCAATTTGTCCTATACCGTAACTCACAAAAAGAGGTAGTGGCTTTTTTAGATCAGTGTCCCCATCGCGGTGCTGCTTTATCCAGTGGCTGGGTAGAAAATGATTGTATTCGTTGCCCCTATCATGGGTGGAAATTCCAAAATGACGGTACTTGTATTGAAACTCCCGCTAATCAACCTGGTGTGCCTATATCTAAGAAAGCGCGTCTAAAGACCTACTCAGTCCAGGAAAAATACGGTTTTGTCTGGCTGTTCTGGGGAGACCATCCCGCTCAAGAATGTCCCCCTTTGCCATCATTTCCCGAAGTAAAAGACCCGACTTTGCGACCTCTGCAATTTGAGTTTAAATGGAATGCTCACTATACCCGCTTAGTAGAAAATTCTATTGATCCAGCTCACTCAGCTTTTGTCCATGCTAATTCTTTTGGTAGTGGCATGGCCCAACAACCGCAGCTTCCAGAGTATGAAACTCATCTAGAAGATTGGGGCGGGAGTAGCTTGATCAATCTGAAGCAGCACACACCGAAAGGCATTTTCTGGAGATACACTCACCGCAAAAACCACTCACAAATCAAAACAATACGTTCTTTTTACATGCCTAATATTGTTTATAGTGATTTTGAGAGATTTATCAGCTTTGTTGCCCATGTGCCCGTTGACGATTACACTACCATTTCTAAATTCATCCAATTTCGTAGTTTCTTAACTCAACCTTGGGCAGATGCCATTTTCCGAAAGTATAGTTTAAAGATCAACCAGGAAGATAAGTTAGTAGTCGAGTCTCAACGCCCCAAAATACTTCCTTACAATTTAACAGATGAAATTCATACTCCCTCTGATGCCTTGTCACTTGCCTATCGCAAACTACGCAAAAAATGCCTAGATATCGGCTGGGCGATCGCTCCTCATATTACGTAACCAATTCCACTCTTAAATTACAAGTGTTTTGGCTTGGGGCTATGTTGAACAGTTGCCGCTTGCTCAGGATGACTACGACGCGCGATCGCACAGAAGTTGTCCAGGTCAATTGGGTTAAAGTTGGACTATGTTGGTTGAAGGTTTTTGTGGTCTGGTATAGTTGCTCAGATTTGCAGGTACTTCAATATGTGGATGTAATCGAGAATCATTTATGGGTGTAGCCGTCGTCAATTTTAAGGGAATTTCTCCTGCCCATACAGGTATTTGATAATCAACTTCATCATCAATAGGCCCGCCAGTGCGAATCTTTGCACTGGCTTCTGTTAGCGGTAAAGATAGTACTATAGTTCTGGCTAATTCGTTATGACTTGGCGATCGCACTTGCGACCACCTTCCCAAAATTATGTGTTCTGTAAATGCTTTTAAGGCAGCTAATTTTTGCTCTGTATCCTCGACCGATGTTGCTTTACCAAATACAACTACTGAGCGATAATTCATTGAGTGATGAAACGCCGATCGCGCTAATACTAACCCATCAATTAAAGTCACTGTTACGCAGACATCAATACCTTGTTGGAGCGATCGCAGCATTCGACTAGCAGGTGAGCCATGAATGTATAAAGTCTCCTCAACCCGTCCGTAGGCTGTAGGAATCACAAAAGGCTGTCCGTCTGCGACAAAACCTACATGACAAACTAATCCTTCATCCAATATTTGATAAATGATGTCGCTTTCATAGTTTGCTCGTTGGGGTATGCGTTTAACGGTTGTTCTTTGGCTGGGGGCTTTTTGTTCAGGCATGGCTGGAAATTTTTACTCTCTATCGTTAGAGTAATCAGGGAAGTGGAATGATACAAGTACCACTTTTTGATTAAATTACCAGTCCACTAGCCTCATTTGTAATATCATGTCCGTTTAAATAACCGTCATTGCGACCGAAGAGTAGCAATCCCAAAAACTTTGCGATTGCGTCGTTTCACTTCGTTCCACTCGCAATGACATATTCAGGGTGATTTGCCGGACATCATATAATTTGTAATTCAGAATGGACTTTGTTATTAGTATTGATCCAAAAGCAGCTTTACCTTTGCATCGCCAAGTTTACGAGGAACTACGTCAGGCTATTCTTTCAAGAAGATTAATCCCAGGAGCAAAACTGCCTTCAACGCGCGCGCTGGCTCAATTGCTTGGTGTTTCCCGCGCCACTGTTACGCAAAGTTATGAGTTACTGCTGAGTGAAGGTTATTTAGAAACAATTGTCGGGTCGGGAACATTTGTCTGTCGTCAACTTCCTGATGAATTACTAAACACCACACCGATTCAGGCAAAATCACAACTAGTTAATTCTTCAATACCCTTATCAGCCTATGGTGAAAGTTTGAGCGATCGAGCATTTTTACGCCTACCAGAAGCAGATGTAGAAATTAGCTTTAGTTATGGGCGACCAGCTTTTGATAAGTTCCCTATAGACTTGTGGCGTCAGCTATTGTCTCGCCATTGCCGCTCTGGACGAAACGTGCTTGACTATACTTATAATTCTATGGGATATCAACCACTGCGGGAGGCGATCGCTTGCTATCTATCTCGCGCCAGAGCGGTTAAGTGTGATTCAGACCAAATCATTATTGTTGGTGGTTCACAGCAGGGGCTTGACTTGATTACACGTATATTAATTGACCGTGGTGATTGGGTGGCGGTGGAAGAACCAGGTTATTTAGGCGCTAGACGAGCTTTTTTGGCGCAGGGAGCTAGTTTATTCCCTATATCTGTAGATCAATCCGGGTTAATAGTCAGTAGCCTAACAACAGATGTCATCCCTAACATTAAACTTATTTATGTCACCCCATCTCACCAATTTCCTACAGGTGCTACGTTATCTCTTCCTCGCAGGTTAGAATTATTAGCTTGGGCGCAGAAATCAGGGGTGATGATTATTGAAGATGACTATGACAGCGAGTATCGTTATGGTGAGCGTCCCATACCGGCATTGCAAGGATTAGACCAAGCTAACTCAGTGATCTATGCCGGTACATTCTCTAAAGTTCTATTTCCGGCTTTGCGTCTGGGTTATTTAGTTTTACCACAAAATTTAGTGCATATATTTGCTCGTGCGAAATGGCTAGCAGATCGGCAATGTAGTTTGTTGGAACAGTACGCCCTGACTGATTTTATTACTGAAGGACATTTAGAACGGCATATCAGACGGATGCGATCGCTCTACGACGGGCGCAGGCAAACTTTGGTGCAGTCCTTGTTTTCTTATTTCGGTGACAAAATTGAAATTCTGGGGGAAAATGCCGGAATGCACCTGATGGTCAAAATCAATACTAAACTCAGTGATGATGAAATAGTACAGCGTGCTGCTCTTGCTGGCGTAGGTATTGGGGCGGCGTATCCCCAATATTTAAAACATAGTCCTGGTGGTGAATTTATCTTAGGATATGCTGAACTCAATGAGCCGAAAATTCAAGAGGGAGTGCGCCGATTAGCTCAGGTCATACTAATTCAAAATTAAAAATACCGTTGTTAAGGTCGCGGTATAGCGAGCGTCTGAGGTCTTCATCAATCTTGGCGGGAAAACCTCAAGTGTAACGCAGTGGAACTTGGGAATGTTTCCTATTCTGTTGTAATTGTGTTGATTGATTAACTCTTAAACAAAAATTAGGCACAAACAAGGAAATTGTGCAAAGATAAAGAAAATCTTAAGAAATTAGAGACTTATGATCACTGCCAAAATAATGCAACAGCTTTGGGCTGTAATCGAGTCTACTAATGTCAGCACCTTACTCCAGTTTGATGATGTAGCTCTAGTGCAATTGCTTCTCCAGCAATTAAAAGCCAAGCAGGGACTCGACGCACAGGCAGATAGTAGCGTTGATACTTACATAAAATCTAAACTGCCTCTAATTCGAGACACTGCTGAAGGTCGATTATCTTTCGGGCAAGAGAATTATTAACTACAAAAATTCACCAATCAAATATGATGAATCACTGGCTAGGTATTGCCCTTGTAGCTTATCTAATTGGAGCGGCAATTGAAGGGTTAAGTACAGCCGGCCAGCTATCTCATTCATTGCCGGAACTAACTAAAGATACGGAAGACCAGCCATCAGAGTCTACTACTCCACGATTGGAGGACTGGCGTGTTTTTGTTGCCATTGGCTCTGTAAGTATTTGTGGAGCCTGCATTTGGCCTTGTCGCCTGCTTCACCGTTTAATTAAAGGGAACGTTTCATCTGAGGACTTGTAGCTCTCAAGCCATAGTGCTTTTTCTCAAATCTGTGTCTGTTTGAGTTGGAAATTCTCATCGAAATCAACGTCGAACTCAGCAGCGTTCTGTTATCGACTTCTTTACGTTAGCTTTACGCGCACATGCTGGTCATAAAATTATTTATCCTTCGCTTATCCCTTTTTCTGCCATCTAAATCCTTACCTTTTTTAGTAGTTGGGTATTCTAAATTATGAATCAACAGTATGAGCTAATTTACCCAACTATTGATTTATTTATTTATGACCTGAAAGAGGGTTTAGGGCAAGATAAAGAAAAAATTACAGAAAATTGTCAACAATTTTGGCAAAGAATTTATGGTAATCAGCTAAATAGTAAGCGCCTAGAAGAATTGCGCCAAGCTGAAACAGATAGTTCAGATGACATTGTGTTACTTGGTAATCAAAAAATTAAGACTTTTCAACCACCTTTAGATGGTTATTATTATCCTGTGCAATTGGGAGACACTTATGGACTTCAAATAGATTGCACTGCTAACTATATAACAGGCTATAAATACTCGCCTCAACCTATCACTTGCTTGCAGCAGGTACAAGCAGAGATTTTATCTAAAATTAATCAGCAAAAAGGTAAAATTGGTCAAAGTTGGTATATATGGGGTCAGCTGGCTATAGAGCATCAAGACCCAAAAGCTACTGCTCAAGCTTGCTATGAACAATTAAAATTAGACTCTCAGCAAGATTGGGAAGCTGATTTGAGAGGACAAGGAGAATTTTTTGGTGTAATTGTATTTGAACTTTGGCGGCTTCCTTCAGAATCGCAGCAGAGTGATGGCTATCACCTATTAATTTGTTTATTTCCCTATCAACTCAAAACAGATTTTATCAGAGAGGTGAATAAAACGCTGTCTCCAGAACTGATGCAATTATTTAGATACCGTAATAAAGCTATTTGGGCTTATTTTCAAAGCCGTACTATTAAAAGTAACTTAAAAATAGTAGCCAAATTAGCTCAAGGCATAGTTAATAATTTAAACGCAGAATCTCAATCTGCTGAAGTTAATATTAGTAATTTACAAAAAGTTCTTAAAAAGGCTCCAGAAATATTGTTAAAATATACTTATAATTTAGCTTATTTAGATGACCAACGCCGCACTGTTAATATCAACATCATTAATTATCAAAAACGTTGGCAAAAAATTCAAGGATTAGATAGTAATAGTGATTGGGAATTTTTACAAACATTCAGTGAGTTTGCCAAAGATAAGTTTTTAGTACAAATCGAAACAGACCACGCTTTTTACAGCCCAGGATTGGCATTAATGGAAAATTACATCAAGACCATACAGGGCATAATCGACCTAGAGCAAACCAAAAGCGATCGCACTCTTAATACTACAATAGCGATCGCAGGTATCGGGCTAGCAACTAGTCAAATCGCCTCTGCTGTTATCTTGGCAGAAATTCCGAAAAACAAAAACCCTCTCGCTTACCAAACCGAAGTATTTGCTGCAAGTTTGGGTATAGGCTTGATTTTTGCAGCGTTAACCTATATAGTGCTTCGGAGCTTTCGCCGCTAAATTACTTTGTGTACGAATGCGGTTTGTTTACTATGTCCACCCAACGCACAATCCAAAGCATATATACTGATGGCGCCTGCACAGGCAATCCTGGGCCAGGAGGTTGGGGTGTTGTTGTCTATTTTAGTGATGGTTCAATTCACGAAATGGGCGATGCATCTTCCCATACGACTAATAATAAAATGGAGATGCAAGCTGCGATCGCAGCTCTCCAATTTATGCACACATCTGGACAAGCTGAACCTATTACCCTCTATACCGATAGCGAATATCTAATCAACTCCGTTACCAAGTGGGTGAAAGGTTGGAAAAAGAAAGGTTGGAAAAAGGCGGATGGTAAGCCTGTGCAGAACCAAGACCTTTTGGAAACTTTGGACAACTTAAATAGTCATCTAATAAACTGGGAGTATGTTCGGGGACACTCTGGAAACGTCGGTAATGAGCGTTGCGATGTCATTGCTCGTGCTTTTGCTAGTGGTAAAAACCCATCTCTAAAACAATCTTTCCCCACGAATACTCACCAATCATTAGCACAACCAATTGAAATAAATGTAGCAAAAGTAACTGAATCTCCAGCAACCTCTACAATAATTGACACAAGGAACCAAGAAATCAGTACTATTGCATCACATATAACTATTATGGAGCCAACTATCGCAACCTCTGCTGCCTCAATCGACGATAAACCACCTGAAATGCGGGTGGCACAACTCCGTGACTTGGTAGAAACTCTACGTATTGCTGATGAAATTGCCACAAAAGGCTATTTAATCACCAGTTCTGAACTTGCCGACCTCATGGATGTTCACGCCAGCGCTGTCACTAGTCGGGGAGACCAGTGGCGCTGGCGGAACTGGATTGTATCACGAGTACGACGCGAAGGTAATCAAATTCTCTGGGAACTGGAACGCGGCGATCAAGTAGGAGGTGAGGAGGAATAGCAGCTTGTGCAGGGGAGCAGGGAGCAGGAGAGCACAGGGAGACAGAACAAATGATAAATGCTCAACCTAATGCCCCATGCCCAATGCCCCATGCCCAATTCGTCACGACTCAGCACTATATTTCCTTCCTCGCCATTCTCGTGGAGTACGGAAAGCAGATAAAAAGATTCGCAGCACAGCTATTGGATCAGCCAAAGGTGAAAGCCAGAATAACCAGCCACCTTTAGAACTTTTGCGATCGTAGGAAGGAGCGATCGCCAATAGCATAGCAAAGCGAATTACCAGCAAAAATAAATTTAACCCCAATAACAGGAGCAAGGGAGGCTGGGGAGGCTGAGGGGCAAGAAATAAATAACTCAGTAAAATTAGTAAAGGAAAACCCTGAACAGCTGAGAGTAGCCATAAATCTCCCCAAATTTGAGCGCGGGGAGATGCATCTTTGAGGTCGAGGCTGCGTCCCCATTCCTTCCATGTCTCTATTGCCCCTTCATACATCCGCACCTTTAACACCTTCGCGCCGTCTAAAAAGCCCACCTTAAACCCCTGAGCAGCAATATGCCGTGCTAAGGTGACATCATCACAAAAAGAACCACTAGCACTGGTATAACCATCCACAGCAGCTAACACAGAGCGACGGCATAAAAAGCACTGCCCATTAGCCATCACCCGTTCTGGTTGCTCTGTATTTACACCAGCTGGGTCAAATCGGTATAGCAGAGTCATCAACAATGCTGGTTGTAGCCAACATTCCCCTGGATATTTAAGAATGAACTGGGGTGACAGAGAAACCAAGTCATACCCTTGTGCTTCGGCTGTCTGCACCAAACCAGCCACTAAACCAGGATGGGGCACAGTATCGGCATCCATTCCCAGAAACCATTGGCTCTCTTGTGCAGTATGCAAAAAGCCATTGTGTAACGCCCAAGGACGACCCACCCAACCAGGGGGTAAAGGATCATCCGTAATCAGGCGAAAGCGAGGGTCTTTTTGTTGTGCGGCTTTTACCAAGTCAGGTGTGCCATCCTGAGATTTGCTGTCTACAACAATCACTTCCCGGACTTCATAACTTTGCTGGCTTAAGCCAGCTAAAAGCGGGCTAATGCGTAGAGCCTCGTTCAAGGTGGGAACGACAACGCTGACACTACCTAAAAGCTCCGGCTTTGGCTGTTGGGGTTGAATGGGGGGATGGCGTCTTGGCCCCTTTACCAAGCGCGAGAGCAGAATCGCTGTAGCTGGTAATTGGATTAGTAGCAATAAGAGCGATAAGGTGCTAACTGATATCAAAGCATCGTCCACTGTAAAAATATTCTGTTATTGAATTGGGCATGGGGCATTGGGCATTGAGCATGTGGCATTGGATAAAGAAGACAAGGAGCATGGGGGATGGGGGGACAAGAAGCAAGAGTTAATCATGGTTCTTTCCCCTTGTCCCCCTTCGGGTACTCTTCGAGAACCCCTTCGGGGAACGCAGTCGCCTGCGGAGGAGCCAGCGCGGTCTTGGGGGTCTCCCCCATGAGCGACTGGCGTTGGAAACCCTACCAAGAGCGCTGTCTCACCTTGTCTGCCTTGCACAAGCTGCTTTTTCCCATTCCCCATTCCCCAGCCCCTACTTCAAAGCAACTTTGACATTTGCCACGGAGATTTCTTGGGTTGCTGATTCTAAACTAAGTTGGTCTTGTCCGCTTGTGCCTTTCCACCAAAGTGCCACAGCCGGAGCAACACCAAGCAATAAGCCAAGCAATACTGGTATAGAAAAGCCAGCGGCCAAACTCATGACGGTAGCGAAGCCAAAGTTAGCTAAATAAACTGTCAAGGGTAGATTGAGTTGCGATCGCTCTAATTTAATTGGGTTGTTTCTCCATAACAGTGCTGCGACTGTCATAAATACAGCTCCTGTACCCATCCAACCAGCAAAGTTTTGGTAAGGCATCCCAAAGAAAGGCCCTGGCTGTTGCCAATACCAGAAAGGTAGAGAAGTTTGGCTCATGGCAGGATCAAGCACAAAATCCCAAGAAGTTAGCAACAAAGCGCCTAAGGCGATCGCACCAATGTGGCGCAAAAATGTGGGTTTTTTGTCTACTTCTAAACCAGCACGTGCCAGTAGGTAAGACACGCATCCCACATAAAACCACGACAAGGGAATTGTGAATGGAACTAAACCTGCAATTTTATAACCCAGTCCACTTAGGTAGCTATAGTGCCCAAAAGGAAACCCAGTGCTGGTTCCCGAAAGTTCGCTTCCTAGAGAAATAAACACTGATGGCAGCATAAATGCTAATGTGCGACCCAATCCCAATGTCCTGTAGGCA
Source organism: Mojavia sp. (assembly GCF_059505145.1). Classification (NCBI taxonomy): domain Bacteria; kingdom Bacillati; phylum Cyanobacteriota; class Cyanophyceae; order Nostocales; family Nostocaceae; genus Mojavia; species Mojavia sp. The sequence continues at coordinate 238,763 of NZ_JCACKA010000124.1, forward strand.
TACAAAAAGACAGCCGCCGCACCCAAAATCATATAAACCACACCGCCTCCAGCCATACTCCATTGCATGGCTTTTTGTCCAACCTCGGCCAGGTTCATAATTACTTCAGCATTGGGTACGACTAGTAGTATGCCTACAAGCCCAAACACCATCGAAACGATATGACCAATGAGGCATACGCGTTCAGCAATAACAAGTTGTTTCATAGTAATTCCTTAACAAGATGTGACACGCGGCTAATCGGCTGCTAACAGTTTACAAATGTTTAAGAAAAAATTTAACTAATTCTCTGGTAATTCTCTGTAAAATTGTTTGGCTTTTTGAGCCAAAGTACCATAAACGATTGATGGAGCCTAGAAAATATAAGATGATGGAGTTATAGTCTCAGGCGTGAAATTCTCAATTTGTCTAATTCGCTTTCTGTGCGATCGCCTCCGCACTGCGCTCCGCGCAATCGCCTTTACGCCCACAGAATAAATTAGTCCTACCATACCGGGGCGACTTGAGGGAAGATAAGCATCACAAATTGCACAACCCTCTGTTACATACGACCTTGAGTTACCTTATATACTTGCAGATTAACGCCTTGACTTGCTACTAGGAATCAAACCCATGCCGATTTTGAAACAAGTTCCTTGGGTCTCCCTGATCCTATTACTACTTAGCTACAGTACCTTAGGCTGGGTAATATCAGAGACAAATCCCCGTGATTTCGTGTGGTTAATACTTGTGCTTGCTGTACTGGTTTTTATAGGCAGCTTGACCACTCCCTGGTATAAGCTGGCAAACTTTTCCAATGTTGTGTTTAAATCATCGCTGAGGACTTTTTTATCTAGCGTTTTACTAGCTTTCTTGTTCTTCGTGGTGGTTGCTTGGTTTCGTTTATTTCTTGATACCTTGCTGATTATTTCTGCGGCTATATTAGCGAAAATCGACTTTCAAACCGCTGGGTTTAAGCAATGGCAAGCTTTTTTGATTTTATCTATCCTATCGTTGACAGGTTTAGCCTTTGGTGCGGCTATGCACATCATGATGACAAACTACTTATTTATTCAGTGATTTGCACTTCTTCAAGAAATAAATCAGGATGGGCAATGCCCACCCTCATACTCTAGCTAGCTACGGACTCAGCTACAGACTCAGCTGTAGCAGCTGCGTAAACACTAACTTTTTTGCGGGTTTTGCCCTTTCTTTCAAAAGTTACAATACCGTCAACTAAGGCAAACAAAGTGTCATCGCTGCCAATACCAACGTTGTTACCTGGGTGAAATTTAGTGCCACGCTGACGCACAAGAATATTGCCAGCCCGGACAGTTTGACCGCCGTAGCGTTTGACACCCAGACGCTGGGCATTAGAGTCACGACCGTTGCGTGTACTACCTGTTCCTTTCTTATGAGCCATAATTTCCTCTTGTAGTTCTACTTCTTTTTATTATTCAACAGCAGCTTTCGCAGGCTGGTCTTCAGTATCAGGCGTTTGCGCGATCGCAACGTCTTCAGATGCTAACACTGCACCGTTGAGGTTGATCGAGTTAATCAAAAGTCTAGTAATTTCCTGGCGATGTCCCCGCTTTTTGCGGGTTTTCTTTTTGGGCTTCATTTTGTACACCAAGACTTTACGACCTCTGAAATGTCGCAACACTGTGCCTTCTACAGTCGCACCTGTCACTAGGGGTTGCCCAATGGTGACTTCGCCATCGTGCTGCACCAGTAATACTGCTTCTATAGTAACTTTTTCGTCTGGTTCAACCGTCAGCAGTTCAATATCGTAAAAGCGACCGGCTTCAACTTTTAGTTGTTTGCCGCCAGTTTCAATAATTGCGTAAGTCATGGAATTGTCCTTGAGGTTGCCGTACAGGTAGCTGGCTTTTATCCCCTGTAGAGAAGCGTTATCGCTTTTGCCAGCTTTTGCAGTATGTCTACCTGATCCGAGCAGGAATTAGACAGACAATCTAAAATTATATTTTATTGAGCAGTACTAAGTCAATAAACTTCTAGCAGGGAATAGGGAACGGGAGCAGAAAACACAATTTATTTGTGTTGCGTCAAACAAAATGCTCGGATTTTCTGAAATATGGATTTGTGCTTGTGTAGTTAAGCGAGACACAGAACAGCACCAAAAAATCTGAGCAACGATATCTGTTGCTCAGATTTTCTCTTATTGCTATAAATTTGCTGCATCCCGCTAATATCTTTTTGTTCTAAAAGGGCAAAAGCTTTTTTGATTTTTTTCAGTTTTAGGAAAATAAAGTTTTATAGCAACTGTATTAACTCTACTCATCAAGCATGAGTTAGGATGGCTATATTTTAACCGCCTAAGATGAAACGAATAGAAGTTGAAGAAAGAACAATTTTGATTGGTTTGGCAGGTAGCCACGGTTATGGATTAAATCGCCCTGAGTCTGATTTTGATTATCGTGGTGTTTTTATCGCGCCTAAGAGGTACTATTTGGGATTTGATCGCATAGAACAAAAAGATACTGGTTGGGATGAACCAGGAATGTTTCCATTTTTGGATAGTAATAAAGATACAGTCATATACGAGTTAAAGAAAATCCTTCAGTTATTAGCTGGAGCTAATCCTAACGTTTTAGAATTGTTGTGGTTACGTAACTATCCTGTACTAACGACCGTAGGGCAGAAATTAATTAACCACAAACAACTATTTTTGAGTAAGAAAGTAAAACATACTTACTCTGGTTATGCCTTTGCCCAAATCAAAAAGATGGAAACTCATCGTAAGTGGTTATTAAATCCACCACAAAAAAAGCCATTACCATCCGATTTTGGCATTGAAGACGAAGTACCATTAATCAAAGATGAGCTAAATGCTTTTTTGGAGTATCTTTATCTCTTAATTAGAGGACGGATTGAATTTCTAGAAGAAGCTGAACATTTATATCGATTGCTGACGGCAGATATTGATTTTAAGGGAGTATTGAAACAATATTCTTTACCTGATGAAACTTTAGAATACACACAAAAATTAACTAATAGCCGTAAGGATTTTATTCGCCTACTTCAAAAAAGCCAAACTTATCAAGTAGCTTTAAGAGAATGGAAGGCTTACTTATCATGGCAGGAAAATAGAAATCCAGTGAGGGCAGAAATGGAAAGAAAGTCGGGTTTCGACCTCAAGCATGGTATGCATTGCATTAGATTGCTACGCAGCGGACTCGAAATATTGCAAAAAGGAGAAGTGATTGTAGATAGGAGAATAGCTGGCGATGCTGATAATTTAAAAGCTATTCTTCAGGGTGTATATTCTTATGAGCAAGTAATGAAAATGGCAGAGGAATTGGTTGCTGAAATGGAAACTGCTTATGAACAATCAAACCTTGCTCACAAACCAGACTTAGAGCAAATTAATGAATTATGTATGGAATTAGTAGAAATGCAAGGTTGGTAAGTAGTGGTGAGTGCTGAGTTTTGAGTTTTGAGTTTTGAGTTGTGAATGGAACTCTACCGAGAGGGCTACCTCACCACAGAAGCGTCTATGAGAAATCGTAACTGAATCGGATGTTGTCTTTCTCGATACCGTCGAGTACGACTTGCAGTCCACCCATACGAATCATCCACTCCAGGCGATGGTCACGGTACTCACGTTTGAGTAGACCCTGCTCAAGGAGTTTTGAAAATTGCTCCAAGCCTGCAAGTGAGTCGTTTGCTTCCTGTAACGTTTGAGCAATGCTTGGACGCTGATTGACTCGCTCGAACCAATTTGCAAGTGGGGAGCCTGCTTCGGGTGCAATGCCAAATGCGACTAATGACGTGTTGATGTAAGGAACTACACAGAGGTCGCTCCAGCCAAAACAATCGCCGTTGAACCATTCGCCTTCGCCTAGCTGCTTGGTTAGCCATTGGTAGCAGTTTTTTGCCTGTTGTTTGGCATTGGTGGTAATTGTTTCGGCAAGCTCACCCTTCGCCCGACCAAAGAAGTTGATTTCAGCCAGCCCCCAGTTAATAGGCTCGTAGTAGGTGTCCATGACTTCTTCTATCATGCGGACACGGGCACGGTCTGTTGGATTACTGGAGAGTAGGGGTGGTGAAGGCCATTTTTCTTCGATGTACTCAAGGATGATTGTAGAGTCGAATATCTTAGCATCGCCGTCAATCAGGGCAGGCATTTCCCGGCGAGGATTGGCTTCCAAGAACTCGCTACCTCCAAACCCGCCTCCACTCACATCAGGTGTTTTGGACTCAAACTCAATTCCCTTTTCACGTAAGGCAATTTTGACCTTCTGTGCATACGGAGATAGGGGATGTTCGTAGAGGATAATCATTGAGTAAATATTCCCTGCTACTTAGAATAATTTCACGGCAATATGGAGATTTGCATGATTATTCTCTGCTTGGCATCTGTCTAAAGTTCTGTTTTTATTGAAAATCAGAGAGTTTGCAGCAAGTCGGCAAAGCCGTAGAAGCTGATGAAGAGCAAAAGCAATGCTGTTAGCTGAGTGACACGGTTTTGGGGCGAAGGAGCGATCGCTTCCCTAACTAGAATAGAAATAGATGCCCCAACTACTAAGCTCAAACCTAGTATCATATAAGGTCTTTCTGGCGAAATGGTGGCAACTACTAGCATTGCGATCGCTAACATGAGCATGATTAACTCTACAAAACGAGGCGGGTTGTATTGGCTAGATAATATAAAGCTATTTAACCAAAAGTTCCAAAATCTCATAATCAGTCCTGAGTAATGAGTGCTGAGTGCTGAGTGCTGAGTGATGAGCGTGGAGTTTTGAGTTAGATGAGTGTGGAGTGATGAGTTAGGAGTTATGAAGTCACTTTGAATGCAAAACTCATAACTCATAACTAATAATGCTTAATTCCTCACCCCTAACTTTTGACCAGTACCGTTTTTTTGTGCAGTGTCATTTTCTGGTAGTTCTACACCGAAGACGCGAGCGAAAGCTTTTTCTACCTTATAGCCAGAATCAATCGACTCTAAGGGGTCTTTCCGCAGTCTGTGACGCAGACATAAAGTAATTACACGGCGGATATCATCAACTGTGACTTCGGTACGTCCTTCAAATGCGGTTAATGCTTTGGCGGCGCGATTAGTGACAATATCACCTCGCAAACCATCGACATCAAGTTCTGAACAAATCTCAGATATCTTCACCCGCAAATCATAGTCACTTTTGACTTCACTCAACAGCTTTTGAGCGCTGACAATTTGCTGTTGCAGTGCTTCTTGCTGGGGTTTGTATTTGTCGACAAACGCTAGGGGATTTTGGTCAAATTCTGCGCGTTGCTCTACGATTTGTACTCGCAAAGCTGGTTCTTTAACTGTGTGGATTTCTGCGTGCATCCCAAAGCGGTCGAGGAGTTGGGGACGCAGTTCGCCTTCTTCTGGGTTACCAGAACCGACCAGAACAAAACGTGCTGGGTGACGGATAGAAATACCTTCCCGTTCTACTGTGTTCCAACCGCTGGCTGCGGAGTCAAGTAACACATCTACTAGGTGGTCATCTAGCAAGTTTACTTCATCCACATAGAGGATGCCTCGGTTAGCTTTTGCTAGTAGTCCCGGTTCAAAGGCTTTCACACCTTCAGATAAAGCTTTTTCGATGTCGATTGTGCCGCAAACCCGGTCTTCTGTAGCTCCTAGAGGCAAGTCTACCATCTGCACTTTTTTGGGAACTGTGGGAATTTCTGCCCCTTGTTCTAGTAGTTGGCGGACTTCATCACTCATCAAGTCGGGGTCGCTGGGATCACTGTTGAAGGGGTCGTTGGCAACAACAGAGATTTCTGGCAATAGATCGGCCAGGGCCCGGATAGTTGTGGATTTGCCGGTGCCGCGATCGCCCATAATCATCACACCACCAATTTTTGGGTCAATCACGTTCAACAACAGAGCCAGTTTCATTTCTTCCTGACCGACAATTGCTGTAAACGGAAACACCACACGTCGCGCACTCGCTGTGGTTTGAGCAGTAGGACTCACTAAATTACCTTATCAAGTTTTTTCTTATTACCGTTCTTTATTGTGCCATAGGTGGGGGTAGGGAAGGATGGGGCTGACGATTCAAAAAAACCTCCCGCATGAGGGAGGCTAAAAAGTGTAAGCAGAGACAATTTGCCAACTACAACAGCACGACTGCGATCGCTCCTCCTAATGCTGAGAAGATAGCGGAGACGATTGCTGTAGCAAATAACCACCAAGCTGCTGAAGCTGCGGCTTTGCGAGTTTCATCTGCTTGCCGCTGTGCTTGATGCTTCACTTCTTCTAGGCGGCGTTGTGCTTCATGGTGTAGGCGTTCTGCCCGTTGTAAGACTGAGTTGCGCGCACCTTCAATTTGGTCAACAATTCGGTTGGCGTCTTCCTGGGAGATATCCTCACGGGAACTGATGATTGCTACCAAAGTTTCACGGTTGAAAGAAGATAAGCGATCGCGTAATGCGTCAAACCCAGCCTGAGGGTCTTCAAACAATTGGCGAACATCACGCTTGATACCATCATAGTTCAGTTCCGGGCGCTCCAAGGAGTTGAGGTAGTTGCGAATCCGGGCAAAAACTCCATCAATTACATCTTGGATGCGTCGTTGGATACCGCGCACTTGCTCTACAAATTGCTCTTGTACCGATAAGATGTTATCGGCAATTTTTGCTGCTTCTTCATCGGACATATCTTCACGAATTTTCAGCAAGGCGATAATTGTTGAACGGTCAAAATGAGCAAGGCGATCGCTGAAACTTTCCATCCCCACCCGTGGGTCATGCAATAACAATTGCAAGTCGCGCTTGATACCTTCTGGGTTGAGTTCTTCTTTGCCTGTCTGCCGCAAATACTCTTCCAAATATGCTTGGAAAGTTTGCACTCTTTGTTGTGTTCGGGTGGCGAGGCGGCGAGGCGCACGTATAATGTTACGAATTGAACTTTGTACCGAGTCAATGATTTCGTTGACTTGCTGTTCACTCAAGTCTTGACGTTGACTGAGCAACTTCACCAAAGTATCCCGGTCTACTTGCGACAACCGACGGCGTAGTGCGACTGCTCCCTGTTGGGGATTTTCAAACAGTCTGGTCAAATCTCGCTGAATACCTTCAGGGTTGAGTTCTTGTTTGCCAGTTCTCCGCAGGTAATCTGCGATCGTAGTGCTTACAGAGTCATATTGCTCCTTAGCTTTATCTGCTACGGCTTGCGGTGCGTGGCGGATACTATGCCATGACTGCTCAACAGTATCAATGATTTGATTAGCTTGGTCTTGGCTCAAATCTTGCCGCTGATTCAACAACTGCACCAAGGTGTCACGATCAAAACGAGACAATCTTGTCGTAATCGCTGAAACTCCTGCTTGGGGATCTTCTAACAGCTTTTTGAGATCGGCGCGAATTGCATCAGGGTTGAGTTCCTCTTTCCCAGTGTTACGCAGATATGATTCTAAATTCAGCCACAGTGTTTCTGCTTGATATCTTGCTTGATCAGCCAATCCTTTGGATTCTATCAACACTTGATCGCGTTGCCTTTCCAAATCGTCGAGAATTCCGTCCAATTCGTATGGCTGAATATCGTTGCGTTCAAACAGTGTCTGCCGCATCTGTTGGCGGTCAATCCCAGCTAGCCGCCGCGACAAAGTTTCATAATCTGCGTCTTGATCTGCCAATAAAGCTTTAAAATCGCGCTCAATGCCTTCTGAGGTCAATTCTGCCTTATTGGTAACGAGTAGATAACTTGCCACTCGCCGTTGCAAATCTTGTACTATTTCTCTTTCTTCTAAGGCTGTGACTGTTACTAGCACTTCTTGGCGGACAGCTTCTAACTGATCTGCAATGCGTTGAATTTGTGCTTGGGTCAGCAGTCCTCGTTGTTGCAATAAATTAACAAAATCGTTGCGGGAAAGTCGCTCTAATTCCCGTCGCACTGTTCCGGGATCTGCGGCTGGATCGTAGATGACATCACGAAATTCCTGGGCGATTCTTTCCTGGCTGAGTTGCCAAGCATAGGTGTTAGACAGGTAGTTTTCAACATCAGCCCGGATTGGGCTGTAGGGTTGTGAAGGTGTAGGTAAACCTAGCTTGTCAGCTTGTTGTGTAGCTTTATCTTTGGCAGAAGCTAAGGATTGCCAGATTTTCTCTACATCCAAGTCTGACAGATCTGCTCTGCCTAACACAATGCCAGTTAGTGCAGATATTCCTTGCTGGATTGTGCTTTGAATCGGCCCTGGGGTTGCTTGTTGGGTTGCCTTTTGGTCAGCTTGTTTGGAGGAACGCATTTCTGCTACTAACTGATCCAGTTTGGCGTTGAGTTCATCTGTTTTGGTTTGCCCTGGCGGTAGCGATTTGAGATAGTCGATTACCTCCCCTAGACGGTCTTGGGTGGGTGCTTGCTGACTTACCACCTGCTGCCAAAGCTTATATAAAGTATCAGCAATGCGATTAACGTCTCGTTTGGAAAGGTCGGTGCGGCTGCTGACTAGATCGATAAATTTTTGGCGGTCGATGTTACGCAGATCCGGACTCCCAGCGATCGCTTGCAGTTGCGGGTCGCGCAGTAAGTTTTCAAACTCGCTGCGAATCTGAGATAGATCTAACTCTGGGGGACGCAACTTTTCTAAGTAATCTTCTACATTCTCGCGGATACTGATGGGGTCAATTCCGCTTCCTAGTTCTCGACGCACGGCGGCGGCGGCGGCTTCAGCTGTGGCTACAACTTGGTTATTGACAGCTTTCGCACCTAGTGCGGCGGTAGCTGTTCCCATAATTGCTTGAAAGCCTGAGGTTGCCGTGTTCACCACTGAACCAATCAAGGAACCCACCGTTGTGGAACTCACCCACATCAGTAATAAAAAGTATGCACCCCAAATTACCAACCCCAGCGTCGCACCTAGCCCCGGATCTAAAACCACGAGGCTGAGTCTTACAGCCAGAAAAGAAGCGATTAATAAGGCGATCGTCACAGTGACTAATGTCCAAATACCCACTGCTGTGCCAATTTTGCGAATTGTGCCGCCTAAACTTCCCGATTCTCCATGATCTGAATCCGAGTCAGATGGACGCCCCAGGTAGGAAATACCCGCAGCAACGGAAAGGTTTGTTAATACTAATTGAAAAGCAAAGGCTAGTATTACACCGGAGATTAAAGCGACAAAAAATCGCGGACCGGAAGTAAGAACCGATGCCTGTGCTGGTGTGACATTGGTGGAGTCTACTGGAACCTGTGCCACCCACAATAGTGGCTTGTACAGTCCCAGCATAATTTCCGTACTCTCAAACATTGTATTTCCTTTCTCTAAGTTTAAATTTGGGGAAATTTAAGGATTACGCGAGCAGAAACTCTGTATTTATGGCAATACCTAACTCTTGTAGATCTCAGAATCGTGGAATTTAGGCATTCAGGGCATCTCTCCACAGTTTGAAAAGCATATCTAGCGTAGGATAGAAATTTTAATATTTAACGAAAAAATATTTATTTAATTTGTATACGTTAGAAAGTCGAAAAACCAATCAGAAAATGTTAATAATTTTGATTTAAAAATTTTCAGCTTTTTTATTTTCTTCAAGCCTAATTAATTTACTGAAAATCTTCTTTTCCTATCAGCCTGTTACATTTATTTACAATTTCGCTTTTTTACACCTCCTCAAGGTGGATTTGTCGACACCAACACCCTTGCGAACATCGTCCACAAGAAGTGCCTAAAGTTTGTACCCACAGGCAGAAAGCAATTTCTTTATAAAAAGTTACATTTAGATTAAGCAATTAATTGTTAAAGGAAAAATGCAACCACTTTCTTCCACCGATTTACCAACAATTGCTAGAGAATACAATGGCCGCGATCGCAATGATTTTTTATTTGGCTGGACACCCCAAGCCGAATTATGGAACGGTCGTTTAGCAGCTATTGGATTTGTTGCTTATTTATTGTGGGATTTAGCTGGTTATAGCGTCCTGCGCGATGTACTGCACATCGTCGGTTATTAAAGATTAAAAACCTAAAAATCGCTTAATTTTGGAGAAAAAAATGGAATCTCGTCCTTCTACTGAATTACCAACAATTGCTAGAGAATACAATGGCCGCGATCGCAATGATTTTTTCTTTGGCTGGACACCCCAAGCTGAATTATGGAACGGTCGTTTAGCAGCTATTGGTTTCCTTGCTTATTTATTGTGGGATTTAGCTGGTTATAGCGTCCTGCGCGATGTACTGCACATCGTCGGTTATTAAAGATTAAAAACCTAAAAAAATCGCTGAATTTGGGAGAAAAAAATGGAATCTCGTCCTTCTACTGAATTACCAACTGTTGCTAACGCTTATAACGGTGTAGATCGTAATGCTTTTCTTTTCGGCTGGACACCCCAAGCCGAATTATGGAACGGTCGTTTAGCAGCTATTGGATTTGTTGCTTATTTATTGTGGGATTTAGCTGGTTATAGCGTCCTGCGCGATGTACTGCA
>NZ_JCACKA010000124.1:249261-341673 GCF_059505145.1 Mojavia sp.
TGTGGGATTTAGCTGGTTATAGCGTCCTGCGCGATGTACTGCACATCGTCGGTTACTAAAGATTAAAAACCTGAAAAATCGCTTAATTTTGGAGGAAAAAAATGGAATCTCGTCCTTCTACTGAATTACCAACTGTTGCTAAAGCTTATAACGGTGTAGATCGTAACGCCTTTATCTTTGGCTGGAATCCTCAAGCCGAATTATGGAACGGTCGTTTGGCAGCTATTGGTTTCCTTGCTTATTTATTGTGGGATTTAGCTGGTTATAGCGTCCTGCGCGATGTACTGCACATCGTCGGTTACTAAAAATATAATAGTCCACCAAACGTAGTCAGCACTGTAGTGATTTAGTGAGTACTTTAAACGCGTAGCGGTAAAATAGCAAGCAGTTCAAAAGAGGGTTAGCTCAACCCAGGCGACTTCGTTAAGCCCAAGAGTTCTCGTTAGCTGCTTGGCCTTCCAGTAGGGTAGCACTCACTAAATAAACTAAAAAGTTAGAGCGTCAGAGTTAACAGTGGCCAGTAGTAATTCTATTGTCCACTGTTAACTCAATTTTCAAAAATTCATTCTGCTCTTAATAGACGGAACCAAAACCGAGAACCACCTTCAGGACGCGGTAAATAACCAATTTGACCCCCCCAACGTTCAACTGTAATGCGGCAAAAATAAAGCCCAAGACCAGCTTTACCTGATTTATTTTTACCTTGTGAAAATTTTTGGAATAAAGTTTCAGCTATTTCCGGCGCTACGCCTGAACCTTCATCATCAACTGTCATGATCACACATTCTTCGTCTTGTTGCAAGCCAATTTCCACGGTAGACTCTGGTGGGCTGTGGCGCAACGCATTTTCTAACAAATTGGAAATTACTCTATCCAAGCGCGATTGATCGCCAACTACTTTCCAGTCTGCTGTCAAGTCAATATTGGTAGCCATCTGTATTTTTATATTATTGAGCGCAAAAGTAGGGTTTAACAGCTTGATTACTTCCTGTACAGAAGCCAAAATATTGGGTGCTTGTTCAGCTTCGAGTGTGAAAGCCTCTAGCGACTCTACCTCAGTCGAGAATGCATTTAATATTTCCCGAATTAGCATTTCTTGCCTAATAGATTGCTCTCTACCAATCTCTAAACGTTCTTGTCCTTTAGGCGTCAAATTTTCAAATTCCAGCAAAGCTAAACAACAATTAATACTAGTTAATTGTCCAGCAATATCGTGGATAATACAATGAATTAAAATTTCTTTTTTCTGGTTATCTTTTAATAATTGTTGATAATGTAATTGATTTTCTCTAGCTTTTTGAATAATATATTGTTTTTCTTTATAAGTATCTTCCAGCAATTCAATTAATAAAATTTTTTTGTTTTTTAGACAAATTGCTGATGCTTCAAATTGAGCTTCTTTTCCAGTAAAATCATTGTCTGCCCAGATACCAGAACTCAATTTCTTAGGAGCATTATTTTGCCAAAATTCTTCAGCATCAATCAAAAAGTTTCTTAAAAAAGGAAACTGTTCCTCTAATATTAAAACTTCCATACCTGACGTAACTCTTGGATGACAAAACCGCCTTAACCAATTCGGTACTGTCCCTGTAATTTTAAAAGAGCCTAAATTAAGTCGCTCTAACACTAGAATATTTAAAGCTGCGAATAGGTCGTCTGTGATAGAGCCATTCATAAGTTCATACCAAAATCAATTAATCTTGTGCGTCGATTAATGTTTAAATATTTTAGTTAACTTTTCTTGCAACAAGCTGAATTCATTTGCCTGTTGTTGAATGAGACAATAATGTTTTTCATCCAAGGTAGCATCTAACAACAATACCCAATCACCTTCTTCTGAGGGGAAAAGATGGACATCAGCACAAATACTGTTTTCGGTTTTCACACGGGGTAGAAATAAGGGAAGATCATCTAATGGTAGTAGACCTTCTAGAAAAAAAATCTGTTCTTTGATATTCTCCCCTGCTTGCAGGTTACTAACTCCGTATTCTGCCAGTTTTCCTCCCCAGGCAGACAAGCAGCCATCTTTCTTAACTAAAAGATAGGCAACAGAGCGTTCTTTTAGTAAGAAACTTAGTAGATAAGCAATAACAGGATTAGGTAAATCTAGCATCTATGCATCCATTATTTTCTCAGCAAGAGTTTGAAAAACCTCTGCTACACCGAGACCTGTTTTAGCACTAGTTTTCATTACTGTCCAACCCTTCTGCTTAACTGCATCGATTTCTACAGAATCAATGTCCCACTCATCTATCATGTCCCATTTGTTAAGCATCATAATAAAGGGAACCTTGCCCAGCGTATCTTCTACTCTTGTTTGCAAGTCAAAGGCTTTGTCTAGGGTATTCTTACGTGTGCCATCTACTACTAATAAATAACCAGACGCACCTCGTAAGTAGGACATACGCACTTTTTGAAATTCATCTTCTCCATACAGATCCCAAAGGATAAGATTAATTGTTTGTTCTTGAATATTTATTGTTTTTTTATCAATCTTTACACCTACAGTAGTATGGTATTTTTCTGAAAAAATACTATTAACAAGCCTTGCCACTAAACTAGTTTTACCTGTGGCAAACGCACCTACCATACAGATTTTTTTCTGGAGCATAAATTGATATTGCTTCAGCTAGAGGTATCGGTTATAAATACTTTAAAGGATACTGTGCGGTTAAGTGCTTGTGTCAATTCTGGCTGTAAAGGTAGGGTAGAACCTACACCCACAGCTTTAAATTTGCTGGTGTTGATTCTTTGGGAAGCAAAATAAGATAGTACTTTACTGGCACGAGCTTGGCTGAGTAAAATGTTTCTTTGTTCTGTGCCATTGGGACTACTGTGTCCTGTAATTTGCAGACGTACATCTTTGCCAAGGTATTTGGCAATATTTAAAAGCTGATTGATTTTTTTAGCTAGATGAGTTAGTTTATCAGCTTCACCTGGAATCAACTCTGTTGTCCCTTCTGAAAAAAAGAGTATTTCTCGTTCAATTTGTTGTTGATATAACTCTAGCTGGCTAAGTTCGATTTCCTGGAGTTTTTTATCATTAAATTGAGCCACACCCGGAATGAAACGCCATAACTTTCGTGTTTCTAAAATCCATTGGCGGGGTGCAAAACCAGTGGCGTTGAGAATGCCATTGCTGTCAACTTTTAATGTTACAGTTTTTGGTGGTTGAAGTAACTCTTGAGATCTTATGGTAATCAGTTGTGGATCTAATGATAGGTAAGGTTGCCACTGACTGATGACCGTTTTGGGATTGAGACTTGCTTGGTGTATTAGTGTTGTGGGATCTACTGCTAATGGGTCGCGCATTCCAGAAACCAAAAATTTTCCCTGCCTATGCTTGGCATTAATTACAACGATTCCTGGTTGAGACTCAAGTTTTTGGATATATGAATGCCAGCGAAATTGCTCTCTCAGCGTCAAAAAGCCCCAAATACCGCAAGCGATCGCTATTGTGCCTAAGAAAGTCCATGCATAGGTATAATTTTTTTTAGGTGGAGATTTATATCCTTGTGCCAAACAATTCTCCAGATGAGGCTTGCTAGCTTCAAATGCCTCTGTCTCTCCTGTAAAAGCGTTAATTTCTTGACTTAGCTTGAGGTGAATTTTTTCTATTGCATCTCGAAAACTTAACCTTAATTCTTGGGGCGGTTTTCCCCGAATAATAGTTGCCAATACAGCTTGCGGCCCTTCTTCAATCCAAATAGTGAGCTCTCCAAACTGCAAACTGTGCAATCCTTCGTCTTTTTGCACGCTAAAAGAATCTTTCACGAAATCCTGGATAGCTGTCAACATCGCTGAAACCAAATCCGGATCTTGAATTGTTGCCTGGTTTGCTACTGTATGTTGCAATAACAATCCTGTTTTTTTATGAATTAGAAATACTTGTTCTACTTGATAAAGTAGCGTGCGGAGCAGGACAATTTCAGCAAATGATTTCCCTGTCTTTCTCGCTTCAAGTCTCCACTGCAAACTCTGCGGTGACAAGCTATGTTCTAGAGTTTGATTGAGAGATTGAACCATCTGTTCCATCGCTGCGGAAATAGCCTTGCGAGTGGCTGGCCCGATGATCGGAAAAAATGCCTCTGAAAGTATATCTTCGTCTTGTTTTACCGAAGTTTGAATAGCGGCTTCTACAGTAGATACTATTGCTTCACCCAATATGTTGTCTTGCTTTGAGCGCAAAATAACGGCTTCTGGAAGCAGCCGACTGATATCTTCTGCTTGAATTTGGGGGTTTTCTAATCGCTCATAGAGTTTATTCAGTTGAGTCGGCTCAATACCGAAGAGCAAACTGCGAAGTGTACTTAGTTCATCGCTGATCTTTAGATAATTATTATTTGCTGGTAAGTCTGTAGACACGGAACGCTCAGATGATCCTGCGGTAGCGTTTTCCACTTTAGACGACTGCGTTAAGCGCTGGGGTTCTTGCATAATCCCAGGACTTACTCTAATGTTGCTTTGACTACTATTACTCTGCAATTTAGGGGATTCTTCAGATATTTCATCCGTGGAATTATTACTCATTATCAAAATCCCCCGATTCAAAATTAATGCTAAATTTTTGTGCGTTTAATTGTCTGCATTCAGCAGTTATAAAACTTGCCATAACGCAGCTTCACCTTTTTAAATTTGAAATTTTTAAAGTTATATTTCAGCCGTAGAAACTTACAAGATAACAAGGGTAGATTAGCAATCTCCAAACTCTAGGCTGTATTTAAGATTTGGTGTCATTCAACCTGATAGCCAGTTCTGTAAACAGATTTGCAAGTCTGGAACGGTCAGTCTTATCCCTACGGAGTTCTTGAGATTCCCTTTCCAGCAAAGCTAATATTTCGTCATATTTTTGTCGGAGTTCATCTTGTAGGCTATTAGATTGGTTGAGGAGTTGTTCCCGCAATTCCCGCTGGCTATTAGTACTTTGTTCATCAAGCTGGGAAATTTTATTTTCTAAAGAAATAGTAATATTATTTTGTTCTTCAGATAGTGCTTTTACTCCTGCATCTCTTTCTAATTGCTCTTTCTTTAAGCGTTCTGTTAAAGAATCAACCTCTTTTTTGATATATACTTCCAAGTAATCCAAACGTTTTTTTGTCTCCTCTCGCACGTTAGTTAATTCTTTAACTAGACGTTCTTCTAAACGGGCAAACCTTTTTTCAACTTCTCGTACCTGGTTGCCAAAAAGAATATCTCTGACTTTATCTAAACTGTTAAGTTCGCTGGTATTTGTACCATTCAATTCTGACTTGTTTATCTCTTGATCTGACCTCCCTTGCTCTATCTCTTTGAAACTATGGAAATTATTGAAATTATTATTTATATATTCTTCAGGCGGGTTCATCCGTTTAATCCTTTTTTAAGCTGGAATTTGTTGTACTCTCTAGTATTTGTATCAGATTCGGAGATTTAAAATCTCTCCTAGGTAGAATCTTTAAATAAATAGCCAGCGGTATCCCTCTCCAGATATATTTATATCTGAATATAGGCTGAGATTTATAAAGATTTAGTAATAAATAAAGGGTCAAAATTATAGGTGAAGGATACTAAAAGTGTCAATCTCTTCTTTATTTAGATGAGAAAGCGAAGTAATACATATAAAGCCGAAACAACAAGTTGCAGTAGCATCACTGGTATACCGTAGTGGAGAAACGTTTTAAAAGAGATACGGCGTCCATGCTGCTCGGCAATTCCTGCGGCTACGATATTAGAAGATGCACCAACTAGTGTGCCGTTACCTCCCAAAGTTGCACCAAACATCATGGCGTAAAACAGTGGTAAAACTTCTGGGGGAAATTGCCCTTGAAAGTTTGGTGCTAGAACAACTGATGATGCTAATCCGACATTGACAATGTATTGTTTGAGCAAAGGAACCATAGCTACCACTAAGGGAATATTGGGGACAAGGCTGGATAATATCCCGACAAAGAATAATAAAACCAGCGAACCCAGCACAATATTTTTTCCTAAAATTGTAGCTAAAATTCCCGATAAACCGTTAATTACACCTGTTTTTTCTAGCCCACCAATAAGTACAAAAATACTCATAAAAAATATTAATGTACTCCAATCAACGTCACGTAATATGTTATTAACTGAATCGATTTTGCTATGGTGAGATAGAAGTAAAGCTAAAGCTGCTCCTAACAAAGCAACAGCAGCAGGTGATAGAGGAATTGGTAGAGATTCGCCAATCACAAAAAATAACAGTACAAAAGCTATAATTACTGTACCCGCACCTAGAACGCGTGGATGATTAATTTGTGGGTGTGGCAGTTGTTCAAGATTTTCTAGCTTTGTGTTCCAAATTTTGCGAAATAGAAATGGTAATGTGACTACTACTGTAGCCACGGCAAGTACTCCACCTAAACTCAACTTTAATAAATAATCTGTAAAGCTAATATTAATGGCATCGCCAACAATAAAGGTGGCAGGATCGCCAACTATTGTAAGTAGCCCAGCGCTATTAGCTACAAATACCATTAAAATTAATAACGGTACAAAATTAACCCCTAATTCTTGTGCCATTGGTGGAATTAAAGGTGCTAATAACATTACGGTTGTAGCATTGGGCAAAACTGCACAAATAGGGGTTGTAATAGCCACGATACCTAGTAATAGACGCTTACCTTCTCCTTTAGCTAGTAGAACCATTTGAGTGGCTAGGTAATCAAATATTTTAGTAGGTTCAAATGCCCTTACTAGTACCATAACTCCAAAAAATAAACCCAATGTGCCATGACTATTACCGATGTAACCAACAGCTTCTTGTAAAGTCATGACGTTGGTAAAAACTAGAAATAAAGCTCCTAGTAAGGCAGCAATGGTTAGATGCACCCATTCTGTCATGACTAAGATAATGACACTGATAAATGTGAAAATACTTAGGATAGCTTGCGAGTTTTCCACACTATTTACCTCTATTTTTACTTTGTTTTATAGTTTTGTTTAGTGAAAAAAGCCACCTAACTATAGGTGACTTATGAGTAAATCTTAATTCGATTAATATTTACTGAAATTCAAGACAGTGATTATTCATCAATGCAAGTAGGAATACCCAAGACAGCACAGGGGAAATTTGAACCTAGTGATTCTATAATCGGATGGTTAGCCGATTGACAACCTATAAACAGGATATCAGCAGTTTCTAATTCAACAACTTTTGTAAGTTCCTCACCAATACAGCCAAATCGCAGATGTGATTTGAAAGAACCTTGCCATTCCTCAGCCAGACTTCGTGCTTGCCAAAGAATTCTGTCGGCTTTTTGGAGGACAGCTAGGGATTTTTCTTGTAAATGGGGTGCTATCGCTTTTAGTTTTGGTTGAGTTAAGACGGGTGTGACAGTCTTAGATACGTTGCTTGCGGGACACTCCAAGGGAGTTAGATGTTTTGCAAAGCTAAAAATATCTGAATACTGGCTATTATGATTTTCTTCTACTACATAAACGGCTTGAACTGTTACTTGTGTGTTAGTAGCCAAACGCGTTTGATGAGCAATCCAAAAAGCTATATCTAAAGCGGTGTGGCTTTTAGGAGAAGCGTCATAAGCAACGATCAAGTTAACTGGTTTTGCTGTGCAAGCTTTGTGAGAAAAAGCTTTTTTTGGTTCTGGTAGCAATACCATTTGCTCAATTAAATCATTTCGACCTATGGTGCTTTGAAGGCGCACTAACATTGGCTTGATTTTCACAGTTCTAACTTCTCTCCGAATGAAACGAATAAGTAACGAGAAGTAGGGTAACCAATTTTGGATTTTGGATTTTGGATGAAACGGCAAAAAACCCAATCTAAAATTCCAAGTCTAAAATCTAAAATCGGTAAAAGAAACCCCAATAACAACTGGTATTAAAGCCTTAGTTTTTGGGGGCCCCTTCCAGTGCCGACGGAGTTAGCTGACGGGCTAAGACTGGAAGATGTCTTTCATAAAGATTAGCCCCAAAAATTGGTTCCTCCGCTTCAAATCCAGGATTTGACGAATTTGAATTAGGCTACCCACTAAATGCATGATAGTCTAAATTACTCGTCTTGAGTGAAATAGCGATCAAGAAAATTTAAGGCGTGGTTGCGGAGTTCAAAATATTCTTTTGAGTTTCGCATAGCAGAGCGATCGCGGGGATGAGGAAAAGGTACTTCTAATATCTCTCCAATTGTGGCTGCTGGCCCATTAGTCATTAATACAATGCGATCTGACATATAAATTGCTTCATCTACATCGTGGGTAATCATCATCACTGCTTGTCTATGGTTTTCCCAGATATCTAATACCTGCCGCTGCAATTTACCCCTAGTTAACGCATCCAAAGCTCCAAAAGGTTCATCCATCAACAACATTTTTGGACGAGTTGCTAAAGCTCTAGCAATGCCCACCCGCTGTTTCATCCCCCCAGAAATTTCATCGGGATATTTATCAGCCGCCGCGGTTAAGTTTACCATTGCCAAGTGTTCATTCACAATGCTAATTTTCTCAGCACGATTAGCATTTTTTAGCACTTCATCTACAGCTAAACGGACATTTTCTCGGACTGTTAACCAAGGTAGCAAAGAATAGTTTTGAAAGACCATCATTCTTTCTGCTCCTGGCTTACGAATTTCTTTGCCATCTAGCCGCACTGAGCCGGAAGTTGCTTTTTCTAAACCAGCTACAATTTTTAGTAGAGTAGATTTACCGCAACCAGAGTGACCAATTACAGAAATATATTCATCTTCACTAATGGTGAGATTAACACCATCTAACACGACAAAATTTCCTTTATCTGGTGTTGGATAAGACTTGACTAAATTTTCAATTTCTAAAAATCCATTACGGGGTAATACTTCGTTCTGGGTATTGATAGCTAATGGGGTATATTCCATCATCAAATGCTCCTGAATAATTTAGTCGTTAGCCAAGATTTAGGCTTGGGAATTAAGATATGAAGAAACGAGTGGGAGCGTTAGCCCTAATTTCAAAACTATTTAAATAGCCAACGGGATCGCTGGGGTCAAAGCCTTTTTTATCGATGAAAACTTCTGGAGGTTCTACTTTGTAATCATCCTTGGGGCATTTAATCCCCATTTCCGAGGCTATTTCCCGATAAAGGTCTGTTTTCCAGCCTTGTGCAGCTAGCTTTTCAGCATTTTTGGGAAATTCCTTAATTTGTCCCCAACGAGCTGCCTGTGTCATTAACCAGATACTTCTGGATCTCCATAAGAATGTCGCGTGTTCTCCTGGCTGCTTGGGGAGATTATCAGGAATATCATAAAAAATCGTGGTATCAGCAGCTTTGATGGTGCGGTCTTTGCCATCAAACCCACCATAGTTGTAATTGCCGAGAATTGCCGGGCCTGTAAACTTAGTAATGTCAGCACCCGGTTTTTTGGGTTTTGCACCTGTAAAGGAGCGATCTGTAATCAGTTCGGCAACTTCTTGGCGGTTTTCTACTTTACTACAATACTGGCAAGCTTCAATCATCGCCTTCACCAGAGAACGATAGGTTTTGGGATATTTGTCGATGAAAGATTCCATCACCCCCAGTAGCCGATCTGGATGCCCTAACCAGACTTCCTTGCCTTGGGCGAAAGTAAAGCCGATGCCTTCGTTACCTGTAATTGCTCTGGTATTCCAAGGTTCTGCCACCATGTAAGCTTGCATCGCACCGATCCGCACGTTTGTCACCATTTGGGGTGGTGGTACAATAATGACGCGAAACTCTTTGAGCGGATCAACGCCAGCCGCCGCAGATATGTAACGGACAAAGTATTCGTAAATCGCAGAACTCAACACTACTGCCCAAACTTTATTTTCTGAAGGCTGCTTGTTAAAGTAGTTGCGAAAATCCCTTCCGAATGCTTCTAAAGCGCCATCGCCATATTTTTCTTGATACTCGTACCATGGACGTAGCCCAAAATCCCACATGGCTTTGTTCATTGTCATGGCGTTACCGTGGCGGTGAATGGTCATCGCCGCACATAAAGGGGCATGGCGTGCGCCTTCAGCGCCAACTCTGGCGTTGGTGACAGCACCAGATACGACGGGTGAAGCATCCAAGCGACCAAAAATTAATCCGTCACGGGAGGTTGCCCAACTAGCTTCTCGGTTGAGTTTGACGTTCAAACCGTATTTGCGGAAGAAACCTTTTTTCCAGGCGATCGCAAATGGCGCACAATCATTAACGGGAACGTATCCCACAGTAATATCGGGTTTTTCTAAGTCTTGGGATCTAACTACTGGCTCTACTGCTAAAGCTTCTTCCGTCAATCCTTTAGCGCCAGTATTTCCTGAAATTGCACATGATGACAGCGCCATTCCCGCTGTCGTTGCTCCCATTCCTAATAAAAAGTCGCGTCGAGTCCAGTTATTGTGATTAGTATCACCCATTTCTGTAGCTCCAATGGTGATTAATTTAGTAGTAAGCTCACGCAGAGTCTCGCTGTATCTTACTGTTTTGCTTTCAATCAATTTTTATCATTTAGAAGCTATGGGGCGGCGAGTTACTAATTCTTGAAGTTTGCCCACAGCATAATCAAGAATTAACCCAGTTATACCAATTACCAGCACTGCTAAAAAAACTGAACTCAGATTTAAACGGCTCCATTCATCCCAAACAAAAAAGCCAATTCCAATACCACCTGTGAGCATTTCCACAGCTACAATTACTAACCAAGCAATCCCTAAGCTAATACGTAAACCTGTAAAAATATAAGGCAAACTTGCAGGCCAAATAATTTTTGTAATCCGCCGCCAACGGGGTATTTCTAGGACTCGTGCCACATCTAAATAATCTTGAGGTACGCTAGAAACTCCTAAAGCAGTATTAATAATTGTTGGCCATAAAGAGGTTATAAAAATTACGAAAATGGCTGAAGGATCTGCCAGATGGAATATAGATAAGGAAATAGGCAGCCAAGCTAAAGGCGATACGGGTTTAAAAATTTGGATCACAGGATTCAACGCCAGCATTGCCGATTTAGACATACCAATGAGAAATCCTAAAGGAATAGCTACAACTGCACCTAACACAAAACCTATTAATACCCGTCGCAGACTGGCTATCAACAACCAACCAATTCCCAAGTTGCCAGGGCCTCGCTCATAAAACGGGTTGAAGATATAATCCAGATTAGCAACTAGCGCCTCCGGCGGAGTGGGCATCAATTCGTGATTGGCAAGCGCCACAACCCACCACAGTACGATTATCCCCAAAAACCCCAAGGCGGGCAAAAAGAATACATCCCTGGCAATTACAGGTTTTGCTTTTTTCCACGCCGCTTGACTGGCGATCGCAGCGATCGCTGCTAAATTTAGTTGAAATATCATCTACAACCTCAACAGATGTAAGCACGGGTACAATAATCCGAGCAGTACCAGCCTTGGACACTGATGAGATTACAAAAATGTGATCTCTTCAGTCTCCTCTCAATGCCTACGAAGTTAGCTGACGGGCTAGGGCTGAGAGATGCCCCTCTTCTAAAGGATCAAATGTGATTCCACATTTATCCTTTTTATAAAGATACGCCCCACAATTTGGTTCCTCCGCTCCAGCGTTACGCACCGCGATGTGCTGGATTAGGCTGACTTACTCTAATTTTGCACAATATAACACGATTGCTCAGTAAAAACATACCTCCTGAGATTAAACCTGTTGATTTAAATACCGAAATATATTAGCTATTTTAAGTATTTGGTAATCTCTGGGTTTATATATTTAGCCGTGCTACCTAGCGAATCTCCTGCCTGGAGAGGTACACAACGCTAAATAGTCAAGTATCAACAGAGTTGTACTTTTAGCTATTTTGTTGTGTTTAAGTTAAATATAATACATTCTATCTTAAGACATACGGTTTTAGTAATCAAGTTAAGCTCATCCCACCCTATGAGTGGGATTTCGCGTCCAAGTGGGAAAAGGGCATGGGGCATGGGGAAGAATCACCAATGCCCGATCGCGCCAGTTGCCTCAAGTCCGGAAACCCGCTCACGACACTGGCTCCCCAATGCCCCAAGCCAAGGGGAAGATTCATCCTACCCCTCTTGTTGGAGTGGGCTTTATCGCCGACTTTCGGTAATTCAGCGGTTGATAAGTAAATCAAGTAAAATCTATATCTTTTGGTAGTTTTGTTTTATTCTTAATTTTGTAATTTTGACACCGCTCTTGATAGACTAATTGCATCTGGAATTTTAAACATCTATCTATTTGTAATATTTAAGATAATGGATTTTAGTCAATTACTGGCTGAAAAAACTGAATCTATCCTTCAAAAGTGGGTGGAAGAGGTTCGTCAAGATAGGCATATTGAAAGTGCTGATGACTTATCTTACACAGCAATAAGAAATCATCTGCCTGAGGTTATTAAAGCGATGGTAACAGTGCTTTCTAAATCTCAAGGTAATGATGTTAAATCAATAGTTGTTGCTAGTTGGGAGCATGGAATACTCCGGGCAGAACAAGGCTTTGACCCATCAGAAATTGCGCGAGAATATCATTTGCTAAGAACAGTTATATTTGAAACTATAGAAACATATTTATTGCAGGGAACACCAGCAGAAATCATTCGTGCTATGCGTTTGATTGATACTGTGATTGATGAAGCGATCGCCCGGTGTTTTAATAGTTATTTTGAGGCAAGTTTGCGAGAACTACAGCAACTATATTTGTCGCTTAGGCTGCATAATGAAGAATTAAATCGCTTAGTTAGCAGTAATCAAGATAATCTTTCCCAACTAGCCCACGAATTAAAAAGTCCTCTAACTTCAATTATTGGCTACTCGGATCTATTTTTGCGCCAACAACGACAGCAAACTGCGGTAATAGAGAACTATATAAATGTAGAACATATTGAGCGCGTGTTACGTAATGGTAGGCACCTACTGCGGCTAATCAACGATGTATTAGAACTCTCACGATATGATGCAGGAAAGATAATGCCTGAACCAGCACCTACAGATGTACGTGAATTAATTAGCAATGTCTGTGAAATGTTGGAACCTTTAGCTAGAGAGAAAAATTTAGAAATTGTAGTTGATTGCGATGGCTTCGCCAACGCCAAAGGCGAACGCGCTTGCGAAGAAGTAATTACAGATGCTTTGCAATTACAACAAATAGTCACAAATCTAGTTAGCAATGCGATTCGCTACACAGAATCAGGAACTATAAATATAAACTGTGAGGTATTGCAAAATCCAGAATCAGCAATCCCCTCACACTTTGTAATTGCAGTTGCTGACACCGGAATTGGTATTACACCAGAAAACCAAACCCGAATCTTTGAACCGTACTTTCGAGTAGGTTCTAGCGATATGTCTTACCTTCCCGAAAGCACTGGACTAGGGTTAGCAATAGTTTTACGACTAGTAAAACTACTGCAAGGAGAAATTAATTTAGTTTCTCAGGTAGGAGTTGGTTCCACTTTCTCTGTGACTTTGCCTTTGCAATTGAAAATTTAAAATAGCTAATTATACCGCAAAGGTGCAACTCCTTTGCGCTAAATAAAAAATCATCTTTACAACAACCCTTGTTTTTTTAACTTAGCTAGTGCATCCTCAGCCGCAGCTTTCTCAGCAGTTTTCTTGTTGCGTCCCTTACCTTCTCCATACACTTTTTCATCCACAAAAACTTGTGCTAAAAACTCTGGTGCATGAGATAAACCACCGATTTGCACTGTGACATATTTGGGGGGAGTTGGGGTGATATTACATTGCACCCATTCTTGAAAGCGATTTTTTGAGTCTACATTAGAGCGAATTATAACAATATTTTCAGATACTGAATCAAACAGTGGTTCTATAATTGCACGAACTGCTTCAATATTAGAATCGTTATCTAGATAGTAAGCGGCAATGACAGCTTCAAAGGTACTGCTGAGTAAATTGGGGTTATAGTATCCTCCATCTTGAATAGCACCTTTTCCTAAACGCATCTTAAAGTTTAAATCTACCTCTTCGGCAAACTTTGCCAATTGCTTCTCATCTACCAGCGCCGAACGCCGCCGTGTTAATTCATCTTCTCCCTTTTCTGGATGACGATGATAGAGGTAATCCCCACTTAAGTAATTCAGTAAAGCATCACCAAGAAACTCTAGACGTTCATTGTGTTCACCTTCTCCTGGGTTCTCATGAACATAAGAACGGTGAGTAAGCGCACGACGCAGAAGTTTTTCATCGCGGAATGTTAGAAGTTTATGCATTTTGATGATTTGGCTTGTTGCAGAAATAGATTGTTGGGTAATTATGCAGGTTTGATTATCTTTAAACATGAAAAAACCGCGAATAGCGGTGTTTTATAAAACCTAGTTGTTTTGCTCAACTAGGTTCTCAAAAGCAAGTTCAAGCAGCAACTTTGTCTAACTCATGTAAAAACAATTGTTGATTCTGCCTTGTGACTTTCCCATCCTTTACAGCAGCATCAACAAACTGACTAAATTTTTTAAATTTATTGCCTTTAGATGTACAAATAGAAGAAACTCCCTGATATTTAGGGCAAAGCTGACGCATCAATTTGTCAATGCAGCCAAATGCCGTAGGCTTATTTTGACTTAAGGCAGTTTTGATAGCTGCAATCAAGTAATCTTTAGCCTCATTGTAATTAATTTGAGAATCAACAGCAGTGTTTTGAGTTTGAGCCTTATTACCAACTAACTCACGTAACTCCTCTACAAAACGAAATTCATCAGCAAGCTCTTTTAGTTTTTGTTTTACATTACCTATTTGAGCAAAAATGATAACCTGTTTACCTAATTTTTGCAGATTCCGAACCAATTTCACAAAGTCTCCATCTCCAGATATAAGAATAACTATGTCTGGAGATACATTGCTGTGAATATCTTCAAGACAGTCAGCTATTAATTGATTGTCTGCACTGTTTTTAAGAGGGCAAGGAACATCAAGACACTTAAAATCAAGATTAGCTATACTATTCCTTGCAGCAGCTTGATCTGCACACTGCGAATTATAATAAACGTTTTTACAAATTAAACGTCCTTTGCATTTGGAAAAGTCCAATAACAGTTTGACTGTATCTAGGCTTAATTTAGTATTCTGATAATCCCAATAGATGGAAACTAAACGCTTCTGCTGATTTATTTGTCCGTTTGAGGCTAGATGAGCAACCATTTTCATTGTTCCAGTATTTTAGTGAACTGGACAGCTTCAACAGATAATACATCTAAAATATATTTGTACTAAAAATTGCTTTAATAGTACAACGTCTCACTATTACAAGCTGAATTAGTTTCAGTCTCAGTTATAGAATTCCTACTTTAACTGCTGCATTTCGCGTTTACTTCCGGATGAACATTTAGATAAATAATCTTTTTGTTCTTGGACTCTAAATTTATAGAAGTCTTAAAGTAACATTCAGCTAAATAATCAGCCGAAGGTAAACAAGAAATATAGCAGGTAAAATAGGAATTATACCGCTGAGACAGCTACCAATACTTGCACCTGAGAGTTTTACTTTAGAGCGCAGTTGTTTTGCTGTCTAAATATAGACTTACACAACTGAATACGGTTGTCAATATATTTTTTAGTAAATAATAATACAGCATTTTGACTACAGTACATTACCCCCCTACACTTAAGCTTCAAGAGTAGGTCATTTGTTCAAAAATCAAATCGGATTCCTATATATCAACTTGAATAATTAAACTAAAGTCTTTTCTCAGTTTTCACACTGATAAATAATTTACAGCTTACTTTCTGCGATCGCACTATACAAAATGCCTAATATTTTTTTAATATCATTGATATAATATTCACTCAAATCAATCGAAACTATATTTCCTTCAAGCTTCATAAATTGCCAGATAGTACCGATAGTAACAGCACCATATATAGCCTTGATTTGATTTTGACTTTTCTCGTTAAAAAATTGGGCAGCTACCATTTCGGCAATACATTGTGCTAAACCAGACCTTAAGTTTTCCTTTTTGCTCTCTACAAGGACAATCACCGGGCTGCGTACAAGCAACTGCTCGGAAGACAGGCTTAAGATAAAATCACAAAAACCATTTAGCCCACGTTGGCTATCAACAGTAAAATCGACTCCAGAAAACAAACTGATTTCATAATTAAATTTGCGTCTAATTTCTAATAAAATCGGGCTAATTATCATTTCGCTACGAGCTTTATCGGAACTGATAGCTACGGCTAAGTCAACATTTTCTCTAAGAATTGTAGATAATAAATCACTACATTCTTGCTCCTGTACACTTGCAAACATTCCAGATGACTCGTGGATAATTAAACCAAAAGTATCGATGATATTAGCAAGTTTGAAATCACTATAAGCCATAAAATATTAATAATTCAGTTTTGGCGGGAATATCTTACTTAAATCAACAGATAAATCAGGTAAGCCCGGTAAAGATATTATTTGATCGGGTAAAATAATTCGTTTATTTGCATAACCAGATTTACCTAAACTATCCTGATAGGGTTCGCTGTAACATTCCAAATGATTATCAAATAAATTGAATATCCAATAATGAGAAATTCCAGCTTTAGCATAAAGGGGAATTTTCACAACTTGGTCATAATCTAAAGAAGAATCTGAAACCTCTACGACCAGTAACACATCAGTAGGTGCAGGGTGAGCGGATAGATAATCATCAGATCGGTTTTGGAGAATAGCAAAATCTGGTTCAGGTTCGCTGTTAGGAGGTAACGTAACTGGGGCTTGAGATTGCAAAGTTGCCCTATCTCCTACAAGTTTTGGGAGTTCTTTCCATAACCTTCGCAAACAAGTTTCATGTGGTCTACCCTTTGATACCATTTGGATGATTTCTCCGTTGATTAATTCAATATGGTCATCCTCATGGAAAAAGCCCAATTCTGTAAGTCTGTGATATTCGTCTAAAGTGAAGCGTTTAGCTTGAGCAATACTCATACATTTTGCTCCCTTGGGGAAACTTGTCACAACACTTATTCTAAATGTGCCAGAACATTGATATGCTAAGAGCCGAGACTAGCTATTTTGCAAACAATGCCTGCGCCTACTATTAACCCTACAATCACTTCTTTTCCCCTAACAGCCGTAGTTGGGCAAGAAGCAATTAAATTAGCTTTACTTTTAGCAGCAGTCGATCCTGGGTTGGGGGGAGTAGCGATCGCAGGTCGTCGCGGTACGGCAAAATCTGTGATGGCTCGTGCAATCCATGCTCTGCTACCACCGATTGAAGTTGTTCAAGGCTCAATCAGCAATTGCGACCCTAATCACCCAGAAGATTGGGATGACAAACTTTTAGCAGAATACGCAGATAAAGATATTCAAGATGTTCCCACCGAAATTATCCCTGCACCTTTTGTGCAAATTCCTCTAGGAGTGACAGAAGACCGACTCCTGGGTTCTGTGGATGTGGAACAGTCAGTAAAACAAGGAGACACTGTATTTCAGCCTGGGTTACTCGCCACAGCCAACCGGGGTGTCTTATATGTGGACGAAATTAACTTACTAGATGACCAAATCAGCAATCAGCTACTGACAGTATTATCCGAGGGACGCAACCAAATAGAGCGAGAAGGCATAAGCTTTCAACATTCCTGCAAGTCACTGTTTATTGCCACCTATAACCCAGAAGAAGGAGCATTACGGGAGCATTTACTAGATAGAATTGCGATCGCCCTTTCAGCAGACGGTGTACTCGGCTTAGATCAAAGAGTACAAGCAGTAGAGCAAGCGATCGCTTACTCCCAGTCTCCCCAAGAGTTTCTTCAACAATATAATGAAGACTTAGACGCTCTCAAAACTCAAATAATCCTGGCGCGGGAATGGTTGAAAGATGTAACCATTACCCGCGAACAAATTGCTTATTTAGTAGATGAGGCACTTCGTGGCGGAGTCCAAGGACACCGTGCTGAGTTATTTGCTGTGCGAGTTGCCAAAGCCGCAGCAGCTTTGGAAGGACGCAATACAGTCAATGCTGAAGATTTGCGTCGTGCTGTAGAGTTGGTAATTGTACCACGGGCGACAATCGTGCAGACACCACCACCCGAACAAGCACCACCACCACCGCCACCTCCTCCCCCGCCTGAAGCTCAAGACGAATCAGAACAAGAACAAGACGAACAGGAAGAAGAGCAAGAGGAGCAAGAACAACAAGAACCACCAAGCATCCCGGAAGAATTTATTTTTGATCCGGAAGGGGTAATCCTCGATGACAGCGTGCTTTATTTTGCCCAAATGGCCAAGCGCCAAGGCAAATCTGGTAGTCGGAGTGTGATATTTTCCGAAGACCGAGGACGCTATATTAAGCCAATGTTGCCCAAAGGCAAAGTGAGACGAATTGCAGTAGATGCTACCTTGAGAGCTGCTGCTCCATATCAAAAAGCACGACGCGAAAGACACCCCGATCGCAAAGTAATTGTCGAACAAGGAGACATTCGCGCCAAGCGCTTGGTACGCAAAGCCGGGGCGCTAATAGTGTTTGTGGTAGATGCTTCTGGCTCTATGGCTCTAAATCGGATGCAGTCAGCTAAAGGTGCAGTAATGCAACTTTTAACCGAAGCTTATCAAAACCGCGACCAGGTGGCTTTAATCCCCTTCCGAGGAGAACAAGCAGAGGTGTTATTACCTCCAACACGTTCGATAGCCTTGGCACGTAACCGTTTGGAAAGGTTGCCTTGTGGCGGTGGTTCGCCCTTAGCTCATGGTTTAACCCAAGCTGTACGCGTTGGCTTGAATGCCCAAATGAGTGGAGATATTGGGCAAGTCGTGGTTGTAGCGATAACCGATGGGCGGGGCAATATTCCCTTAGCACGTTCTTTAGGTGAACAGCTAGAACCAGGTGAGAAGCCAGATATCAAAGCCGAATTGTTAGAAATTGCTGCTCGAATCCGAGCTTTGGGGATGCAACTATTAGTAATTGATACGGAGAGTAAATTTGTTTCTACTGGCTTTGCTAAGGAATTAGCGCAAACTGCGGGAGGTAAGTATTATCATTTGCCAAAAGCGACCGATAAAGCTATTGCTGCCATGACCAAAGGTGCGATCGCCGACTTAAAATCCCGATAATTAATTAGTAATAATTGGTCATACTGGAATTTTGAATTTTGAATTAATCAAGACCCTGTTGCAATCACCTGTGGTTGTAAACAACAAATGAGGTCTTGAATTCCCTTTTGCAGATATCGCGTTACCGTCATCGGACTGGTGCCAATTTTTTTAGCAGCATCTTTACGCGAAAGTTCTTTTAAGAATACTAATTCAACTGCCATGCGGGGCTTTTCTTCTAACAAACTTATTGCTCCTTGGAGTTGTTGCCGTTCTTCTTCTTGTTGTTGAAGAGTAGCAGAACGGGGACAAGGAAGCGCCTCACCCAAAGTTATTTGGCAATCAACATAGTTAGTTGCGGTCGCATCTAAACTCAAAGGCATCCGATTTTGAGCAGCTAATTTGGTTTCTTGCCATTCTTGCACAGATACACGAAGCTGGCTGGCAATTTCAGCATCTTTGGGAGGGCGACCTAAAGACATTGCTAATTCTTTACGTACCTTTTGCCCCTCATTATATAATTCTTGCCAACGACGGGGAATTTTTAAAAGTGTACTGCGATCGCGCAAAAAATGCAGCATCTCACCGCGAATATATGGAACAGCAAAGGAACTAAAAGCATATCCCTGGCTGGGATCAAAACGTTCAATTGCCCTAATTAAACCGAAATAACCGATTTGTTCTAAATCTTCATAAGGTTCATTACACTGATGGCTGAACTTATGAGCCATCTTTCTTACTAAGCCAGTATGTAGCTGTACAAGTTGATTACGCAGTTTAATAGAAGGATTCTGGTGGTATGAGTGCAACAGCTCTATACCATCAATTCGCACAGAGGACTCACTTGCTGCCATATAAAAATTCCTTTGGTGAAACTCCTTTTTCTGAAAAAATGGAGTTGCGTATATTGTCATCAAAGCTGTAATTATTTTCCTTAGACAACGTTGATTAAACCATCGTCGTTTTACTGAACTTGTGGGGGGTCTTACTCCACTTTTCAGTATTTATACGCATGATTTTGCTTCCTGATCTATTGCAGGTTAATTTTCTTTTATAGACAACAATTGCAGCGGCTCTTAATCTTTAGTTTGCCCAATAAACGCCAACTATTTATGCCAAAAAATGTACTATTTATCTAGCAAACATCTCTAATGCCGAGGGAAACATAGACCGATTTTGCATTAATCTCAGAAAAAAATTCGTCTAATTTGAATTCTTAATTAAAGTTTATAATTTCTGCACCACGGACAGAAAAATTACTCACAGCACGCATTGCTGCACCTAAGTAAGTTCATTGCTACTTTAGTACGAGGAGTACCAACGCCTAGTTAGTAGCTGGAAATATTGGTAAAAATGGAAATAATCAGGATGTTTATTGGAATCCGTTTTGAATTATGAGCAATACCAGCAATTTTCGTGACGCGATTCGTGAGGCTAAAACTCAAGCGATCGTGGGGCCAAATGTCATTGCCAATGCTCTTCCTTTTGTCGGTGGCGGTCTTGTGCTAACGGCATTAGGAACCTACGGTGGTTTAGGAGTTATCCGTACCAACCCCGGATTATTTTTCCCCACCTTCATTGGCGCGGTCATTTTGGAGTTAATTCTGTTCTTTGTGGCTCAAAATGTTGCTGCAAAAGGTAACAAGGGTGTTGCCCTGCCTGTTTTGGCTACCTACAGCCTTTTATCTGGATATACTCTCAGTGGTTTAGTGTTTGTCGCCTTGAGAACCCAAGGCGTTGGCATTCAAGGCATTGGTTTGGCCGCCCTTGGTTGTGGCATCACCTTTATTGCCGCCCGTCAAATTGGTTCAAATCTTTCTGAACAAGACGGCATGGCTTTGACAAAAACCATCTCTCTCGGCGTTATCGCCTTAGTGGTAGTTTGTCTGACTCAATTCGTGTTTGCCTTGTTTGGGGTTTACACACCAACTTGGTTAGAAATCGCTATTTCTGGTTTGGGAGTATTTCTGTTTGCTGGGGCATCTGTAGTTGATTTCTACATCTTGCCCCGCACTTATCGCAATGACGAGTATTTGCCTGCGGCTTTGTCGATGTACCTCACCTACATCAACCTGTTCATCTTTATCTTGCGCTTGCTTATTGCTCTCAACAGCCGTGATTAAGCACCCGTAGGTACTCAACATTCTGTAAGTTTGTATAAATTATTGCCGTGGTTTAACCTCAACAACCACGGTTTTTTCATTAGATGAGCTATTACCGGATAGTTTCAAGTAATTTTTGCAACTTATCTAAGTGTGGCGAAAGAACTTGCTCAACTACAGCTAAAATCAAAAATACAAATAGACTCAAGCGCAATGCTCCAAAAATCAAAGCGCTCTATCTTTGAATAAGCACTATGGATGTCTTAGAACTCAAACGCGAAATCGAAACGTTGTCTAGCCGCCTGGGTAAAACCCAGGACTATCTTTGACGTACCTGCACTGACTGCCAAAATTCAAGACCTGGAACAAATATCAGCCCAGCCAGAATTTTGGAACGACCAAACGCAGGCTCAACAAACACTGCAAGAACTTAATGACCTCAAAGCTCACCTCCAGCAGTATCATCACTGGCAAGTTAGTCTAGAAGATACCAAGGCTGTTGTTGAGTTGCTGGAGTTAGAAACCGACGAAGCGCTATTGCAAGAAGCGGAATCTACTATTACTAAGCTCAATAGGGAACTCGATCAGTGGGAGTTACAACAATTACTTTCCGGGCCCTATGACGATAAAGGAGCAGTACTGACAATTAATGCTGGTGCTGGTGGCACAGATGCCCAAGACTGGGCGTTTATGCTGATGCGGATGTACACCCGTTGGGCAGAAGCCCACGGTTATAAGGTGACTTTAGCTGAAGAGTCGGAAGGTGATGAAGCCGGAATTAAGTCAGCAACCTTGGAAATTACTGGTCGCTATGCCTATGGTTATTTGCGATCGGAAACTGGTACACATCGCTTAGTGCGGATTTCACCATTTAATGCCAACGGCAAACGGCAAACTAGTTTTGCTGGGGTGGAAGTAATGCCACAAATAGATAGCTCCGTGCATCTAGATATTCCAGAAAAGGATTTGGAAATTACCACATCCCGAGCTGGTGGTAAAGGTGGACAGAATGTCAACAAGGTAGAAACGGCAGTGCGGATTGTTCACCTTCCTACTGGTATTGCTGTGCGCTGTACAGAAGAACGCTCCCAGCTACAAAATAAAGAGAAAGCCCTCACTCGCCTCAAAGCAAAGCTGTTGGTAATTGCCCGTGAGCAACGCGCTCAAGAAATTGCCCAAATTCGAGGTGATATGGTGGAAGCTTCTTGGGGTAACCAAATCCGTAATTATGTGTTTCACCCCTATCAAATGGTGAAAGATTTGCGTACCAATACGGAAACGACTGCTATTACAGATGTGATGAACGGCGACCTTGACGCGTTTATCCAAGCTTATCTGCGGCAAGAAAACCAATTGGTAGAAAGTACTCCTGCGTAATTGGAGATTAGGAGCTAGCGACTGGGGACTGGGGGCTGGGAAAGAGTGTTTTTAGATATCTAATAGCCAATACCCGATCCCCAATCCCCAATCCTAAATCAGCAAAATGAAAGTTTTACTCAAGGTTAACTGTTACATTTATATATAAAAGAGTTTGTTATCAAACCATCATGAGCAACTCTCCATCAACGGAACCTCAACCTAGCTACGTCAAACTCGCCATGCGAAACATGGTGAGGAAGGGTGGCACCTCTGTGAAACATTTTGTACTTACCACTGTGGGGCTTTTAGCTGTATTTGTAGGTCTTGCTTACCTAACTCGCTGACAACAAACCAAAACCCTGAGTGCCTAGGAGACTTTGTAACTGGTGCAAGTTGAACTAGATGTGCAAGATTGTTTTTATGAGTCGTCCCCAGAAAAAATACTGACTTTTGGGGCTACTGATGACCGTATCGCTGGTGAAACTTGGGAAACATGGTTTGTTCGCTGGTTGGAAATACTTCACCCTGATCTTCCGCCAGCGTCAAGTTATGAAATAGGACTGCGTTTGACAGATGATGCGGAAATTAAGTCACTGAATGCCCAATATCGCCACCAGGACAAGCCCACAGACGTTTTAGCCTTTGCTGGCTTAGAGGTAGATTATCCTCAAATCGAGGAAATGTTTGCTTCTGAACCTTTGTATCTAGGTGATATTGTAGTTTCTGTAGATACTGCACAACGCCAAGCCCAACAGCAGGAGCATAGTTTGCGAACTGAACTGGCTTGGTTAGTTGCTCACGGCTTACTCCACCTATTGGGCTGGGATCATCCTGATGAAGAAAGTTTGGTAAGAATGTTAGAACAGCAAGTAATATTGCTGAGAGAAATAGGTATTGCTCTTGACATAGAGTAGCAATTATCTGTATCTCTTTAAAAGTGAATGTTTAGGGGTATTGATTTAAAAAATGCTTTTGAAGAAAATTGCTTAAAACTTGATTTTGCCCTTAAAATCGCCGCAGATTCTGACTTGACTGACTTGACACACTCCATTTTAGGATTTTTAAGCCTATGTCCCAACAAATCTCTCCTCCATCAACGCCAAACTGCTTACCATCACTTGTGACTAACGAACGGGAACTCTCTTGGCAAGTTGCTTCTAGTTTATTGATTAGTTTTAAGTATGCCTGGGCTGGAATCAGCTATAGTTTTCATACTCAACGCAACTTTCGCATCCATGTAGCTGTTTGCGCTATGGCGATCGCCTTAAGCATTGTGTTGCATCTTTCTCCGGTAGAAATAGCAGTAATTGGTATAACTAGTGGTTTAGTTTTGGCTTTAGAGTTACTCAATACAGCCATTGAGTCGCTGGTTGACTTAACTGTAAAGCAGACCTATCATGAGTTAGCAAAAATTGCTAAAGACTGTGCTGCTGGCGCTGTGCTGGTATCAGCTTTGGTAGCAGTGCTGGTAGCTGGGATGCTCTTACTCCCCCGCCTGGCAAATTTAATTATGTCAGCTTTGTAGGTTTGGTTAAGCACTCATCTTTGTTTTATTCCATAATTGATGACGTTTACAGCAATTTAAATCTGGTAATAATTCAACAAAATGGTATAAGTGGTAATAACCAGGAGCTATGAGCTGTGATTATAGTCATCGATAATTACGACAGTTTTACTTATAATTTAGTGCAGTACCTGGGAGAACTAGCGGCAGAGTTCCCAGTGGCGGCAGATATCAAGGTTTTTCGCAACGATAAAATATCTGTAGATGAGATTCGGGCTTTAAAT
The DNA here is from genome assembly GCF_059505145.1 of Mojavia sp. NCBI lineage: Bacteria > Bacillati > Cyanobacteriota > Cyanophyceae > Nostocales > Nostocaceae > Mojavia > Mojavia sp. Next base: position 273,474 of record NZ_JCACKA010000124.1, read on the forward strand.
CCTGAGGTTGTAGTTATTTCCCCAGGCCCTGGTCGCCCAGAAGATGCCGGAATCAGCCTAAGTTTAATTGAACAACTAGGTTCTAGTTTGCCAATTTTGGGCGTCTGTTTAGGACATCAGAGCATTGGTCAGGTGTTCGGTGGTAAAATCGTTTCTGCTCCAGAGTTAATGCATGGCAAAACTTCTCAGGTGTCTCACACCGGAGTAGGAGTTTTCCAGGGATTAGAAAATCCCCTAACTGCAACCAGATATCACAGTCTGGTTATTGACCGCGAGACTTGCCCCAATGTGTTAGAAATCACCGCTTGGGTTGAAGATGGTACTATTATGGGAGTACGACACCGGAACTATCCTCATATTCAAGGCGTCCAGTTTCACCCAGAGAGTGTTTTAACATCTTCAGGCAAGCAATTGCTGCGAAACTTTCTGGAACAATTACAGTCGAGAGAGTAATTAATGAAACGACGACAGTTGATGGGCTATGCTGGGGCGGGCTTGGCAACAGCTTTTCTTACTACCTTAATTTCTGAATCTCAAGCTGACGCGCAATCTAGCGGTTTATCAGTTCAATGGTTGGGTCATACTTGCTTTCTGTTTACGGGCGGCGGTGTGAGAATTCTCGTAAATCCATTTCGTCCCGTTGGCTGCACTGCTGGGTATCGTTCACCGAAAGTAGTGGCAGATTTAGTACTAATTAGTAGTCAACTGCTGGATGAAGGTGCAGTGGATGGACTTCCAGGAAAGCCAAAGCTAATTTACGAACCTGGAGTTTACGAGTTCCAAGGTATTAAGTTCCAAGGTATTGCCATAGACCACGATCGTAAAGGTGGTAGACAATTTGGTATCAATACTGCTTGGAGTTGGAAGCAAGCGGGAGTTAATATCCTGCACTTAGGGGGCGCTGCTGCACCTATTTCCATTGAGCAAAAAATTCTTATGGGGCGTCCTGATGTGGCATTCATCCCTGTAGGGGGAAGTGCAAAAGCTTACAATGCCCAAGAAGCAAAGCAAGCAGTTCAGATATTAAATCCCAAGCTGGTAATTCCCACCCATTATCGTACACAAGCCGCAGATGCTGCTAAGTGCGATATTTCGCCATTAGATGAGTTTTTGACCGTGATGGACGGTACAACAGTACGTCGTAGTAATAGTGACTCGATTACTATTAGCTCTGGTAACTTGCCAGAGAATAGTGTAATTCAAACCTTGAGTTACAAGTTTTAAAACTAGGTTGGACTAAGAGGGAGGAAGAGAATCTTTCCTCTTTACAGCTTGCTTTCTTCTCCACAGTTCAAAGTTTTCTGAGCAGGGGTAGTCGCGTAGTGGTAAAGCTACCTTGATCTTCTGCTATGTTCCGTACTCAGAATGGCAATCTCTCCCTGAAACTAACTCAGTATGAGTAGAGAAAATATTATTGTTAAACTCTACTCAGCTTGGCTACAAAACTGTAACTATGTAATCAGTCAAAGCTCTTGATGGCAAAGCTAGAAGTACGCTTTGACTTTTTTTCACTGCTGACATAGAACTAAAGGTGTAACTAATTTGCTGCCTAAACAAATAGGTCAGGTCTTAGAAGGTAATCCACTTTTGTAGAGGTAGACCATCTGGCCCTACTATTACTTGACCATCTTCTCCTACTTGTACAGGAGAAAGCCTATCTGTCTCGGCGATAGGAGTCTTAGTGACTGTTGTGCCATCTGTATTCGTTGTCCAAATTTCATCCGCACCACCTGCGTAATCGCGCCAGTAGATGTCGGTTCTGCCATCGTTATTGAAATCGCCAAACGATGCTTTTGAAGATGTTGGGGTGGGTGAAAGGAAAGTTTCAGTAGTGATTGTTGCACCATCCATTAGCCATGAGGTGTTTTCACCAGTTGCCTCATTGTGCCAGAAGATATCTGTCTTACCATCGGCGTTGAAATCAGCAATACTAGATTTCCAGTTAGCATCAAGCGTTGTCAGAGACCCCTCAGTGAAGAAGACGCTATTTGGTAATAAGGAATTTGCTTGCCAAATTTTGTTCTCACCTGTTGTAGTGTTCCGCCAGAGGAGATCTGAGCGGAAATCACCGTTGAAATCACCAAGGCTAAAAGTCCAGGTTGGGTCTAGTGTTTCTAGCGCACTCTTATTAGCCTGAGTACCATCTATAAACCAAGCGCTGTTCTCACCCGTTGCGCTACGCCAGAAGATGTCTGTTCTGCCATTACCGTCGAAATCGACCATGGTAGGAGTCCAACTTGGATCAACTGATTCGATAAAGGTTGCACTTTTAACGACTTGGTTGGGGTTGGTAGCATCCACTAGCCAGATGGCGTTTTGACCTGTTTGATTATTACGCCATAGGATATCGGTTTTGCGATCGCTATCAAAATCGCCAATATAAGGAGTCCAAGATGCGTCAAGTGTATCTATGGGAATGAAGTTGGCAACGTTTGTTCCATCCATTAGCACAATGCTATTCTCACCTGTTACCTGATTACGCAACAGGAAATCTGTCTTACCATCGGCGTTAAAATCGCCAATTTTATATACCGTGGAAGATACATCAATTTGACCCAGAGAACCTTTCTGGATAACATTTGTACCGTCCATCAGCCAGACTTGAGTTTCACCTGTTTGACTATCGACCCAGATTTTATCTGTCTTGCCATCAGCGTTAAAATCAGGAACGATCGCCGCACTAGTTAAGTAAGGATTCGGATTTGGGTTGGCTCCAAATAAAGACTTTGTTGATGGCAGTCTCGACTGTGCTCCTGCATATTCAGATGAGGAACTGCTTCTGCCTAAAAATGACTGATTTCCATTACTGATATCAAATTTATAATCATTCCATCTCAACTGTTCTAGACCAGATGATGCTGTTGAACTATTTCCTAATGCTAAGTTTGAATTGCTTTTTTGTCCAAGCATGATGTGTTTTTATGATTGGTGTCATAAAAGTTTTAGCTATTTTATCGATGTCATTTCTGTTAACTGATAACATTTACCTCGATTAGAATATTTGTTTATAATCTTTTTTGGATAAATGTCAGATATGCATTTATAAATGATTGTTTTAAAATTTTCAAGTCTAATATGAACCGTTCAAAAATATTTTTATGTATGTTATTTTCTGTAAACATAATTACTGTTAATATCAATTGTTATTTATTCAAGACATAATTTGTCTGTTCCCGATCTCCATAAATTAATTTATTTATGTCCAACTAGTTAAATCATTTGAATTATTGAATACGTCTAATACGTGTCATGTATGTAATCTGTAGTAAGTAAACGTTAAGATATCACCATATTTGAGAAACAAAGTGGCTATGCAAGCAGAATATCGGGAGCGTCGTCAGCAGTTAATGTCAAAACTTGGCAATGGCACTGCTATTTTTCGGAGTGCGCCAATGGCAGTGATGCACAACGATGTGGAATACACTTATCGTCAAGATAGTGATTTCTTTTACCTGACTGGTTTCAACGAACCCCAGGCTGTGGCTGTGTTAGCACCCCATCACCCAGAACATCAGTTTATCCTGTTTGTCCAACCGAAGGAGCGGGAGAAGGAGGTTTGGACTGGTTATCGTTGTGGGGTAGATGCAGCGAAGGAAATTTACGGTGCAGATGAAGCTTACCCAATTACTGATCTGGATGAAAAGTTGCCACAGTATTTGGAAAAAGCCGATCGCCTGTATTACCATTTAGGACGCGATCGCACTTTTAATGACAAAATTTTAGGTCATTATCAGCATTTACTGCGGACTTATCCCAAGCGCGGTACAGGGCCAATTGCGATTGAAGATACTGGCCCAATCCTACACAGCATGAGACTAGTGAAAAGTCCATCGGAGTTGGATTTGATGCGTCAAGCTGCGGCGATCGCCACTGAAGCACACAATTATGCATTAGAAGTTACAGCACCCGGACGTTATGAGTACGAGATCCAAGCAGAGATAGAACACATATTTCGGCTGCGAGGTGCAATGGGGCCTGCTTATCCTTCAATTGTGGCTTCTGGGGCCAATGCTTGCGTACTGCACTACATTGAGAATACCCGCCAAATGCAACAGCAAGACTTGCTGCTGATCGATGCTGGTTGTGCTTATGGTTATTACAACTCCGATATTACCCGGACATTTCCGGTAGGGGGTAAGTTTACGCCAGAACAAAAGACATTGTATGAGATTGTATTAGAAGCACAAAAACAGGCGATCGCTCAAGTACAACCAGGTAATCCCTTCAATTTAGCTCACGATACAGCAGTACGCATTCTCACTGAAGGTTTAGTCGAAGTTGGCATCCTCAAAGGTGAAATTGACAAATTAATTGAGGAAGAAAAATATAAGCCATTTTATATGCATCGCACCAGTCATTGGTTAGGCTTGGATGTTCATGATGTGGGAGTTTATCAGCATGGCGATAACCCGCAGCTTTTACAACCAGGTCAAGTTTTGACTATAGAACCAGGACTTTATATTGTGCCAGATACTAAGCCAGCAGAAGACCAGCCAGAAATAGATCCTCGCTGGGTGGGGATTGGGATTCGCATCGAAGATGATGTCTTAGTTACAAGCACAGGACATGAGGTGCTAACTGCTGGGGTTCCTAAAGCAGTGGATGAAGTGGAAAGGTAATTTTGAATTGAAAAAAGCGATCGCCTATTTTCGGGTGCGTTAGTCCTAGCCAACGCACTATCCCATGTGTCAAGCATGGGAATCAACTGCATCCTTCTACAAATTGGACTTCTGGGAGTTTACCCGATCTGAATTGAGTAACCCGTTTGCCATCCGTCTCGAACACTACGCGATAGTTTTTATCCGCTGCATCCTTCGGTATAAAGGTCAAGTAATGTCCACCTTGAACATAGTGATGCGGCATAACTTGAATTTGTCCTCGATAGAGTGACTTAATCCGCGCTTCGGTATCACCGATTTTTGCACCTTTGAGGGTACTAATCTTGCTATTTCTCCATACATCTACCCTAGCAATACGACCTTCTGCAACCATGAAGCCAATATCCTGAGATTTCCCTTGTGGCTTAACGTAGTAACAATATTTATTGGGCGCATCGCCAGTTAGCCGAGTACCAGCAGCTTGTGCTGCTTGGGAAACAGTCATCCCAACTCTGACTGACCCAATTCCATTAATAGCTAGTTTGGGCTGATTTGTTAATTTTGACTGTGCTAGAACTGTCCCTACTGTAAGACCAGAAAAGGTAACGGCTAAACTAGCAAGAGTCAATAATTTAGCTTTACTATTCATCTTTGAGAAATTAAAAGGTTAGATTCTTATATACAACACCCATGTAGGCATTTTCGGACTTTAGAACTGCTTGGTATTAATCTCTAATTGATAGCGCTTCCTCTTTGTATAAAATAAACTCAATAGTAAGAACATACAGCAGTGTTTACCTACTAAAAAAATGGGTGTGGTAAGAAGACCACACCCATTTTGCCTATAATCTAATTGTGATTACAGTTGGGGTACGTATTGCGGCTTTTCAGGTACGTCAGTATATTCAGCTACAATCTGACGAAATTCAGTGCCGTCAATGGTTTCCTTTTCTATTAACAGATCCACTAAGCGGTCTGTAACACTACGATTTTCACGCAAAATTTTCTTGGCTGTTTCGTAGCATTCTTCCACGATCGCCTTGACTTGAGCATCGATACGGGCGGCGATAGATTCGGAATATTCCGATCTCGTCGTCCAGTCACGTCCCAAGAACACTTCTCCTTGTTGGCTTTCCAGCGACAATGGGCCTAAGTCAGACATCCCGAACCGAGTCACCATTTGCCGTGCCATTCCCGACAACTGTTGTAGGTCTCCACCAGCACCAGTTGTTACTTCCGCAGGGCCAAAAATTACTTCTTCGGCGGCGCGGCCACCCAAAGCACCAGTAATCCGGGCTTTGAGTTGAGAACGGGAAATTAACCCCTGTTCTTCGTTGGGAGTAAACCAAGTTAAACCCTGCGCCTGTCCTCTGGGGATGAGGGTGACTTTTTGTACTGGGTCATGGTCTTTTAACAGAGTTCCTACTAAGGCGTGTCCGACTTCGTGGTAAGCAATCAAGCGCTTGCTCTTGCTATCTACTAAGGGAGTGCCTTCCATCCCAGCCACTACCCGATCTACCGCATCATCAATTTCGCGCAGGGTGATCGCTTCTTTGCGTCTTCTGGCGGTGAGAATAGCAGCTTCGTTAAGTAAGTTGGCTAAGTCAGCACCAGTAAAACCAGGAGTACGACGAGCGATCGCATCTAAAGAGACGCTGGTGTCGAGTTTCTTGTTGCGGGCGTGAACTTGTAAAATTTCCAAACGCCCTTTGATATCCGGTGCATCTACTGTGACTTGGCGGTCAAAGCGTCCCGGACGCAACAAGGCTGAGTCTAATACGTCGGGACGGTTAGTGGCGGCAATAATAATGATGCCTGTGTTGCCTTCAAAACCATCCATTTCGGTGAGCAGTTGGTTGAGGGTTTGCTCTCGCTCATCGTTACCACCACCGATACCAGCACCCCGTTGTCTGCCTACGGCATCAATTTCATCAATAAAGATGATACAAGGGGCGTTGTCCTTGGCTTTCTTGAACAAGTCACGCACGCGGGACGCACCTACACCGACAAACATTTCTACAAATTCTGAACCGGAAATGCTGAAGAACGGTACACCTGCTTCCCCGGCGATCGCTTTTGCCAATAAAGTTTTACCTGTGCCAGGAGGCCCAACTAACAACACGCCTTTGGGAATGCGCGCGCCTACAGCAGTAAATCTTTCTGGTTGTTTGAGGAAGGTGACGACTTCTTGCAGTTCTTCTTTAGCTTCTTCGATACCTGCTACATCGTCGAATTTGACTCCAGTTTTAGCCTCCATTTGGAAGCGAGCCTTAGATTTGCCAAAATTCATGGCTTGACCTGGCCCACCGGGAAGGTTGCTAGAGCGACGGAACAAAAAGAACAACCCGGTAATCAATAAAATTGGAAAAATCAGATTGCCCAGCAGTCCCCAGATAGCCCCATCATTCCGCATGGGGTGAGCATCAAAGCTAATTCCTTTTTCTTTGAGTTTGCTAATCAACTCAGGAGCGTTAACAGGCAGATCCACCCGCCACCGTTGGATACGATTTTCGATATCTTGGTCTACAGCTTCTACAATTGCTGTCCTACCGCCTTCGTAAAGATCCACGCTACTAACGCGATCGGCGTCCAAGTATTCTAGAAAGCGACCATAGGTCATACGGGTATTGGCTGCATTCTTAGTCATGTCCGCAGGAACGCTAGCAAAAGCTCCCTGCCAGAAGAAAAAGCCTATTACCAATGCAGGCACTGTCCAGAGTACTAGGACTTTCCAGGAAAATTTCATCTTAATTTGCCTCTAGATGCCAATAAAATTCATCAGCTTTAGCAAGCGAATGGTGTCAATCAAGGATGAAGTATAAAATTTTTCATTTTAGCCAATGACTACACCGCTCACAGAGGGACACCGAATTACAGGATTAACTTCCATAAAGCAGTGTCAGTGGCTTCTAAATCCTTGATACTTCATCCTTTTTGCGTTACTAGTTAGCTATGAAACGGATCTTGATAAATCCATTTTGTTTAATCTGATGTCTTACGTGAATTGCCATGGAAGCTTTAAGGCCGTTACAGCAGATCCATAGCAACAACCAGAATCTTAATTAAAGTTAACTTAATTTTAATACATGATGGCACCAGAACAGAAACGAGAATATGGGGGCGTCAAGACATCAAGCATTCGGAAAACCCTACTTTTACAGTTATCGACTTTCCCCTATCCCTCTATACTATTTTGGATAATTAAATCCTTGCACTAAAAACTATTTAATAAATTTATGCGTATATCTTGACAACTCAAAGGTTTGGCTTGAAAAAGCGGGGGGACAAGGGGACAAGGGGATAAATCCTTACTTGTTACTCAGAACTCACCACTCTTTCAAGCTAGAAGGAAAGAAAGTTTTTCACGTATTCTAGTGTACGCAGTTAATGATGCTTACTTACTTAACTTCTGTAATTTGTAGAGTGTAAGGGAAATATTGACCTTGGTCGTAAGAGCCAACCCAAATCTGGTAAGTTCCTGGAAGCCATTCACCAACTATGCCAGGATTTTGATTATCAAACTCGTCATTGCACCATGTACCCCCAGGGCCCTTGACAATTAGGGTGGTATCTTTAGGACTGTCCACTCGCAGCTTCAGGTAATCGAATTTACTTGTTAATTCCAATGTGTGGTCTGGTGTTTCATCAACAAATCCGGTGCATGGGCCAGTGGCGGTTTCAGATCTTTTAGCAACTTGACTCCCAGGTACAGAGCCACCACTCATACCACGAACTGTAAAAGGATCTGGGGAAAAATCTTTGCCGATAGTGACATCTCCAAATATCGTCGGTGTTGGCTGAACATCAGCTACAGCATTAATTGTCGATGCAACTAAAAGCGTAAATACCGTCAACGATAATCTGATTCCTTTATTGAATACTTTCTTCGGCATATTAATTACATATCTATCTAAGTGTTGTTGAAGACATGAATTTTACACGCCAGGTTCCCAAAAGAAGAAGAATTGACTAAGCTTAGTGCTGAGTTCTGAGTAATGAAGTGAACACAGTCATAAGTTCTGAGGGTTTTTATGGACTTATACCAATTCTTTAAAATTCAGCAAGAGATAAAAACTCAGAAACTCTTTTGGCATCTGGCTTTCCTAATTTTGAATTTTTAATTGGTATTAGGACTCTTCATCTAAATTATGGATAGGGGCGCATGTACGTGCGCCCTTATCATCTAGAATATTTCCCAAGACTGCGGGTAGTGGTTAATTGCCTGCTGTTATGGCCCTACTCAACCGTGGCTTATCTAAACCAATCTGATGAAGTAGTAACCAGGATTGGATCAGGTCAGGCCCATGGACATCTCCAGTTAAGGCCGCTCGGAGCGATCGCATTACTAACCCTTTTTTCACATTCTGCTCTTTTACCACCTGTTTAATTATCTCCTGGGCACTACTTTCTTCGAGTTTGGGCTGATTATCTAAAGCGGCGATAATTCCCTTGAGGGCGGCGGCAGAACCTTCTTGCTGCAACTGTTTACTTGCCTCTTCGCTAAATTCAACTGTGTCGGTAAAAAACAGTTGGCTCATCGCTACGGCATCTTTGAGACGAGTTAGGCTTGCTCCAATTAAAGCTACTAACTGTTCTAACCAGCCGCGGTCGCGTCCTCCATCAAATTTATACCCAGCTTCTTGCCAGTAGGGTATTAATAAATCTGTCAATTTATCTACAGGCAAATTGTGGATATACTGACTGTTTAACCAATCCAGCTTCGCCCAGTCAAACTTAGCGCCTGCTTTATTCACACGCTCAAAGCTAAACTCTTTGGCTGCTGCTTCTAAGGTAAATATTTCCTGAGTTGAGTCTGGGGGTGACCAACCCAGTAATGTCATGTAATTCGCTAAAGCTTCGGGTGTGAAGCCCATTTGTTTAAAGTCAGAAATGGAAGTGACTCCATCTCGCTTAGAAAGTTTGCGCCCTTCCATGTTCAAAATTAGAGGCGCGTGGGCAAACTCTGGTATCTTAGCTCCTAAAGCTTCGTATAGCAGAATCTGCTTGGCGGTATTGGCTATGTGGTCTTCTCCGCGAATGATATGAGTGATTTGCATATCTATGTCATCAACCACAACAACAAAGTTGTACAGTGGTTGACCAATACCATCTTCGGCAGCACGGGCAATCACCATATCGCCACCAAGGTCACTACCTCGCCAGGACATTTTTCCTCGTACTAGGTCATGCCAAACAATTTCTCGCTCATCTTCAATTTTGAAGCGAATCACAAAGCTACGGCCTTCAGCTTTATAAGCAGCTTCTTGTTCTGGGGTGAGGTTGCGGTGACGGTTATCATAGCGGGGTGCTTCCCCTTTAGCTTTCTGGGCTTCTCGTAGGGCTTCTAGTTCTTCGCTGGTGGTATAGCAGCGATAAGCTAATCCTTGCTCTAGCAGTTTTTGCACCGCTTCTTCGTAGAGTTCCAGGCGTTGAGATTGAAAAAATGGGCCTTCATCCCAGTTCAGCCCCAACCAGCGCAACCCTTCCAGGATATTATCGGTGTATTCGGGACGCGATCGCTCTAGGTCGGTATCTTCAATTCGCAGGATAAATGTCCCACCGTGGTGGCGGGCAAATAACCAGTTAAATACAGCTGTTCTGGCTGTACCAATATGTAAATTCCCAGTTGGACTTGGAGCAATACGAACTCTAACAGTCACAGTTCTTTCTCTCTTTCACAAAGCATGATAACTATAACAAGCGCTGAATGCTGAGTTGAGAGCGATCGCTAAAAGAGTTGTGGTAGAAAGAAATTCTCGTGTATGTATTAACAATGAATTTTTTACCCCGATCAACTCAGGAATCAGCACTTATAACTCTTAACTTTTAACGGGACTGACGGGGCTCGAACCCGCAACTTCCGCCGTGACAGGGCGGTGCTCTAACCAATTGAACTACAGTCCCTTAATTGGCAACTTTGCTATTATGTATGTTTTTTTTGGGTTTGTCAAGGGGTATTGGAGTTAGAAGTTAATAGTTTTTTTGTTTCATCACCCCTGCCGTTTGTCAGTGTATTTTAGCGTCTATGGAGCCTGATTCTGCAACCTGCGGTGTTGCTGCCAGATACTGCTGTATCTGGGGTTGCATTTGCTTATACTGCTGCTTTAACAGTTGTTTGCTCAAATGAGGCTGGGAGGAAGGCGGTAGGCTTTGACTTTGTTCTATCCAAGTTTTCAGCTTTTGCCGCTGAATTGGCTCAATATAGCTGCTGACAACGCTGGCGCAGACGTGAGGTGCTTCTAGATTAAAGAAAATCAAAGGGTAGCGTTCATTTTCTGATAATGAGTTAACCAGTTTATGATTTTGAGGATTTTGCATATCTAGGTAACAGGGTAGCCACTTTGGGCCGAGTTTGCGATTGTAAAGGACTGTCAACCATAGCAGCATGGGATGAGGGGATGTGATGAAGATAAATTGGTTGTAACGGATAGAAAGTGCTCGACCTTTAATTTCTTGTTGAGACAACATCAGCCATAGTGACGCTATAGTTCCTTGTTCGGTATCCAGAAGGTGAGGAAAAACAATTTCCTGAATCGGTTTATTCTGGGGCCAGGTAAGTTGCCAACAGGCTTGCTCTACAGCTACAGGTAACTCAGTATGAGACGCAGCTTTAGATGTAGGGGAAGCATCTTCTAACTTCAAGTTTGTAGGCTTGAGATAATTAGATCGATTTATACTTTCTAAAACTTGCAGAATTTGACCAACATTTTGGGGGCGATCGCTTGCTGATTTAGCAAGACAAGCCATAATTAAATTATTTAGATCCTGAGGTATTTGGAGATTGGGTTTAACATCTGCGATCGCTCTTGGTGCTTCAAAATTATGTGCTTTATACCAAGCTCCAAAGTGGTCTGTTTCTGGTTGCCATGGTTTTTCACCTGTGAGCATCTCAAACATCATCACACCCAGGCTATAAATATCAGAGCGACTATCTAATTCTCCTCCCTCTAGTTGTTCTGGAGAAGAATATGCCAGAGTACCGTAAAATCCTTTATTTGTGCTGTGTGTTGCTGTGTAATTTAAAAATTTAGCAATTCCAAAATCTAAAATTTTGACTAACTGACCCAATATAGGATCTGGGATAACTAATATGTTAGCTGGCTTAATATCTCGATGAACTAGCGCATAAATTTTGCCGTCTATGTTAAGGCCTTGATGAGCACATTCTAAGCCTAAGCAAATCTGACGTGCTATCGTCATAAACCTTGGCAAATTCATCGGTATTAATTCCTTTAAAGACTTGCCAGACAAATATTCCATGACGTAAAAGGGGTTACCTTTTTCATTTACACCGTAATCATACGCTCGAACAATATGTATACTTTTTTGGCTCAAAGCTGCACTCATGAGAGCTTCACGGGCAAAGTCCTTTTGCATCTTGGCAGATGAAACAGTTTGAGCAAGAAATTTGATAGCAACTGGTATTCCTCCTAGTAAAACATCATTTGCTAGAAAAACCTTGCCCATGCCTCCCTTACCAATTAACTGTTTAATTTGATAACGATTAGCAAGTAGACCTGTATTATTTGGAGATGCAAATGCTCTTTGATTCACTTTTACAACCTCTTAGTACTCCAAAAGTCAAAATTAATTACTAAAAATTTGAAGTTTTTATCAGCTACTGGTTGTAAGTAGTTTAATCTATACAGCCAAACTTCAACGCCGCAATAAAAATTGTAAAATTTGATAAAATAACTTAGCAGCCCAACCTTTTAAAGCAGCTTCTTCACTTTTTTGTTTATTATCTACAGCTTTACGTAGTATTGTCGCTTTCAGCCTTTCGTACTCTGCTTTTAAAATAATTTTTGCTTGTTTTACAGAAATTAATTCATTTGTATTTTGGTTAACCGCTAACCAATCTGTAAGTTGCTGACGTTGACTAGCAGTGAGAGTTAATGTCATTACATGAGTGCAATTTTGTGGTTCCTCTAAAGGGAAAAATAACAAATGGTAGTATCCTGTTTCTGCTAAAACACGTACTATTTTTTGCCCTTTACTATCTTTCATATCTAAAAAACAAGATAACCACCTTGTTTGAGAATTTTGGCTATCATATAGTACTGTTACCCATAAAAGCATCGGGTATACATTCATTTTGGCGATAAATTCAGTGCCATGAATTTTATCTATAAATTTAGCAATTTCTTGTTGGGGCAACATTGCCCAAAAAGTTGGTATAGTAGCTTTAAATGTATGTAATAAATAGGGAAACCCAATTGGTGCAATTGGCCGATTTTTTGGCCATTTTTTCTGTAAGCACTCTTTTTCAGATAATGAAGTTACAGGTACTATTTGTAATGTAGACGATGTGTCTGAACTATCACTATTACTAATAGTCGGAGTATTTTCAAGTTCCCACTTAACTTGTTTTAATCTTTCTAATATTTCCCTAGTATTTTGGGGTCGATCATTAACTTCTTTTGCTAAACAACTCATCACTAATTTTTGTAATGTTTGGGGTACTGCTATTTGCGGATTCACTTCCTCAAATGTCGGTGGAGTTTGAAAGTGATGAGCTTGATACCAACTACCAAAAGAGTTAGTTGTTGCCTGAAATGGATGTTTTCTAGCTAACATCTCGAACATCAGTACTCCCAAACTGTAAATATCAGATCTTACATCGAGTAGTTTACGTCCCTCCATGTGTTCTGGAGAACAATAAGGTAAACTACCGATAAAAGAATCAGTGATAGTCATCCCACTACGCTCTGTTAAAAACTTGGCAATACCAAAATCGAGAATCTTTACAATATTCCCTCTTTTAGGATCTCCAGTAATAAAGATATTTTCTGGCTTAATATCTCGATGAACAATAGGATAATTTTCTCCTTTAAGGACAATACCTTGGTGAGCGCATTCTAAACCTAAACAAATTTGATAACAAATATCTAAAATTTCTGTTATTGTTATAGTCTTATTTTTAAGGATACGTTTTAAATTTTTACCTTGAAGATATTCCATTACATAAAAAGGAACATTTTCTTCGGTTACACCGTAACTAAATACCCGGACAATATTTTTACTTTTACGACCTAATTGAGCACCAATAAAAATTTCTCTGGCAAAGCGTTGGGACATTTGCTGATTTGCCAGACTTAAGGATAGAATTTTTACTGCGACTGGCATTCCGCCTTTAGCAATATCTTCTGCTAGGTAAACCCTACCCATCCCGCCTTTGCCAATCAAATCTCTTATTAAATAGCGATTATTTAATAATTTACCAATATATATATCTACTTCATTTTTAGAATTTCCTAGGCTTGGAATTGGATTATGCACCATAAAATTATTTATGAAAAATAAACCTAAGAAGTTAAGTTTATAGCTCTCCTTAAACCTTTATTTTATCCGAAAAAAAGAACATAAATTTTAGAGAGTCAATCATATGATGTAAAAATTACTACAATTTTATGTTAACTATCCATAAATAAGAACGAAATCTGTCTGTAATAGTTCTTAAGCTAGGTGTAACATATTTATTAAAGCAAGCGTATGGGAAATTTCACTGAATCCATAGATTGCTCCAATAGATTTGTAGAATTCGTTCAGTAAATATACGTAATCTATAGAAATAAGTTCCATTTATAAAGATGAAATTTATAGTTGCAGTTCAGCGCAACTACGAAGTATTTTATAGGAAAACTTAGTGATTATAATTTGGAAATAAACGGCGTAATAGCCTACTTATTGGTGATTCAATCTTCAACTTAAAGGCTAGTATTTGATTACGTTGTAGAGCATTGAAGTTGTTATCACTAATTAGAATTAATGAGCGCTGTCCATCTGGCAATTTCGGGCCAAGGGTTAAGCCTTCGATATTATCTAGCAACACGTCTAAATTTCTCAAATCTAAAAGCTGTTTTTTCTGAACAGGTTTAATTGTTTTGGAGTCAACAGCTGAAAAGCTATTAATCTTATGAATGTCATCAGCACCCTTTAAAGAAATCTGGAATAGGGAAATTGCAAATCCCAAGCCTGTAAAAGACCTTTCTAAACTAAGGAAATTTCCTTGATTATCAAGGGCAACTAAATCAGGTAAGCCGCTAGCAAATTTGCCTGTAAGATTTAAAATAGGCGTAACTGGTTCAGTCTGGTAAAGAAATTCCTTTTCTGGTTGGTTGATAAATAGGTTGTATTGTAAAATCCGGCAAGGAGTGCCGATTCTGGGTTGAGCTTCTGCACCATCTTGAATTAAAGCATTTTCGGTGGCTGTAAATAAATGCTTTTCATCTGGTGTAATTGTTAGACTTTCAAAAGCTAAATTGTTACGGAACCCTTGCTGACCCTTTTTATCTGGCAAAAACTTGTTTGGTATGGGTAGAGTTGTTATTTCTTTGCCAGTAGATAGGGAAAACTCTTTAATAAAAGAATTAATTAATTGCTTAGGATCACCTTCAGAAGAGATAAAGACACTTTTTTTACTAGTTAAAGCAATACCTTCTGTATCAGTCGTACCTGGAGGATATTTTTCACCACTTTCATTTAATAGTGTGGTCACACCGACAGGAACAACACCGCCATTTTTCAATGTACCTTTACTGAGGTCAATTTTTAGGGTGTAGAAACGAGCGGGAGCTTTTTGGCTGCGGTCATCTGAGATGGCATAATAAAGGTCGTTTTTTGCGTCGTAGGTAATTCCAGATAATCCTCCCACAGCCGTTTTTTGGAAGGATAATCCTTGCGGTAAAGTTGCTTGTCCGATAAACTCTATGCCACTAACGGTAACGGCAGTAGATGCTAAATTGGTGAAGAAAAGGCTGATAATTAAAATTGGGATGCTAAAGTAAATAATTCTTGGCAATGTCAAGAGTTTCTTGATGAGCTGCATGGATAGCGATCGCTAAAGTGTAAAAGTCACCCAACACAATATCACGCTCAAGTTATTAACTATTTATGAGACTTGATTTAAGCAGGTCGCAAATAATATTCTTCCTGAAAAAATTTGACTAACCAATCTTTGACATTGCGGGTGGCGCGGCAGTCGTCTTCGTTGTAGCGTTGAATTAATTCCAATAAGGTGCGATCGCCTGTTTCTAGCCACTGATCATACCAGTAAATACACTTAGCACCGCTAGCTTCTTTGTCTCGCCATTCAAATCCTAACCAACGGGCAATGGCTTTGAGGGCATAACTTTCTATGGGTAAGGCGACGCTTTGGGTTAGTTGTTCATACACATCCACAAAGCGATTTAATACAGGGCGCACTGAGGAATAAGGTGTGTGGTACAGCTTTGCCAGTCGTTTGACTGTATCAAATTCGTAAGCACAAAAATGATAAATTGGGGCTTCGGGATATTGCCCAATCAAATCTAAAAATTGCTGCCAGATTAATTCTTCATCTTCTGGTCTGTCTGCGAGGAGAGAATAAAACTGTTCTGTGTTAGTTTGCCGATCAACAATCAACACTCCCAACAAATAATTTAAATTCAAGTCTGGTTGTGCCTCAATATCAAAGTAAATTTCTATGGGAGCAGTGAAGGTGATATTTTCTGTTGCTGCTGGGTAGGGTAAGATAAACGGACGACTTTGTAATACAGATTGAGCTTGTACTATTAGCTTGGGCGCTACCTCACTATCAAACCCAGGCAAGTTTTCTAGTACGCTGGGGCTGGTACTAGCAAGAGATTCCAGTGTGGTGATCGAGAGAGCTTGTAGTTGAGTGTAGCGAACAGGTGTTACTCCTGGTAACAGTGAAAGATGTTTTTGTGATTGGGCGATCGCATAACAATTACTGTACCAATGACAAAGACTGCATTTTTGTCGAGAAATAAATACTTCTGGCCCATCGGCTAACTCTAAAGTTTGAATCAACTCGGCGAGAATGCGTTGCATCTCTGGGTTCCATCTTTGCAAATCTACTGCATAACTACTATCTTTAGTCCGCAGTTTCAGCCAAGCTGTTTGGGGCATAACTCCCTGCACTGTCGCCAAGACTTGGGCGTGAAATGCTACTCCAACTTGATATTCTTGTTTGGGGCGTTTACCCATTTCCAGACTCGCCGGAACGTACATCCAATCTCCAAAGCAAGATTCTCCTGGCTGTTTCACAAGTAAATCTGGACGACTGAGTAAGGTATACCCTTGATAACTTGGGGATAGAGAAACCTCTTCATTCCCTGTGTTTACCCAATCGTCGTAACTGGCTAACAGCACACCTTGACGAATGTACTCAACTCCACGCTGCATCAATTCTAAAGTTGCTGCTTGCCCTGCTTGCCAATTTCCTTTGGGATAATTTGGTCTGTGGTAAGACAAATTAGCTAAGACACTGCTTTGATAAGCGATTTTGTCGTGTTGCAGTTTTAGCAGTAACTCATTGGGAGTATCTCGCTGGTTTTTGTCACCGTGACTATCTAAAAAAGGTCGGCGCTTACAGCGTTGATATTGCAGTAACAGATCAGCATTAATTAACATTCCATTAAGCTAGCAATAATTAGTACTTTCTGGGAGTCAGCCAGAGAAGGAAAGTCAGTAATCAAATCACAATTACCTACGAAAAACCCGAAGATACGTTAAGCATGAAGTTATCTGATTCCTTATCTTCACTCTAAAATCTAAAACTTAAATTGGGTATGACTAGTATTTCTACTGCAACATCCAAATTGCATCACCATCGAGAGCAGTTTCCAGCTTTAGCGAATAAGAGCTATTTCAATTATGGGGGTCAAGGGCCGATGCCCCAAACAGCAATGGATGCCATTAGCCAAGCTCAAGCTCATATTCAGCAACTAGGCCCGTTTGGCGCTGAAGTTGGCCGCTGGATTGGATTAAATATTCAAGCTACCAGAGAAGCGATCGCATCTGAGTTGAATGCGCCACCGCAAACTATTACTCTTACAGAAAATGTAACTTTTGGTTGCAATATTGCGATGTGGGGTATTGAGTGGCAAGCTGGCGATCATCTGCTGCTTTCTGATTGCGAACACCAAGGCATTATCGCCACAGCACAGGAAATCGGGCGCAGATTCGCTGTTGAAGTAACTACTTGCCCACTCATGGCTACTTTAAACGAAGGCGATCCTGTAGAAGTTATTGCCCAACATTTACGCCCTAATACTCGCCTTGTGGTTTTAAGTCATATCCTTTGGAATACAGGGCAAGTTTTACCTCTAGACAAAATTGCAGATTTATGCAGGGGTAATTATTCCCGACTTTTAATAGATGCTGCCCAGTCTGTTGGTTCTATGCCTTTAAATTTAACTGAATTGGGAGTAGATTTTTATGCTTTTACTGGTCATAAGTGGTTATGTGGCCCTGCGGGTGTGGGGGGTTTGTATATCCGACCAGAAGCACAAGAAAGCTTAAAGCCTACTTTTATTGGTTGGCGCGGTGTTGTTCTCAACAATCAAGGCAAGCCTGTGGATTGGCATCAGGATGGGCAAAAATATGAAGTGGCTACCTCAGATTATCCGTTGTATGTTGCCTTGAAGGAGGCGATCGCAGTCCATCAGCAATGGGGAACACCACAGGAACGTTATCAGCAAATTCTCCGCAACAGTGAATACCTTTGGCGACAGTTGGTAAAATTACCCGATGTCAAATGTTTACGGACTTCCCCGCCTCAAAGTGGTTTAGTATCGTTTCAAATTGCGAATTCTCAACCTCAAACTAGTCAGGAGTTGGTGAATTTTTTAGAATCACAAAGATTATTTACCCGGAAAATTGCCGATCCCAACTGTGTACGCGCCTGCGTTCATTACTTTACTTTAGAATCGGAAATCGACCAATTGGTTGAAGGTGTGCAACGGTTTTGTAAGGGGATTGGGGATTAGGGACTGGTGACTGGGGACTGGGGATGGGGGGACAAGGGGACAAGGGGAAAGAACTATGAATAACTCTTGCTCCTTGTCCCCCCATCCCCCATGCTCCTTGTCCTCTTCACCCAATGCCCCATGCCCGATGCCTAATACCCAATTCCCAATCCCTAACTACATGGAACGCCCAATTTTATACTTAGCTATCACTAACCACGGCTTCGGTCATGCTACTCGTACTGCATCGATTGCTGCCACAATTCAAAAGTTATGCCCAGATGTCTTGTTAATTATGGTGACAACTGCCCCCAGGTGGTTGCTAGAGTGCTACATAGATGGCGATTTTATCCATCGTCCCCGTGCTTTTGATTTGGGTGTGGTGCAAGCAGATAGCTTGACAATGGATAAAGAGGCGACTCTGGCAAAGTTACTAGAAATTAAGAAAAATCAAAATTCACTGATTGCCTCGGAAGTAAATTTTATCCGTCAAAATCGCGTTCATCTTATTTTGGCAGATATTCCTTTCCTCGCCCCTCTCATCGCTAAAGCTGCAAATATCCCCTGCTGGATGATCAGTAACTTTGGCTGGGACTTAATTTATCGAGATTGGGGAGGCGAATTTTTAGAAATTGCTGATTGGATTAGTGATTGTTATTCAAAGTGCGATCGCCTGTTTCGTCTTCCCTTCCATGAACCGATGCAGGCTTTCCCAAATATTACAGATGTGGGCTTAACAGGTGGTTCTCCTCGTTACACGGCTGATGATTTACGTTCTAGTTGGGGTATTACTGCACCCCTAGAAAAAACTATTTTGCTAACTTTTGGCGGCTTGGGTTTGCAACAAATTCCCTACGATAACCTGCACCATTTTCCCGATTGGCAATTCATTGTCTTTGATGAATCTGCCCCTGATTTACCTAATTTGGTGAAAGTTACTGACCGTAAATACCGCCCTGTAGATTTTATGCCCATTTGTGGACGAGTCGTTTCTAAACCTGGTTACGGTACTTTTGCAGAAGCTACACGTTTACAAGTACCTATTGTTACGATTACTCGTGATGACTTTGCAGAAGCAGCTTTTATGTTGGAAGGTTTGAGCAATTACAATCAGCATCAAATCTTGACTCCAACAGAATTTTTTCAAGGTAGTTGGGATTTTCTCTCTCAACCTCTTCTGCAACCAAAGCAATCTCAACCGATTGCTAAAAATGGAAATGAAGCGATCGCTGATGCTGTGATCAAATATTTTTAAGTTAACTCAATTTACGAGTGATAAGCGATCGCCTCCGACAGTGGGTTTTGCCCAATCGTACTTAATCAAAGGCTACAACCAAAACATTCCCACACCCGAAAATCCTACCCAGCAGGATTTTCTTCTAACCAGCTAAGTAAATCCTCTAGTCCTGTAAAATCTAACAAAGCCTCGCCAAGTGCTTCTAATTGCTCTAGGGAAAGCGATTGAATGCGTTCTTGAACTTCTTGCGGTAACTCTCCCACCCGTTTTTTTACTTGTCGAAGCACGAGACTTTGCTCACCTTCTTGTTTTCCCCGTTCGTAGCCAATACGTTCACCAGTGGTTACATAACTCATACTACGCTCCTGCTCAAACTGCTTAAATTCTTGCCAAAATTCCGCTTCCAATGCTTTTGGTAAAATCATAACCCAATCAATAAATCGGTATAGGTTACGAATATCTCTTTCTTGCAGTTCTTGTTCGTACAATCGACGTATGGGTACGTTCCCAGTTAATTAATCTGGCTGTTTCTGGGAAGAAAAAATGCATGGCTTGGGAAAAGTATGCTTCTAATATTTCTTTCCACGGTGAATCATTATCGGCTCTTTCTAATTCCTCAGTCATGTAGATTTGAAATTTGGCATTTATTCGACGGATATATTAAAGAATACAGAGAGCGCCGATTATTGCCAAACCAAAGACGATTTACTTTCAAGAATGCTAGGCGATCGCATCTCTAAATTCCGTATAATCAAGGTTGCTATAGTTATTTCATTCGTTGCTCAACTCAAGTTACGAAAATCTCTTTCCCCAGCAGCATAACGTCTGAGCAAGTTTTCAGCAGTAATCCTTTCCTTTTCCATGCCTCAACTCCAACATCAAGCAACACATAATAAGATATAAGCCACTCAATCTCTGGTAACACAGCCACCGGACAGACCACCTCTTCCCAGGTTGTATGATATATTCTCAATCAGCAAGCAAATTCTAACGCTCAGTAGACTTTTAACTCATTGCAGATGACTCATTACCAAAAGCTACTCAGAGTTTCCACTACTGGCAAGTCTTTTCAAAATATCACCTCAAAAATTGAAGTGATCGTTGCCGAGTCGGGGGTGGAAACTGGACTTTGTACTCTATTTTTACGCCACACTTCAGCTAGTTTAGTGATTCAAGAAAATGCTGATCCAGATGTGTTGGTGGATCTCGCTAACTTTATGGCGAAACTTGTACCAGAATCAGGCAAGTACATTCATGATGCTGAAGGCCCTGATGATATGCCGGCACATATCCGTTCAGCCCTTACCCACACTTCCGAAAATATCCCCATTAATCGCGGTCATTTAGTTTTGGGTACTTGGCAAGGTATTTATGTTTGGGAACATCGCCAACGCAGTCATGTTAGAGAGTTAGTTGTCCACATCTCTAGTTAATAATCAAATCGTACTGGCATAATCTTGGGCGCTATTTGTGAGTTTTGACAACGTATGTAAGACTTTAGCTGAAAAATACCCAGCAGATTTTGCGCGTTGGTTGCTAAAGGTTGAAGCACCAAAAATTGAAGTTTTAAAAACTGAGTTGAGTCTTGAACCAATTCGAGCCGACTCTGTAACTTTCTTACGAACACAGAATCGTATTTTACATTTAGAATTTCAAACAATCATACAATCTACTCCTGCTATTCCTTTCCGAATGTTAGATTATTTCGTGAGGTTAGTGCGGCAGTATGATGTGCCAATAACGCAGGTAGTGATTTTCTTACAAGAGACAAGTAACGAAATCGCTTTTACCCAAGAATATATCAATGAGATGACAATTCACCGCTATCGAGTTATAAGAATGTGGGAACAAGATTCCGCCTTATTTCTCGATAACCCTGCATTATTGCCGTTAGCACCATTAACACAAACAGATTCACCCCAAAGGCTATTATCACAGGTTGCCCAGAGTGTTGCTAGAATTTCGGATAGAGAAACTCGGCAGAATATCGCAGCTTACACAGGGATTTTAGCTGGTTTAAAGTTTAAAAAAGACTTAATTCGGCAATTTTTAGGGGAGGATATTATGCAAGAATCTGTGATTTATCAGGATATTTTGCAGAAGGGAGAACAAAAAGGAGAACAAAAAGAAGCGCTGAGATTCTGTATGTCTTTACTTGATGAACGTTTCGGTGAAATTGATGCGTCAATTATTGAGCGAGTTCAAGTTTTAGAAAAGGAACAGCTAGAAGATTTAGGTAGAGCAATTCTCAGAATTTCATCAATACCTGATTTATTGACTTGGTTAGACCATCAGAAAACAGATTAACTGTAAATAAGTTTGTTTTGTATTAGAACTTACGCATTCGCAACGAAAAACAAGGCTTTAGGATTGCTTCCCTACGGTCGCAATGAAGAAATTACGTTATTGTTGCTTAAGTCCTGTTTATATTCACATCAAAATGTCGAGACATGAGAATTGCTGACTTAATTAGCTGGTTTGAAGAATGGGCAAATCCTGCTTGGTGTGAAAGTTGGGATAATTGTGGTTGGCAGGTTGAGCCAGGGATTTTACAGGAACAGGCTAGGGTTTTGGTATGTTTAACACCAACTTTGGCGGTCATGCAAGAAGCGATCACCTCTAATGCTAACCTGATTTTTGCCCATCATCCCCTCATTTTTAATCCTCCCAAATCTTTACGTACTGGTGAGGCGATCGCGGATATGGTGCGATTAGCTTATATCCATAATATTGGCATCTACAGTGCCCATACCAATTTTGACCAAGTACAAGATGGGACTGCTGATGTTTTGGCTCAGATTTTAGAACTCAAGGAAGTTACACCCATCGTACCCACACAAGCGAGTTTAGGATATGGCCGCGTAGGGGTGCTAGAGCCTTTTATGACATTACAAGAATTACTGACGCTAATCCACACCCGGCTTGCTCCCCCAAATCTGATCGTTTCACCTACTGTTGATTTACAGCAAACGATTTCACGAGTGGCTGTTTTGGGCGGTTCGGGAGCTAGTTTTATTTCGGCGGTAGTCAAAACTGGCGCTCAAGCTTATCTCACTTCTGATTGTAAGTTCCATCAATTTCAAGAAAGCCGCGATCGCGGTCTGATTTTAATTGATGCTGGACATTATGCAACTGAACGTCCTGCTTGCGATCGCTTGGTGCAAAAACTACGGTCTTTAAATTTAGACTGGGTGCAATTAAGCCATAAAGATGAAGATTTCCGACAGTTTTTCCCCTAAAAATGTATATTATTTTATTCTCTGCATAATTAATATTTGCAACTAATTTTCGGTTTTTACATAAACTAATGTATATTTAATTGTAAGTACTTAAGTATATTTCTAAGTTGAATCTAGCAAATACTATGTATTTTCACGCTAAACTTCATAAATTATCAGCCATTTGCGAGTATTTAGTATAAAGTTTTCATATGACAGAGATCACAAAATTATGTAATTATAATCACCAAGCTTTGCTGTTCCGCATCAATTAGTAAACTAGGGAATTATTTCATACTAGAGGTAGCAAATTGCCTATTAAGCCCTTAATTAAAATGATTCGCACACTCGTTGAATCTGCTTTTCAAACTGGATGTCTTAGTGTTGAATCTGAGGGTCTACTCCACCAGGTACTAGCTACGAAGTGTTATCAGTCAGATGATTTGGCAGCTCTTGAGGCGCTATACGATGCAGTTCGTGCGGGTCAAATTAAACGAGAAGCATCCTCGAAACTACTCATGGAATTTCCCCTCGGATACAAATCTTGCTAACATTTCCATAATTGGTGACTCTGGCGCTGCATTATTGCTCCTGGGGGAGTGTGTCACATCAGTTAAAAACGTTAAACTTAAAACTCTTGGAATGTTCTTGTTTAAAACCGTTCAGGTCTGCAAGAGAATGAGTTAAGATCAAATACATAGGGGTAAAAGTACAGCCGAGTTCCCGGACTTCCCAGAAATGCCAATGATTACAAGTAGGCAACTCAAACAACCGCAATCTACGTTTGTTTCGGAGTATTTATTATTACATAATGGTAGGCAGGACTCACCAGCAGGTATTAACCTGGTTAGGACAACTCCCGAATTGTATGACTTCTATGAAGTAAACATTCGCTGAATGACCCTGAAGAAGTTATAGTTTCATCAACGCAGTGGTACTACTTGATGGCCCAAAATTTTCCTAGACTCGAACAATTACAAGCTCTTTGGTTTAGGTCAAAAAACGTCAGTAGTTTTGCTGAAGTAGATAACTTACCTATTAAGGGTATTATGCATTGGGGTAAAACCCAGTTTTTGACAAGTTTAACTACGTTGTTTAAAAAGGCAGAAGCAGTACATGCTACACCGCAAGATTTATCAATTGTGTTGCGATGGGCGGGAGGTATGTGTTTTCTTGCGGGACCAGCAACGCTGGATTGAACGCGCCCGCATCATTGATATAGAGGGAGATTTAGTGACCCTACGCTATGAAACAGAAGAAGAGGATGAAGTTTGTTCCTGGGAAGAGATGGTTCGTCTCGAAAGTATTGGTGCTGTAACACAAAAGTTAGCTTCAGTACCACGCGGTAATGTAGAACCTCTCATGACTGAAGATTGTCCGGAAGCTGAACGTATCCGCAACCGTTACACCGACTCGAATCCTGAATAAATCAAAATAGTCGATACTCAAGAGTCCAGAGTCCATATTTCTACTCTGGACTTTTGAGTTCTTGGCTATTCAATTTCGTTTAAAGGTTCAAAGGCGGGACAGTAACCTTCAAGAGTTACCTTGAAGTTATATAACGGAGAATTGGGATTCCAACATCGTTGCCCCCTTTGATGTCGGCAAGTTCCACAGCAATCTACATCAGACAAAGTATAGCGATCGCTACTTTGGTTGAGTAGTTCTCGTTGTGATAACCCCCGTAATACTATTTCTTCCCCCTGCCAACGAGCTTCGATTAAACCGGTATCAGCAAGCTGCCGCCAACGCGGATCAGCTGTAATTGCGTCTGGGAGCGTAATCGTGATGACGGTTCCCAACTCCGTGAGTTCGCCTTCATAATTCGTTTCTGGTGCGGCTGGTTGTAAAAATGTATCTCCAATGGATAGTTCTACCAAGACACCAGCAGAAGGAGAATGCACATGATAGCGGTTTTGTAACTCTTCTAAGCTAGTTAAATCGGCTAAGTAGGCAGGGGAACCGTGAACAAAAATGACGTGCTGGGGTCGTAAATTATGAATTAGCTGCGTAGTACCGGGGCCATCACTGTGTTGTGCGAGGAGATAGCTTTCAACGGTAGTGGGCGCTGAATATTGTTTTTTAACTTTTATGTCAATTTTTTCTGGCAGGAGGATTGCCCAAGGGCCACTGTCAAGTTGGCAGTATTGACCAAAATCAGTTGTAGAATCAGTGAGGACAATACAGGGGGACTTGCCTAAAGTGTCCCGATGTTCGGATTGCAAACGACGCACACGAGGGCGCACTTTCTCATCCCAAAACAAAGGTTGATGACGAGCAAAGTTCTGTACTGATGGGGGAAGGTGGGGCAGTAATTCCAGATAGGCGTCACATCCTGTGGCGACAGCACCATCAACCCAAATATCTACATCTCGTCCTGTAAAGTGGTGATGGCTGCGTAAGAGCATTAATAGTTCTTGACCCAACCCTAAAGCGGGTGTGGGAAGTAACACAGAACAACGGTCGGCGATCGCGCGATTAATTCGTTCCGCTAGTTGATTTTCTTGGTTGCGGCGGTGGGGATGGCGGGATGTGCCATAAGTACCTTCAATAATTAGCACATCCAACTCTAATCCTCGTAATTCTTCTAAACGCAAACCTTCTACCAGCCGCGAGTTAGATAAGAAAAAATCTCCTGTATATAGCAGCCGATAAGAACGCCGCTGGGTTGTGTAGGTCAGTAATATTGCTACCGCCCCTGGTAAATGCCCTGCGGGAAACAATTCTGCCACTAAGCCTTCTTGAAATTCCACAGGCGATCGCAACGGTAAGGCTTGACAAAATTGGGGAATTTCTTGAAGGTTTTTATCTAACCAGTTAAGTGATAGTAACTTGCTGGTTACTTCACTGGCGTATATCGGTAACTGGGGAAAAGCCTGATGCAGTGCCAGCAACCCTCTAGCGTGATCTGGGTGGGCGTGACTAATCAACACTAAATCTGCTGGTAGAGGGGAGTTACCTTGACTTGCCGACTTAGTTAACCCCCTCACCAAGGATGAAATATCCCCTAATCCACAATCCAACAGGATGCGGTATGGCCCCATCTTAACCAGTAAACACACACCCTCATCATTGTGCTGGACACTATAGGGCAAACATTCTAATTCGCTAGCTGGCTCCCCAACATCAACACGAGAGGATGCCGATAGATTATCCCTCATTTTCTCCTCCCCTCAAACCTCATTGCCATGGACATATCCCAAAAGCCAAAAATTAGAAAAATTTTGGTTTTGCGACTTAGGGGTAAGTTTCATTGTGCGCCCCTACACCCTGAAAATGCCGATTATTAATTGGGGAGGAAACCTCCGCCGAACCCGCGCTGGTTCGTGAAAGTTGGGTAACGATAAACCCTCAATTTAGGGGCCAAGGGAGTTTTCCTCTTGCCTTTTTTCCTTACCGAAGTTCTGAGGGTCAAAAGCCGACCTTCAGGGCTTTCTCAATGTGCAGAGCCATTGCCGTGATAGTTATCTGAATCATAAAATCCATTTTTCGTGCCAAAAAACAAGCACGAAATTGTAAATACGACTGTTAACCCAACTAAAATCAGCTTTACATCCATTGGTTTGCTGTCCTTTACTAAAGACTTTCCTAATATTAATAATACGCTTTCGCCACAAGGCGGAAACGCCAGAAAATCTTTACTATGTTTATGTTGATTGGGCAATAGGTAAATTTACCGCATCAGTCAGATTGTAGAACCTTTTGGTTAACCTGTCTATCTATTTAGATAGCGCTCCTGGGATCAATTTGAGTATCAATTTTAATGGCTAGAAGATTAGTAATTAGGCGTTTTGCAAATGATTAGCAAGTTAATAAATTACCCAGTTACTAATTTTTGATTTGTAATATCTATTTTATTTATAACTTTTATTTAATTTACCTATCAAAAGTAATGCGGGAGGGTGAGAACCCCTACCTTTTTAAGCCTTGACATTACCCCATTTTTGTAATTAACAAATTGTCGTGCTTACCGTCAATCAAGAGGAAAAAGGGCAGGGGGCGGGGTGCAAGCCTTTCAAAGGGTGGGATGAGTTAACCGATCATTCACCAACGCGTTGTTTTTGTTATTAGTTGGATGCCCGTCCCCTTGTGGAGCGAGGATTTTTAATTCATTGATGTTCTGTATTTAGATAAATAGCCACAAAAAATACTAGAAAAATTTTATACATCTATGTCAGACTTTACTTAATAAAATTCGTATCTAAAACATTCATATATTAAATGCACTTGTATTAAATATCTGGTTTCTAAACTTTTTTAAATGTTTAAATGTTCAAACATCTAAATACTTAAACATTTACAAAGCATCTAGATGTTTAAATATGCAGTAGAATCTGAAGATTATTTACTTTTCAATCCAAAATGATTATTACTGTAGCGGCTTTCAAGGGGGGTGTTGGTAAATCTACTACAGCGCTACACCTAGCTACGTACCTTCAGAACACAGCTGATACACTGCTAGTGGACGGCGATCTGAACCGCAGTGCGTTGGACTGGTCTAACCGAGGTTGTTTGCCATTTAAAGTTGCTGATGAAAAGCAGGGGATACTTCTGGCAAAGCTTTATGAACACATTGTTATTGATACGCCAGCCCGCCCAGATCCAGATGAATTGAAAGCTATTGCTGAGGGATGCGATCTTTTAGTAATACCCACCACCCCGGATGCGATCGCCTTAGCTGCAACCCTGCAAATGGTTGACGCACTCAAGCAGCTAAAGACGAATTATCGAATTTTGTTGACTCTTATCCCGCCAAACCCAAACAAAGCCGGAGAAGAGGCTAGGGCTGCTTTATTAAAAGCGGATCTACCTGTATTTAAGTCTGGCATTCGACGACTGGCCGTATTCCAGCGGGCTGCTTTAGAAGGAGTACCTGTTAATGCTGTGAAAGACCCTTACGCCCAAATAGCATGGCGCTGTTACGCCGAGGCTGGCAAGGAGATAGTAGAAAATTCAAAATTCAAAATTCAAAATTCAAAAACGTCCTCTTAGTATCGCAAGCATTTTAGCTGCTGACTATATAGAAATAGAATTAAATTTGGAGCAGATTACTATGAATAATAAGAAAAAAACTAGCCGTTTTGATGATTTGATTGATGCTGCCCGCAGTCGTCAACATAGAGACAAACCACAGCCAACTGAAGATAAACCCGCTTCCCTTAGCAAAAGTACCGACCCAGACTATACCCGCACAACTATCTATCTGCCTAAGCAACTACATCGACAACTCAAGGCTGCGGCTGCTTCCCAGGAACGGCAGATGAGCGATATTATGACGGAGTTGGTTGAACAATGGCTTTTGTCTAAGGGTAAAAGTCAAGATTAAAGTTCAATATCTTCGCCTTTCTGAGTGAAGCGAACTTTTTTGATATTCCATTGAGCATTACTTGTGAGGGTTTTACGGACGCTACCAAACAGAGCAAACTGTTCACAGCTAGACAGAGAAGCTAATTGTCGCTTAGAGTTAGGCGCTACTCGCAAATCAACGGTAGCAACACCATCTTTAATGTTGACACGATAACTAGATAAGTTAAAGTCGCCTGTATCTCGTTGCTCTAAAATTTTACTCACCGCACTTGTTACAGGTTCTTCCGATGGTACTGGAACTTTTTGCGGAACCAGTTCTTGACATTGGGCATCACTTGTGTATAGGGTAACATTAGTAGTTTTGCCAGTGGCAGCTTGAGATGTTGAATTAGGTGCGCTGGCAATAGGTGATTCTTTAGGTGAAGAAGGCTCATTATTGGCAGATTTATCCCGTAGTTGAGCCATACTTGGGGTTTGGGTTGGAGATGGGGAGGGTGTGCTGTTAGATGTTGTAGTTGGTAATGGTGTTTCGCTAGCGATATCCTGACGAGGAGTAGGGCTAGAACTACAACTACTGAGACTGGTAGCGATCGCCGCAATAATAAATGATAAAAGGTATCTTCTGGTGGTATTCATCATGTTGCTCATAGCTCTGGATTTGTTGGGTTGTTTTAATAATTACATGAGCATCGGTATCAATTCCGTATAAATTTGCCAACATTGATTCAGTCTATCAAGCTTCAACTACCCAGCTTACAAAGCTTTACTTTCTGGTTGTAATTGGCTATCTTCAAAACCATTACAGGAATTAAATCATGAAGTAAAAGCACTTACCCTCCATGCCATTGAATTAATAAATAGTTAGAAAAGCTTATGTCTAGCAACGATTCTAGTACCTACGACCCCCGTAATGCTGAGTGGGATGGTATATCAATTGACAAGTGGGAGCCATCCAAGTGGAAACAATGGAAACCTAAATCCATATCAGACGAAGGCGTAAAGTTGGAACGTGAATATCTGAGGATAAAACACGCTATTCAACAAGCTAACTCTGCATTAAGTCTGGATAGAGTCAAAGTTAAACTTAAGCTAACTAGTGCTAAATCTATTGGTTTACAGGGAACGTTTCCTTGTAGACCTGGTGATGTGGGAAAAAATTATAGTCGAAGTAAACAATATACTATTTCATTTGGCTTTCCTGCTAATGATATCGGAGTCAAAACGGCAGTCGTGAAAGCACGGGAATTAGACTTACTAATAATGACAAAGCAATTTCAGTGGACACCAGAATTATTAGGTAAGCAAGCGCAAAAGCTAGTATTACCAGAGCCAGAAAATTCCACCAAGCTCATCAGTGAGTGGATTCAAGAATATGAGCGAGAATTTTGGAAAACCCATGAACAGAATAGGCAAGGAATACGTACTTGGGAAACTCATTATTTAAGGCATTTAAAAAAACTACCTCAAGATGTGCCGATGTCTTTACAAGCTTTGGAGAAAGCACTAGAAAAAACCAAACCTAATACATCGGGGAGGTTTTTTTTAGCATGGCAACTCAAGAAGTTTTGTGAATTTTGCGGGGTTAATGGTGTTAAAACAATTGATGCATATGCAACTCCTAAACCTCATCCGACGATTCGCAAAGTTCCGTTAGATGAAGAGATTATTCAAGGGTTTACTAAAATTGGGATGCCGTTATCAGCATATGCTAGTAAAGAGAACATCACGCAACCCGAACAATGGCAATGGGCATATGGTATGTTAGCCACTTACGGGTTAAGACCTCATGAATTATTCGCTGTAGATATAGAAGCATTTACTAATCCCAAAAATACCTTTCATGTTGTAATTTTAAATCCTAGTCTGACAGATGGTACTAAAACTGGTGAACGCAGTTGTGGTATTCCGCCATTACATCCCCATTGGGTGGAATTATTTGATTTAAAGAATGTAAAATTTCCTTTTAATGAAGGGAAATTAAGCAATAGAACGGCAAAACTTCATATCAGATTTAGAGTGACTAATATAGGTTTTAGACCCTATGATTTACGTCATGCTTATGCAATACGCGGACATCGCTTGCAAGTCCCTATTAAGACAATGGCAGATTATATGGGGCATACCGTACAAGAGCATACTAAGACTTATCAAAGATGGATGAATGAGAATGCCAATTTAGAAATTTATCGAGAAGTGGTTATTCTC
Source organism: Mojavia sp. (assembly GCF_059505145.1). Taxonomy (NCBI): domain Bacteria; kingdom Bacillati; phylum Cyanobacteriota; class Cyanophyceae; order Nostocales; family Nostocaceae; genus Mojavia; species Mojavia sp. The sequence continues at coordinate 303,790 of NZ_JCACKA010000124.1, forward strand.
AGGCAAGGTACAACCAAGGAAGCATTAAAGGCGAGAATTAGTGAATTAGAGGCTGAAAATAACGCTATGAAGGCTGAAAATGCCACGCTTAGAGGATTGCTGATTCAGCATCAATTAGGTGAGTTGTTGAGTTGAGTAGGAGGCAGAGACGAGGGGGGAGAAGGAATGCAGAGAAAGATTTTTGAATTTTGACTCGGCACTCATAACTCAAGTTTGTAGTAAATGTAATATTTAAAGTACGCAAAACTAATACTTTAGGTAGATAAAATTATATACAGGAAGAGAGAAAGATTGCTGTAAAAAATAAGGTTATATTTTTTTCAAGCCTAAAATGGTCTGTTCACTGAATTGTGTAAAGGGGTTTGTAAAAAGTTCACCTATCCCGGTTGATTGCCGGGATTTTTTTATTCAGTTATCAGTGAACAAAGTGCTTGCTTTGTGCGATTGCAAAAACACCAAATTTATTTTCATGCATAAGCGGGTATAAGAAAATTACAGCACTTATGCTACAACCTAAAACTCGTGCTATTTTGATGTTAACCATCAACTATGGTGGACTTGGTACTAGTTAGGTTAATGATAGGAGCGAGCAAAGTGATGTTACTTCAACTAAACCAACTAATTGTACCTGTCGGTCATCAGTTATTGATTAAAGATATATCTTGGTCGACATACAAAAATATTTTGGCAGAATTGGGTGAAAGCCGCAGTTCTAGGATATCTTACAGTCAAGGAATACTAGAAATCATGGCTCCATTACCAGAGCATGAGGTAGCTAAGGTTATTATAGGGGACTTAGTAAAGGCTCTACTAGAAGAACTCGATATTGAATTTTGGAGCTTGGGGTCTACAACTTTTGATAAAGAAAAAATGGATGCTGGAGTAGAACCCGATGATTGTTTTTACATACAAAATGAAGCTGCTGTTCGAGGTAAGGATAGAATTGATTTAACGGTTGACCCACCTCCAGATTTAGCAATCGAAATTGATATTACCTCTCGCACCCGTTTTAATAATTATGAGGTATTGGGTGTGCCTGAATTATGGCGGTGGAATGGAACTAAGTTAGAAATTAATATGATGATTAATGGTAAATATGTAGCATCTACGACTAGTGCTATTTTTCCTAATTTACCTATTGCTCAAGCAATTCCTGAATACTTAATGCGGAGTAAAACTGATGGGAGAAATGCTGCGATGAAGGCATTTCGGGCTTGCGTAAGAGGGCAAATATGATTGAATGTACGCCCGATAAATTCCCATTTATCCGCTCTGACTTTTGGGAGCGCTCATGCAACTACACACACTAACCGAAAACCAACATCGTCGGTACGATACGCGTGCGCGTCCCTATTGCGACTAGCACAACGACAGTACCACGGATTGCTGAGGAAAGAGCCACCGCGCATCAGCCGAGAATTATCATTACCACTCAGCCATGCACTGCCGTCTTTGGGCGCTCTTTCGTAATTATTATGATATTTATCTAGACACCATTCCCATGTATTACCATGCATATCGTATAAACCAAAAGAGTTAGGCGGAAATTTTTCTACAGGTGTTGTTTGTTGACGATATTGACCTTTTGGTGCAGAGCCGTAAGTATAAGTTCCGTCGTAATTTGCTAAATCAGTGGTAATAGTTTCGCCAAAATAAAACGGTGTAGTCGTTCCAGCACGGCAAGCATATTCCCATTCGGCTTCGCTGGGTAGTCGATAGGTGCGTCCTGTTTTCTGGCTTAATTTTTTACAAAATTCTACCGCATCATCCCAACTAACTTGTTCTACAGGTCTTGTTTCTCCTTTAAACTTGGCAGGATTATTCTCCATAATTGCTTGATATTGCGCCTGGGTCACTTCATATTTACCCATGAAGAATCCTGGAACTTTTACTTGATGTTGTGGCCCTTCATCATTCCCTCGTTTTGCTTCTCTTGGTGGCGAACCCATCATAAAGGTTCCCCCTGGTATCTGCATCATATCCAAGGTGACACTATTCCCTAAGTTCTCGACAAAATATTTTACTTCTTGCTTACGGCGGTTGGTGATGCTTCCCTTTGCATCCACCGTAACGACATCAAATTTAAAGGTTTGTAAGCGAATTGGTGAGGCGCGAGACTGGGTAACAGAATTGGCTGGTGTTGTCGGAGTTGTTGTAGGTTCATTTGTATTGGGCGCTGGTTGGGGTTTATTTTTTGAACCAAATAAGAAGTGTTCTCCGACAATTGCCGAACCAACCCCAGCCCCTACCAACCCAACAATTTGAATGAAACGCCGTCGCGGTAAGATAAGCGATGGCAACTGTAGCTGTGGGGGTGCAGATTTTGTAGATGTTCCGTTCCCAGAAGTCTGAGTAATATTAGGAGGTGGTGAAGGTGACGCTTGAGGTTCTGCTAATAGCCGTGCAATCCTTTGTAACCCCCTTACAGCATCCACATCTTGGCCAGAAGCCGCAGCTAGCACCCGCATCCATAGTTGTTCTGCTAGTTCAAAATTCTTCGCAAGTTCAGCGTTAAAAGCATCATTTTTCAGCGTTGCAATATCAGCTAAGGTTGCATATCGCGGTACAAGTATTAGGTGGGATTTATTTACAGGCTCGGCAATAATATAAGGTGTTTGCCTGCCATTTTGATGCTGACGTACAATTTCCGGGACTCGAAAAGTAAGATACTGGTTCAACCGTTCAACAGTAGCGCATTGACCTTGAATTCCTAACCCTTCCAATAACGCACAGGTAAAAGCACCTTGTTGTAACGCCTCTATTTCATAAGAATATTCCTGGGGACTACAAGAAAAAATGCTGATAACTCCTTGTTGACGTGCTTGTTCAGCAGTTTGTCGCCCAATTCCTTCACCAGCGCGAGTGGCAAGACTACGACAAGCATCTAAAATCAAGACAACGTTATCAGCACCACAGCGACGCAGGCGTTCTGTAACAAAGTTAATCGAAATTGCTGTGTTTTCAATATCCTCTGGATCGCCATCACAAGGCATGAGATAATCACGATCATTGTGGCGTATCCCATGACCACTGAAGAAGAACCAAAAGTTATCTCCTGCGCCCAAGAAGGGTTGTTCAAATAACTGTCGCAAAATTCGTAGCAAATTAGTGCGGTTTGGGCGAGTTGATTTACCGTTCACATCAGGCGAATCATCGGAGAAGAAGTATATCCGCTCAAAACCTGCTTCATTGCGGAGAAACTCCTGCATTAACTGTGCATCCCGCTTGGCATATTTTAGCGGTTGCAGTAAATCATATCGGTTAATGCCGATCGCGATCGCCCTATTCTTCGCCATATCATTTTGGTTCTTGCCGTTTGAAGGTCAGCTTAATTGCTCCTTTACCGCTAGCTTTAGCACCACTACCAATTAACTTTACTTCGCCTTCACCGCTAATTTCTACCGATAGCTCAATTTCTTCTAGCTGCATCCCAGAGTTAACTTTAGCTTGCTGTTCTGCACGGCTGAATAAGCGTCCTACCACTTGCAAAAAGTGAGTCATTTCTTGCTCTAATTTTTGCGCGCTAACTTTAACTGCATCTCCATCTCCTTTACTCCTAATAATTTCTCTTGTTTCTTCTCCCCAGTCACTTCCTCTAGAAATCCCGCCTCTAGTACCCTCAGGAATGGATATTTGCGGGGTGTCATCGGTCACAATCCAAATGCTATCCGAAGGTGTTTCTGGCATAATGCTTTAAATATTTATCTAAGATTTTTCAAAAATACCATATATATATACAACGGTATCAAGGGTGATTTCGATAAAAGTTTTGTCTCACGCAGAGACGCACCAGATGCAAAGAGGAATTAGATAATATAGTCACAAGTTAAATTCAAAAACTTCTGCGTTACTCTGCGCTACCTCCGTGCCCCTCTGCGTTGAAAAATTCTCGGAATTAATATCAAGCTATAATAAGCGATCACCTAAATTTCACTTGATTCACATCTTCATAGAAAATGGTTAAAGTCTGATTTTCTGAAATTTTATGGCGACTAGAAGTCACGGCTATACAATCAAAACCCACGCAGGCAAGTTCAATAATTGCCAAGCCTTAACCACATTTAGAGTAAAATGTCAATAGCAAAGCGGGCAAGATGGGTCAAAAAAGAGTAGCAAAAAGTAAGAAAAAAGTAAGAAATGGATTTTTCGTAAAAAGCTAGAAAGTAGACAGGGAGGTAAAAATAGATGGTGCGACCGCGCAAGAGTTTTGCTCAGCATTGGCTCAAAAGTGAAAAGGCTCTCGATGCTATAGTGAAGGCGGCCGAGTGTAAGGGGAGCGATCGCGTTCTGGAGATTGGGCCAGGAACCGGCATTCTGACTCGTCGTTTACTACCCTTGGTACAATCTTTAGTCGCAGTTGAAATCGACCGCGATTTGTGTGAATTATTAGCAAAGCAACTAGGTAAAACCGAAAATTTTCTGCTATTACAAGGAGATTTTCTCACACTAGACGTAGCATCTCATTTAGGAGCATTTCCTAACTTTCAAAATCAGAATAAAGTTGTTGCTAATATTCCCTATAACATCACAGGCCCAATAATAGAAAAACTACTTGGGACTATCGCTAAACCCAATCCAAAACCATTTGATTCAATAGTATTATTAGTACAAAAAGAAGTAGCAGAAAGGTTATATGCTAAACCAAGTTCAAAAGCCTTTGGAGCTTTGAGTGTAAGAGTGCAATACTTGGCTGAGTGTGAACTAATTTGTACAGTGCCAGCCGGAGCATTTCATCCACCACCAAAAGTTGATTCAGCAGTCGTCAGGTTGCGTCCTCGACAAATAGAAACCCCAGCAATTGACCCACGACAATTAGAGAATTTGGTTAAGTTGGGGTTTGGAGCAAAGCGGAAAATGTTACGAAATAATTTACAACCAGTTGTAGAACGCGATCGCCTGACCCACTTACTGGAACAATTAGAGATAAATCCCCAAGCCCGTGCCGAAGACCTCAGCGTCTTTCAATGGGTAACTCTAGCCAATCAGTTACTTGTAACCGATGATTTAAACGGTTTTGGAGAACAATCCCTTCGGGTTCAGTAGTCGCTCATGGGGGGAACCCCCAAGACCGCACTACTTCACCAAAATCTAAAATCCCAAATCCCAAATTCTTATGCGTTCCTATACCTTAATCGCTCCTGCTAAAATTAACTTGTATTTGGAAATCATTGGCGATCGCCCAGATGGATATCATGAGTTAGCAATGATCATGCAAAGTATCGGTCTAGCTGACCAAATTGATGTCCGCTCCCTCAGCATCGACACTATCCGCGTCCACTGCAACCACCCACAAGTACCCACAGACAAAAGAAATTTGGCGTACCGAGCAGCCGAACTCATGGCTACCCAATTTCCTGATACGTTTGCCAAGTATGGCGGTGTAGAAATTACCATTAACAAGCACATTCCCGTGGCTGCTGGGTTGGCTGGAGGTTCAACAAACGCCGCAGCAGTTTTGGTAGGGATAGATTTACTGTGGAATTTAGGACTAACTCAGTCAGAACTAGAAGAATTAGGAGCCATTCTCGGTTCAGACGTACCCTTTTGTATCGCAGGTGGAACAGTAATTGCTACAGGTAGAGGTGAGCAGTTGGCTCCCCTACCAAATTTAGACAATATATATATAGTATTGGCAAAATATCGCAGCCTGGAAGTTTCCACCGCTTGGGCATACAATACCTATCGGCAGCAGTTTGGTAGCACTTATATTAGAGATAGTGCAAGTTTGACAGCCCGTGCTAATGCAGTTCATTCCGGGTCAATGGTAAAAGCGATCGCAAATAAAAATGTAGTAGACATCGCCCAAAAACTGCACAATGATTTAGAGCGTGTAGTGTTGCCAGAATATCCGCAAGTGCTGCAACTGCGAGATGTGTTTGCATCTGCTGAAGGCGTTTTAGGTACAATGATGTCTGGTTCAGGCCCAACAGTATTTGCCCTCCTTGAATCTCAACAACAAGCAGAAGCAGTTAAACAACAAGTAAGAACTGCCATCCCTGACGAAGATTTAGAATTATTTGTGACGCGGACGACGACACATGGAATTAAAATTGCATCCTCAGTTTAAGCCATTAAAAAATTTTGAATTTTAAATATTGAATTGTTATGAGTGACTCAAAGCCAATTCCCCAGCCAGATGCTCAAGGACAAGTACCACCGACTCCGTTACGCTGTATCACCGGAGCGATAATTTCTGGTGGACTAGGATATGCACTATATTTGCTGATGATTTCAATCGCCACAACTTTTGCGAAAAAGCCCATCCATTCAGATAATCAATTAGTGGTAAATCTTACCTCTGCTGTTCGTACCCTCGTTGTCGGCATAGTTGCCTTAGGAACTGGGATATTTGGGATAGTAACTCTTGGTTTATTGGCTTTAGCAGTGCAACTGTTAGTGCAAAAGTTGACCAAGCCGAAGGAAAGTTAAAACTACTCTCAATCCCCAGGGGTGATGCAAGTAATCAATGAACCATAAACAAACCTCTCTCTTGAAAGGAGTGAGGGTTTGAATTTTTCTCCTCATTTCTTCTGTGTTGGATTTTGCATCAGTTTCCTTACATCCTCAACAGGTAATCCTAACTCTTGGCTAATTGCTACTTCCAGCTGACTCAACTCTGTTACTACAAATTCAAATTGTAGTTCCTTAAGCACAGGGGAATCTGTCTTGACTTTAATCCTAGAAATACCTTGAAGCTGATTTATTTCTGGTTTGATTGACAGTACTGTTCTGTTAGGTGGCTTTGCTAATTGAGATTCAACTTTCAGGTATCTTATTGTTTGTTGAGAGCGATTTAACACCCCATCCATCACAAATCCGCATCCTAGCCAAAAGACGAATCCCAACAGAGGCAAAGGTAACCAAAACTCTAATCCTAAAGAACGCAATATCTGAAACCAATGGATTTTAAACACAATAGAATCAGGAAAAAATAAAAATAGCGATCGGCCTATGTTGATTTTACTGGTGGAAGACGACCCCGCCCAACTAGAACCATTGCGAGCTGCACTATCAAAAGCCGGACATACTGTTGACGCCATAGAAGATGGAGAAACTGCCCAATGGCTTTTATCTCAAAAAGATTATGACTTGCTCATCTTAGACTGGATGCTTCCTCATGTTAGCGGAGTTCAACTTTGCCAAGAATATCGACGGGCGGGGAAAACTTCTCCAGTGTTGATGCTTACCGCCAAAGACACCACCATCGATAAAGTAACAGGTTTGGATGCAGGTGCAGATGATTATTTAGTAAAACCATTAGATATTATGGAATTGCTAGCACGGGTAAGAGCTTTAGCAAGGCGTTCCCCATTTTGGCTAGGAGACACCCTCACCTTAGAAGATTTACATCTCAACCTCAACAACCTGACAATTGAGCGAAATCAGGTGATAGTTCAACTATCTGGTCGTGAATTTCAGTTGATGGAATACTTGATGCGTCACCCACGTCAAGTTTTATCTCATAATCAAATTGAACAAGCTCTTTGGGAATGGGGAGCAGAACCGGAAAGTAATGCTGTAACAACACTGGTGCGTCGGCTGCGACAGCGACTGCAAACAGTTGGAGCTAAAGATTGGGTAGAAAATGTTTACGGTATGGGTTACCGCTTTGACGTTCCCAAATAAAAACTACATGAAAGCAAATGCAAACAATCGCTTAACTACTGATAACAATCGATAGATAGAGCAAAATTATCTATTAATGGGAATACTAAAGTCAATAGTATTTCTTGTAAACAAATGCTTGCTAACTTTAATTCTATTAGTAAACTCTTACAACCAAGAACTAATTTTTTTGTAGCATTACTAATATTGGTAACTGGATGTTCCACTGAGGAACAACAAGCCAAATCTCCATTGCCTACTTCAACATCTTCTTTAACAACAAAACCCGTACCTTCTCCAGTCAAATCTAAAACTACATTGCCATCGCCTCAAACAGATTCATATCCAGGTTTAAAAGGAGATCAGCCATCAATACCTAAACAAGCCCAGCAAGTTGCTACAGGGAAACAAGTAATCGCCAGAGCAGGAGGAATTACCTATCCTAGCTGGGATAATGCAAATGATGATGTAGATTACAATACAACCACTAATTATCCGCAGATGGGCCGATGGGGAAATGAAACAAATAATGGTAATGGAACCTTTCAAATTATCGATTTAGGTTCTGTTTATCAACTAAATGGAGTTGGCTATAAAATCGATTGGGATGGTGTGTTTAAAAATTCCTTGACTTTTCAAGTGGAAATATCAACAGATAATAAATCATGGCATTTAGTTTCAAAAATTATCCATCCCTATTCTGAATCAGGTGGATCTAATAAAATCGATATTAACGTAGCAATCAAACCAATCGCTGCAAGATACGTCAAATATTGGGAGCCTCCTGATGGAAACTGGAATGGTTGGGGTACATTTCATCAAGTTAGGGCTTACTCTCTCAATACAAATTAAGATATAGCAGAATAAAAGAGCCAGGAAGAATAAAGTAGGCGTTAAAGTCAAAAATAACTCTTGACTCATAACTATGTTCGCATTTGCTCGTAGCCGCCGTAACCTAACTTACTTATTCGCTCTGTCGATGGGGAGTATTCTCGTTGTCTTTGCGGCTTTAGCTTATTACTTGGGAGTTGAAAACCAGCTTCAGGCTTTTGATGAAGAACTTTACTCAATCAGCAAAGCAATTACAGTCAATGCACAGCGTCGTCTCTATGCAAAACGATGGCAGGTAAATAAAAATGATGTTTTTATTCTTGGCGATACATTACCTCTGAATGGCAAATTGGTGTATATCCGCTGGTACAACTCCCATAAAAAATTAATTAAATCTAGCGATGAAAATACTCCCAGACGATTAAGTTTTGCGTCTGGCTTTAAAACAATTCAAATTAATGATATCGATAAAATATGGCTACGAGAATTAACATTACCGATTGTACAAAATAATGTAGTAATCGCCTATTTGCAAATTGCTGCGCCTCTTACACCCTTACGTGACAGCTTAAATCGAGCCAGATTATTTTTAACGGTAGGTGTACCAGTGACCTTAGGTTTGATTGGGATTACTGGTTGGTTTTTGGGAGGACTTGCCATGCGGCCTACTCGTCGTGCTTACGAGCAACTACAGCGCTTTACCGCCGATGCTTCCCACGAGTTACGCGCTCCTGTAGCTGCGGTTTTGAGCAATGCACAAGTTGCATTAATGCCACCAGAAGATGAATTAGAGCAGCATTTTCGCCTAGAAAATATCGAAAAGATTGCTAAATCAATGAGTACTCTCATTAGTAATTTGCTGTTTCTGGCTCGTCATGAGGGAGCTTTAGATACCGCAGCACTCAAGAATATTGACCTTGTGCTACTACTGCGATCGCTCACTGAAGAATACCACCAACAAGCAACTGCACAAAATCTCAATTTTACTTCTCATCTCCCCCAGCAATCTCTGTATTTAAAAGCCGATCCAGAATTGTTAAAACAGGCTATTGTCAACTTACTCGCTAATGCTTTTAAATACACCCCAGATGGCGGGACAGTTAAGCTAAGATTCTTGCAACGTAACCATCGAGCTGTGATCCAAGTAGAAGACAACGGCATTGGCATTCCACTTGAAGATTTACCCCATATCTTTGAAAGATTTTATCGCGTGGGCAATGTGCGATCGCGCCAAACAGGAGGCTTTGGTTTAGGGCTAGCGATTTCTCAGCAAATTATTCAAGCACACCGAGGGCAAATTACTGCCAACAGTGTACTAGGTCAAGGTTCCATCTTTGAAATCCAACTGCCGCTTTCATAAAACTAGGAAATAAAGCAGTACTAATAAGCTTCAAAATCCTTTAAAAAACCACAGATAAACACAAACATATATTTATCTGTTTGAACTATCAAGTTTAAAACTAACTTTCATAAATCTCCAAAGGTAAATTATCTGGGTCTTTAAAAAATGTAAATTTTTTATCTGTAATTTCATCAATTCTGATATTTTCTACTTCTATCCCTTGCAATTCTAAGTAAGAAACAGTTTGCTCGATATCATCAACTGCAAATGCAAGATGTCTTAAACCACAAGCTTCGGGAGTGCTAGGTCTTTGGGGAGGATTGGGGAAAGAAAATAACTCGATTTGAGTATTTTCACCAACTCGCAAATCTAATTTATAAGAATTTCTTTCGGCACGAAAAGTTTCTTGAATAATTGGAAAACCTAAAACTTCTACATAAAATTTTTTTGAGCGTTCGTATTCAGAACAAATGATGGCTATATGATGAATGCCATTGATTTTCATAACAGAATTCAAATTTTGGGTAAGTTATTTTTTGGTACTTCCTCAAACTATCGCGGTTTGCTTTCGCCTCAAAATAGCACGTATATCAGAATAAACCAAAAGATTGAATAACTGCGTTCGCTTTCTGACTGTTTCTTTTCAGTAGATTTGATATGTTCTTCTACAGATATAGCTTCAGTAAAGTGAGTACTGACCGATTTTTTGATTACACGCTGACTATCGTAGCTTCTCGTTTAGCTACTGTAGTTAAAATAGTTAAAACCTTTGGTACTAAAGGCTTTAGATCCGCCAAACGATTAGATGAGGCTTGCAAAACAATTACCGCGATATCGAAATGTGGCAGATTCTGTTGAAATGACAAGTTGCGATCAACTGTGATGAAAACATCAAACTCGGCTTGTGCAAGAGCAAGAAGTTGACCATTCTTTATCCCTGCCCATCCCATCTGTGGAACCGTTTTCACCTCATAGCCAACAAATTCTCGTGCAAGTTTGCGGTCAATACACTCATCTAAAAGGAGCTTCATGTTATGCTACCATGCCAACAAGTTGTTTCTCCGCCTCCTCCAGTAAGGCAATGACCTGCTCCCTAGTCACTGTTGGAAATCCATCTAAAAAATCGTCAATTGATTCTCCTGCTTTGAGATAGTCCAGAAGCGTCTGCACAGGAACCCTAGTACCAGCAAAAACTGGAGTGCCGCCCATAACGTCAGGAGATGAGCTAATAATTAAGGAGTCTTTAAGCATATATTCTTGACCTCAAGATTTTGTAACTATAGTTTACCTTTTATCACCATTAGCGATGGGTGTAGTGCTGACTAACAGGACTTCGGGAAAGTCTACGCCCAAACCTCGCAATGACGATTTCAAAGGAAATATCACTAAACTCTATGAGCAAACGTGGTGCAGCCTGGGAACTTGCAATGTGAATCTTCTGATTTCTAGCCAGGAGAGGGTCAATCTTGTAAAATCGTTTTTGAGACAATCCTAGTTTTCTTGCGATCGCTCTCGGATAGTTCTTCACCAGCTTGTAGGCGAGTGGCAGAAGATTGTAATACTGTGGCTGCACCTGTATCTCCTATTTGCAAAGCAGTTTTAGCAGCAGTTTGCAGCATTGTAGCCGCACCAGCGCGATCACCTTGTTGTAATTTTGCTTCTGCTAACTGAGTTTGGCGATACTTAGCTAATGCCAAAATCGACTGTTGCACCTGGGGATTAGCAGCAGGTTGGTATACGCGAACCACGTCTGCATACACAGGCACAATAGAAGAAAGCAAGCCTTGTTTCTCTACCGCTGGGTCATCGTAGCGGATTTGGAGTTGACCGATCTCTTGCCTACCTTCGGGCAACTTTCCTAGATAAATATTAGCTAAAACTTCCCGCTCTACATCTTTCATCAAGTCTCCCAAGCGTACCGCAAAGCGTCCATCGGCTTCTGGTTGCACTGGTAACTCAATTGTGTCTGGGGCAACTTGAGCAATAGGTTTAAGTTCCGCTAGCCTGACATTAGGCATTAAAGACAACAGCAAATAGGCATTAGTCAGCCCCACAGATTGAATACGTTTAAACAAACGGCTAAACTGCTCTACTGCTTGTTCTGGATGCTCAATATAAGCTAGAGTACCGCCACCAGCATCGGCAATTTTTTCTAATAAATCATGGTTCCAGTCACTGCCAAATCCCAGAGTGTTGATAGTGAGGTTGAATTTAGTAGCTTTATGGGCAAATTCTAGACACCGCTTATTATCATCTGGGCCTAACTCCCACTTCCAAATTCGCAAACTGTTCTCACCATGACCATCTGTTAATAGAAATGCCTGAGAAACAGCTCCTTTTGTGCCTTTCATCAGTTCTGTAATTCCCAGTGCCAAACCTTCAGCAATTACAGTACCACCGCTAGCATTAAGTTTATTTTTGATTTGTGATTTAATGTTTCCTAAGTCTTGAATCGCCTGGTTTGGAATAATCACTTCAGCTGAACCAGCAAATGCCACAACCGAAATCCGATCGCCTGATTTTAGCTGATCGAGTAATTGCTCTACTGCTTGGATTACGGTGTTGATTGGTCGCCCATGCATCGAACCACTCTTATCCAGAATCAAGCATAAGTTGAGGGGCAGGTGCTGGTCAAATTCCCCGGCGATCGCAGAAATCGAAATGCTTAATTGACGCTGGCTATTTAATTGCGCCACATCAACATTAGTATCATTGAGCGCCGACAGTAATTTTACTTTCATTGGTGAGGAGTATCCTGCAACACTGTTTTTGAGACAATCCTGGTTTTCTTGCGATCGCTCTCGGATAATTCTTCACCAGCTTGCAGGCGAGTGGCTGATGTTTGCAACACTGTCGCTGCACCAGTATCTCCCATTTGCAGCGCAGTTTTGGCAGCAGTTTGCAGCATTGTAGCCGCACCAGCGCGATCACCTTGTTGCAATTTCGCCTCTGCTAACTGAGTTTGGCGGTACTTGGCTAATGCCAGGATAGATTGTTGCACCTCTGGATTCGTAGCAGGTTGATACGCCCTAGTCACATTTGCATAAATCGGGATATTGGGCGTGAATAATCCTGTCTGGTTTTGAGCGGGGTCATCGTAGCGGACTTGCACATTAGCGATCGCCTGTTTACCTTCTGGCAATTGTCCCAAATAAATATTAGCTAAAATTACCCGTTCTACATCCTTCATCAAATCACCTAAGCGCACCGCAAAGCGTCCATCAGCTTCTGGTTGCACTGGTAACTCAATTGTGTCAGGAGAAACTTGAGCAATCGGTTTAAGTTCTGCTAGCCGGACATTGGGCATCAGAGAGAATAGTAAATATGCATTGGTCAAGGCGATCGTTTGAATACGGTTAAACAGGCGGCTAAACTCCTCCACTACCTGTTCTGGTGTTTGAACGTATGACAACGTACCCGAAGCCGCATCAGCAATTTTTTCTAAAACATCCTGATTCCAATTGTCACCAAATCCCAACGTGTTCAAAGTCAAATTATAGTTAGCAGCCAACTGAGCAAATTTCAAACAGCGATTATTATCACCATGTTCGTTTTCGCCATCGGTTAACAAAAAAGCTTGAGAAACAGTTTCTCTTTTGCCCTTTGCCAACTCCTCAATCCCCAAGCGCAACCCTTCATCAATGGCTGTACCACCATCCGCGCTCAAGCGATTAATTTGCTTTTTGATATGTTCTGGGTCTTCGATAATTTGATTAGGGATTAAAACTTTCGCCCGGTGATCAAAAACTACAACACTGAGCCGATCGCCAGGATTAAGCCTATCAACTAGACGGTTAGCTGCTTTTTTGACAGTTTCTAGGGGTTGCCCATTCATCGAACCACTATGATCAAGAATTAAACATAAATTTAATGGCACATTGCGGTTCAAAGTTTCGGCGATCGCAGAAATCGAAATCGCCAACTGACGCTGACTACTCAGTTGATTGGCATCTAAACTAGCATCATTCAGGGCTGGCTGTAAGCTAACCTTCATAACCCAAAGTTCCTATTTAAGATATACATATTTATAAATAACTTCAAAGCGTAACATTAGAGCTACGGAAAAAAGATCCAATACAAATACATTAATATATTCAGAATATCTTAGAAGCTAAGGATTGGCAGATGTTCAGCCCTCTGACTCATTAGCCAGAAATCCACACCTTGAAGATAGCTAGCATCGCGCTAGGATGTATTACAGTTAACGGCATAATTTCAGGCGATCAGTTGCTATGGACATTTCCCCCATCAAGGCTGTTCAAGCCCCCTATTACGGCGATAACTCTTACCGGACACCGCCGCCAGATTTACCCTCCTTATTGTTGAAGGAGCGAATTGTCTATCTTGGGATGCCACTGGTGCCTGCTGTCACAGAGTTAATCGTCGCTCAATTACTTTATTTGCAGTCCGACGACCCAGAGAAGCCTATTAAAATTTATATCAACTCAACCGGCACCTCCGGTTATAGTGGCGACCCTATCGGCTTTGAAACCGAAGCCTTCGCCATCTTTGACACCATGAAATACATCAAGCCACCCATCCACACCATTTGTATTGGTTCCGCAATGGGCATGGCAGCGATGCTACTCAGTGCCGGCACAAAAGGTTGCCGTGCCAGTTTACCCAACGCCAGCATTATCCTGCACCAGCCTAAGAGTTACGCCCAAGGTCAAGCAACGGATATTCAAATTCGGGCGCGGGAAGTTCTGGTAAACAAGACAGCAATGGTTGATATTCTGTCTCGCACTAGCGGGCAAGCACCAGAAAAAATTACTAAAGACATGGATCGCCTCTTTTACATGACTCCCTATCAAGCTAGGGACTACGGTTTGATTGACCGAGTTTTTGAAAAAGAAGAACTCGCCAATCCGCCTCTGCCTGCAAGCATCCTTTAAGAAGGCAGATGGCAGATGGCAGAGGGCAGAAGAAAAAGAAATTATCTTTCTTTTTCCTGTTTCCTATGCTCTTCACGAATGACTAAATTACAAACGGAGTAGCAAAATGCCTATAGGTGTTCCTAAAGTTCCTTACCGGATGCCCGGAGGACAGTTTACAGACTGGATTAGCATCTACGATCGCCTTTACCGCGAAAGAATTATTTTCTTAGGGCGAGACATTGATGATGAAATTGCCAACCAGATTATCGCCGTGATGTTGTATCTGGATTCAGAAGATCCAGGTAAAGACATTTATTTATACATCAATTCCCCTGGTGGTATGGTCACTTCTGGCTTGGCAATTTATGACACCATGCAACACATCAAATCAGATGTGGTCACAATTTGCGTGGGTTTAGCTGCTTCAATGGGGTCTTTCCTCTTAGCAGCTGGAACCAAGGGCAAACGCATGGCATTGCCTCACTCACGGATTATGATTCACCAACCTTCTGGTGGAACCCGTGGACAAGCAACTGATATCGAAATTGAAGCTAGAGAGATTCTTCGGATTCGTAACCAGCTCAATCAGATTTATGCCAACAACACAGGCCAAACTTTAGCCAAAATTGAAAAAGACATGGATCGCGACTTTTTCATGTCTGCCCAAGAAGCCAAGGACTACGGTTTAATTGACCGTGTGATTGAAGAACGTCCATAAAATTGGGGATTAGGCATTGGGCATTGGATAAAGAAGACAAGCAGCATGGGGGATGGGGGGACAAGAAGCAAGAGTTAATCATGGTTCTTTCCCCTTGCCCCCCAGTCCCCTTCCCAAAAAAATTGTCAATTTAGAACTGTCAATTATAAAATTAACCTTTATTATTAGTAGTTCAAGCTTGAAGCTTTAAGCTTTAAGCTGAGTATTCGATAGCTGATAGCTCAAGATGGATTTTGGAGATTGCTACCGTCTATTGGGTTTAAGATCGGGAGCCTCTTTTGCCGACATCAAAGCGTCTTACAGACGACTGGCGCAGCAATATCATCCCGATATTAATCCAGATGACCACAAAGCTAAAGACAAGTTTATTGCCTTGACAGAGGCTTACAAACTCCTATTGACGGTAGTAATGCCAGAGGAGACAGCCCAAAAGTCAAGTCAGTCGCCAATGTCTGAGCGTGATACAACAAAGCCAACACCTCAGGAACCAGCATCGGCAACGTCGGTGAAAACCCAGAAACAGCAGACCACACCAAAGCCGCCTAGTGTCACGGCAATAGAACAGCGGCTGAAGTGGAAAACTTATGAGCAGTTGCAGCTGTTTTTAAAAGAAAAACGGTATCCCCAAGCGATCGCCCTAGCAGAAGCTTTAGCAGACCGATTACCGGAAGATGCAGAAGTGCGCCAGTGGCAGGCTATAGCTTATCAACTGTGGGGAAGGGCGCTAATTGATACAAATCAACGACTCAAAGCTAAAATTTATCTTAAAAAAGCTCTGAAAACAGACCCCAACAACAAGGCTCTGTGGAATGAGGTACAGCGAGACTTTCAACGGTTAGAGCAGATTTTTTAAGATATTAATAATAAATATAAATCTTATTATAGATTGAGGCGTCGTTTTGGCACTGGGGACTGGTGATTAGGGGCTAGGGACTGGCAAGTGGGACAAGGGGAGGGGGAGCAGGGGAGACAAGGGGACAAGGGGAAAGAACCATGATTAATTCTTGCTTCTTGTCCCCCCATACACCATGCTGCTTGTCTTCTTTATCCAATGCCCAATGCCCCATGCCCAATCCCTGCTTAACTTCGGGCATGGTCATAGTCCACAAAGTAAAATTTAGGACTAAGCCAGAATTTTAGCCAAGTGTAAACTCCTAGACCCAGTAGTGCCGTAATCATCAGTGGTAAACCAAGCTTAACTCGCAGTGCATCAGGAAGAATGGCAACTACTGATACAGTAATAACAAAATATACCAAAAGCACCACCTGCAAGCGCTGTATAGTTTTAAGCGTACTGCGGCAGCTACTACAATGCTGAGTATGTTGTTTGTAGCGATCAAGCACTACAGAACGGTTGTCATTGATTGTCGGGCTTTGTGGAACAGTAATGCCGAATTCATGCCACGGTAGCTGACCGTGACAATACTTATCAAACCAATTGCGAAACTCAATCACTAAGCGATCTGCACTCGTAGGTAAATTGAAAGCAGTCTTCCAGCTTTCAACTGTTTTTCTTTGTTGCAGAAAATACTCTTGCTGTTGCAAAAGTATCATATCTCCATCAAGAACCTGATTACGGTTTGTGATGTGATCCCACCAACGGGGTTGGAAACGATGGAGCGTTTTGGCGAAATTCCGGGAAAATTGCGCTACAATCCTTGATTTACCTGGGTAAACAGGAATGCAGTAGGTGATAAGTCCCAACTGCTTACCAGTGTCGCCAATTTTGATAGCATACTCTAAGTGACAAGGTGGTTCAAAAGTGATTGTTGTTTGAAAACTGCCTTCACTATTTACTTCAATCAAATTTGGTGTTGATTGCACAACTTTTAGAGCGATAGGTCTTGCTTTTTCGCGATCGCCTTGAACTCCATGATGGGCAAAAGGAACATGGCTGGGATCTGCCACATTTTCTACAAGGGTTTGCCAGTCATATTCCAGATCACGTACAAAAGAATTCCAAACAAAACCTTTGCTGGCATCTATTAGAGGTGACAAAGGTAATGGTGTAGTAGCAGCTTGTTGGGCTGATTTAACATCAGGCCAGACCCAGAGTAAATCATTTTCTTGACGAACTGGGAGTGCGACTGCACAAAAATTTTGTTGATTCTTGGTAACAATTTGTGGATTTTCGGCTTGGGGAATGTGCGTACAGATTCCTTGGGAATCAAATTGCCAGCCGTGATAGCTACACATTAAATTACCTGTCTTGTCATCAACTCGTCCCTCACTCAAAGGTGCAAGGCGGTGGGGGCATTGATCTAAAAACACTTGGTAAGTTGCAGATGATTTAGGTTTCCAGATGACTAGGCGGAGTCCCAAAATAGTTACTGGAGTTGGTCGCTTTGGATCAAGGTCTTCGACTGGTGTAATAGGATACCAGTTTTGCAAAAAATTGAATTCAGATTGCATTTTACCTTTAATGATTTAATCAATCAGATATAAGAACAAACTTATCTAAAAAATCGCTAAATAAGATATAAAATCACTTTTTATCATGTTTGTAAACTAATATTGATGCTATATCTTCTATTCAAAACGGCCATTTAACGATATTATCGTTTTTCAAACAGATTCTCTGCTGAAAGACCTAATCATTGAATATATAAAGAGTACTTAGAATTTCGCTAGAGTATTTTCTATAAGCTAATTGTTACAAGTCTCAAAAATAGGATACATACAAAAACTTAACTTCAGGAACCTAATAGTAGTATCATATTTGCAAGTTAATTTCAGATTTTGAAATTAAAGCTAAACCACAACAAAATTACCTTAAATAGGTAAAAATCTGTCAATAAAGTGAACTTTTGGTGTCAGAAGTCCCCCTATTTATGGTTGGGGAATGCTAAATTTTATGTCTAATTCTGTAATCACTGTAACCGTCAAGTTATTTGCTGCCTACCAAGAAGCCTATGGGGTATCAGAACTGGTGCTGGAACTTCCCAATGGTACGCCGGTTAGAGCAGTATGCGATCGCTTAATTGCTGAACATCCAGAACTCACTAAATTACGAGATTTCACTCGCTTTGGAGTTAATTTAATATTTGTCGAACCGGATACCGTACTAAAAAACGGGGATGAAGTAGTGTTAATTCCACCCGTCAGCGGTGGTTAAAACAAGAGGCGATCGCCTCTGAGATTAGATTAAAGTTAAGCTGAGGTTAACGATGCCCAAAGCTAACAACGTTTAACAAACCATAGCTAGTTTTGGCAATACAATCATTATCTCAAGACAAAATCTGGAATTATAACTTTGAGGAATATTTATAATGATAATCTTGTAGATTATCATTATTTTCTATTTTAAAGAATTAAAAACCAATCTCCTGTTTTCCAAACTGAAATTCCGTTGCCATATTCTGTTACAGCAATGATAAAAATAGGTTAACGCTATTTAATAAAAGCGTTAACCTATCACTGTGGATCGCAAGCGTTATAATTGCGGATACTTATTTTTGGCAACAAAAAACGCAAATGAACGCTGCAATCAGCTTCTTTTTTTTCCTGCTTCCAATTCTTACTAGCCTTTGGATAGCCCAAGTATCAAACCCCCTGTCTTCTTATCAGCCTCTTCACGTCATTGATGGCGCAGGTTTATACACCAAACAATTAACGAATGGCAACATAGCTTATTTACAAGTTATTAACCTCAACAAAATCCATATAGACCAGCTGATCGGGGAGGTAGATCAGATGGGTCAGAAACAAGGGAAATATTATAAAGGAGAAGGTGGATATTACAGCCCTTTTTTTGAAAATA
This sequence comes from Mojavia sp., assembly GCF_059505145.1. NCBI lineage: Bacteria > Bacillati > Cyanobacteriota > Cyanophyceae > Nostocales > Nostocaceae > Mojavia > Mojavia sp. The sequence continues at coordinate 322,923 of NZ_JCACKA010000124.1, forward strand.
AGTTGTTTAGTGAAGTAACCGATGAGTATAAACAACTGTATAGTGACAACGTTTTTTCCATTATTAACTGTTCTTTTTTTGAGCAATATCAATCAAGTACGCAGTTATCCTTCCCTATTAAACTCAATGGCGTAGTTATCAGTGGGGGAAATAGTCCCTACGGGCCGATTAAGGAACCAAAAAATCAGTTTTATCGCACAATTCGCCTGAAGGCTTTGGTTTGGGATGATAAGCAGGCATACATTACAGATTATGACCCAGTTAGTGGTGCGCCTCTCAACCAAAAAAAGGTAAAAAATGCGATCGTTAGTTATAAATATAGTGACCATCCAGCGAAAGTATTAGCCCAAAATCAAGTAAATAAATATCAAGTTATCGGTACTCTCGACAAAGATGGTAGTAAGGGTAATGAACAACTGTTGATTATGACGGTGAATCAAACAATCCTAGATGAAGCCGCAGAATTATTACGTAAATTAGGCGTTAAAGGAGATATCATCACCGTTGACGGTGGCAGATCAACTTATCTTTTCAATTCCAAAATGGGGAATATTGTTTTACCCCAACTGTCTAATCTCCAAGAAAATCCTACATTTCGACATTTACCGCATTACCTGGGATTTCGCAAGGCTCGAACTCAAAAGCTTGTACCGCAAATATTAATTGATCAGCCGATTGGTAAAGTACAGGTTGAACAAAATCGACCTTATCTAATATTGTGGCGAGATAATCTTGATAAGGATGTGTCGATTAAGTTGTATGATCGCAGCGACAAAATTATCCAAGATATTTCTACTCGTACTGCTAGCGATGGAGTTCATGAGTGGACACCGCAGATTCCTGTAAAAGAAGGTTATATGATTCGTGTGGCTAGCCGGGAAAACCAGAAGATTGTCGGAAATTTACAATTATAAAACTATGGGTTAATCGGGGACAGTGGGAGCAAGATATAGCCAGTGATTATTGGTAGTTTTAGCAACCACAATCGACACGGATAAATCAGGATGTTCCCATCATCCCTATAAATAAATTTAGGGGGATTTCCTTCTACCCTCAGCAAGACAGCATAGCTACCATCTCAGTTTTATTTATGAATTAGATGATTTATCCTGCTTTACTTTTTTGATTAATTCCATGTAGACATTAATTTCACTAACTTCTATATCATGTTCAACTCTAGTTACTTTCCATTTCTCCTTCTTTAGGTAAACTTCCTCTCCGATTCTGGGAATAAATTGTAGATCATAAAATTTTTTGAGAAAATCTTTTTGATTTTCTTCCCAGAATATTACTTTAACTACTTCTTTGCTCATTGGTTATCCTTTCTTTGTTACTAAATGAAAGTCCGTAGTTTGATGACATACCTTCGGCAAGTTTATCTTACTAATTCAACCTCATAGCGTAGTGAAAACCACATTATTTACTAATACTCATTAACCTTGTGTGTTATTCACTCTAAATTCACAGTAAAAATACCCAAGTTTTTCTACCAACAATTCGTAACCTACTTATATCAGAAAATACTTCTAATAATAGATGGTTTGATGATAGGGAAAGGGATAATTCTGAAAGACCTGATTTTCTCTAACCAATTACTGACTAGGAGATGATTTTATGAGAACCAGAAAGCTAGGCAAGCAAGGGTTAGAAGTTTCAACTATCGGACTTGGTTGCATGGGAATGTCTGAGTTCTATAGTGGTCGTGATGAAATTGAGGCGATCGCCACCATCCATTGCGCTTTGGAACTTGGGGTAAACTTCCTTGACACAGCAGATATGTATGGGTCGTTCACCAATGAGCAATTAGTAGGTAGGGCAATTAAAGAGCATCGAGATCAAGTAATACTAGCAAGCAAGTTTGGCAATGTCCGCACTGAAGATGGTGGTTGGAAAGGGATTAGTGGCAGACCAGCTTGGAGGAGAATATTGCAGCTACCGAAATTACCCTGACTGAACAAGAGTTGAATCGACTTGAAGCAGTTGCACCCAAAAATGTGGCAGCAGGTGAACGCTACCCTGATATGAGTACTGTTAACCGTTGATCCATCTGAGTGCTGGAGTATTTTTTCAGATTTTGCTTTTGATGAGCGATCGCAGGACTTACGCATTGTAAGTCCTAAAACTGCGTAGGCGTAGCTCGCCGCACGCATCGCGGCATCTGCATTACAACAAGATTGAGTACAACAGTTAAGAGAACTACGCTAATAACCCTATCGTGGTTTGGGAAAGTCTATTTAGGAGCTAAAGACGAATATCTGATGTCTGGCGACAATAAGCAGAGCTTCTACGCAGTTTTAATCCATATCTTTAGAATTCCCGCAACTCTCTCATACACAACAGAATCTGAGTTTGTTATCGCAAAGTTGCAATTTCGCAATCAACACTGTTTTTAGTGGTAGAAAATGGAAGAATAAAATTAAATAGCTCAACAAAAGCCTCTCAACAGAGTCGACGGTGTTGCCGTGATCGGAATTGTTATTGTTTCTCACAGTAAACAGCTAGCGCTTGGCGTCCAGGAACTTGCAGCACAAATGGTTAAGGGTCAAGTACCTCTGGCGATCGCAGCTGGGATTGAAGGCTTGGAAAATCCATTGGGTACAGATCCTGTCCAAGTTTATGAGGCGATCGCCTCTATCTTCACCGATGATGGCGTTCTGGTGTTAATGGATACAGGCAGCGCCTTGATGAGTGCAGAAATGGCCCTAGAGTTTCTGCCACCAGAGCAAAGAGAAAAAGTTTATCTGTGTGAAGCACCTATAGTAGAAGGAGCGATCACTGCCGCAGTTGCCGCTGCATCTGGTGGGGACATTCAGCAAGTCTTAGCAGAAGCACGGGGAGCATTAGTAGCGAAAGCAACACATTTATTTGCGCTTGGTAGCCAATCGTCAGTTGTTAGTAGTGATGACCAATTGACAGCCAACACAGAATTCTCAACCAAAGAAATCCGCTTAACTGTTCGCAACCGCTTGGGATTACACGCCCGCCCCGCAGCACAATTTGTGACCACAGCAGCCCGATTTAATTCGCAAATCTGGGTGCAAAATGTCAGTAGAAGTAGTGTTGCTGTTCGCGGTGACAGTATTAACCAAGTCACAACATTAGGAGTACGTCAAGGACACGAACTGGCGATTATCGCTATTGGTGCTGATGCTGATGAAGCTTTGGCTGCATTACAAGCATTGGTGACAACTAACTTTGGCGAAGATGATAGTACTTGGGAACCATCAATAGCAGAGAACGAAGCTAGCCCACCAACTCACGGCGAACTGGCTGGAATTGCAGCTTCTCCAGGGGTGGCGATCGCACCTGTTATTCATTATCAACCCGCCGCAGTTACTGTTACGCAATACCACGTAGAAGATGTTGAAGCTGAGTGGCAACGTTTACAGGCAGCTATTGAAACTGCCCAACAAGAAATTCAAACATTATTCTCACAAGCGGCTATTCAAATTGGTGATGCGGAAGCCTCCATCTTTGTTGCCCATTTGTTGTTTTTAGAAGATCCAATACTACTGCAAGCTGTTCGTCAGCGGATTTGGGAACAACATTTAAATGCAGAAGCTGCTTGGCAAGCGGTAGTCGATGAGGTGGCAACTAGCTACCACATCCTAGAAGATTCTTACCTACAAGAGCGAGTTGAAGATGTTGTAGATGTCGGGCAAAGAGTATTACGACTACTAGCGGGTAAATCTGTAAATTCTCTAGAATTAGCTGAACCAGCGATTTTGGTAGCCAGCGATCTAACTCCCTCTGATACCTTGGGATTAGACCCGACAAAGGTGTTAGGCATTTGTACAACTTCAGGTAGCGCGACTTCTCACAGTGCAATTATTGCTCGGACATTAGGTATACCCGCAGTTCTGGGCGTAGATGCAGAGGTATTGTACCTAGAAGATGGTACGCTCATGGCACTCGATGGTGAGAGTGGTAAAGCTTGGGTAGAACCAGAACCAAATATCTTGGGTGTACTAGAAGCCAAGCGAGAAGCATGGCAAACTACTCACCAGCAAGCACAAGCCAAAGCACATCAACCAGCGATTACCCGTGACGGTCGCCAAGTTAGCATCTTTGCGAATATTGGCAGCATAACTGATGCTCAAATGGCTGTAGCAGCTGGGGCTGAGGGTGTAGGATTGCTGCGTACAGAGTTTCTTTATCTAGGCCGGACAAATGCGCCGACGGAAGAAGAGCAACTAGCAGTGTATCAGGAAATCGCCCAAATTCTGGATCAGCGGCCGTTGATCATTCGTACCTTAGATGCTGGTGGTGACAAACCACTTCCCTACCTCAAAATAGCGGTTCCAGAAGCTAACCCATTCCTTGGCTGGCGAGGAATTCGCTTTTGTTTAGATCATCCAGATTTCTTGAAAACTCAATTCCGGGCAATTTTGAGGGCCAGTGTGGGACACAAGATAAAGATAATGTTGCCGATGATTGCCAGTGTAACTGAGCTACGGGCGGCTAAGGTAATTCTGGCTGAAGTGCAGGCTGAACTGCGCCAAGCAGATATTGCTTTTGATGAAGCGATGGAAGTTGGCATCATGGTAGAGATACCTTCAGCTGTAGTCATGGCTGATAAATTGGCGACTGAAGTAGATTTTTTCAGCATTGGAACTAATGACCTTAGCCAGTATGTCATGGCTGGCGATCGCACTAATCCACGAGTTGCAAATTTAGCAGACGCCATGCATCCAGCAGTGTTGCGGATGGTGCAGCAAACCGTCCAAGTTGCCCATAAAGCAGGCATTTGGGTAGGGTTATGTGGTGAACTAGCAGCAGAACCTTTAGCAACACCAATTTTATTAGGTTTGGGATTGGATGAATTGAGTGTAAATCCTCATGCTGTACCTACACTCAAACAGGCGATCGCCCAATTAACTGTAGCAGAGGCAGAGGCGATCGCTGCATCCGCATTACAACAAGATTCCGCAGAACAGGTAAGAGAGTTAATCTCTAGCTCATTTAAATAAATACTAAATATTCATTCCGTAAACTACAGCCAGAAATGATTCTTTTCTGTGGTTGTGTTGCAAAAAATTTTGAAAAATAAAAGATTTAGACAGTAGAAGTAATCCTTTAATGTATCCAAGCAGTTTTTTATAAGTAGGTAAATGTGAATTTTTCTACTTATTTTTTTACATAGCCCACTTTTTTAGCTCTATTAGGATATGATCCCCAAGTAAAATAACCCTAGTAGAACAAATATAAAAGCTTTATGAATAATCATTCTGATGCTAGTCTCTTAGATGCTGAACAATACAAAATTTATGAGTTTCAAGAAAACGAGTCTGCAAAAGTACCAGGTTATTTAGTCGTTAGTACTGCAACACTCAATGTTGAAACAGAAGAAGAACACTCTACTATAGATTTAGCAAAAGTTAATAATAGAAACTTTTTTTATCTTAATGATAGTCAACCTGCAACGTCAACCAAAAGCATGATTGACAAAATTGCTAGACGTTTGATAGAAAATGAAGAACCAGAAATTGTCATAAATATTCATGGATATAGTTCAACACCCTCTGATACAGAGAAAGGCTGTAAAAAAATTTACAATTATGTTAATGAACATATCCAGCAATCAAATAAATATATTTTTATTGGCTATAGATGGCCGTCTGAAAATCCCTTTAAAAAAGACGATTCCGGTACAGTTAAAGAAAAGCTAGGTTATGCAATCTCTGCCTTACCACGTTTACTATTAGGCATTTTAGTGACTGGGCTAACAGTTAGCATATTGTCTACCTTGGTTTTATTATATGTAAATTTATTGCCGCCTAGTGTTATTCATTTTTTGACAATTTTATTAATTATTTCTGGTATTGCGACTTCAGCAGTGCTAACAGTGATGTTTTTGAGAATTTCTAGCTACTTTAGAGATGTCTATAGAGCTAGTAATTATGGCGTTATAGATTTGGTAGAGTTGCTGAGACAGCTAGATTATTCTATAGATAAATTAGGTTATAAAAAACGGGTAAAATTATCATTTATTGGTCACAGTTTGGGCTGCTTTGTACTCACAAATGTAATTCGTATTCTTTCTGATGTTTTTGACGTTCAATCGATTAACAAAAAACCTTCTTCTGAAATTGGACATGCCTTTTGTTTAGGAAGACTTGTTTTAGTTGCACCTGATATTCCTGTAGAAACTATTTTGCCAGGACGAGCCAATTTTCTACGTTCTTCCTTACGTCGTTGCGAAGAAGCTTATATCTTTTGTAGTGAGGGAGATTTAGCTTTGCGATTAACCTCTACAGCCGCAAATTACTTTAGTTTCCCAGCTAAAACTCGCATTAGTGGTTACAGACTTGGTAATGTCACTGTTAGTCATTTCCGTAACTCCAACGATACGGTTGGTCATGCACCGAGATATGGAATTGTTAACTTTTTGCCGGATAGCTACACTGAAGATTACGACATTGATCGCCCCCACAAATATCTAGAAATTCGTTCTTCTAACAAAGAACATAACAACCTTACAGAAATGCGGACATTCTCCGAAACTGAAGTGGAACCCGCAGACTTATTCACTTACTTTGACTGCACAGATTACAAAGATGATCCGAGTCAGGATGCAGGAATAGTCACTTATGCTCTACAAAAGCCAGCTATCAACTTTTGGGATTATGTTGTTCTCACATTTGCATTTCTGGGTAAGGCTGGGAGTAACAATGGTTCAAAAGGTATTGATACTCATACTGGTTACTTTCAGGGTAAATTTACCCAAAAAGCTATCTACGAATTAGCCTTTCTCGGATTTGACGGATTTATATCATCTTTGTCAGCCGAGGGAGAAATGGAAGACAAAATTTATGCTTTCTCTGAGGAGTGTCAGAAAAAACAGATTCAAGTTGTTCTGAGATCAAAGCTGAAATCAATGTAGAGTAGGCATTGCCCACCATATCCTGGTTTTGGTGGGCAATGCCTACCCTACTGGAAATATGTATACTTAACAACAGCTATTTCCAACGTCGGCAATGACCATCAAACCCCAAAAAATCTTGCCCCAAAAAATTTTAATACTGGCAGCAAATCCCAAGCAGACGGTACGATTGCGGCTGGATGAAGAATTGCGTGATGTTAAGGAAGGGTTGCAAAGGTCGCTAAATCGGGAAAACTTTGAGTTGCGGTATGATTTGGCAGTACGTCCAAGGGATATTCGCCGCGCTATTTTGGATTATCGACCAAATATTATCCACTTTTCTGGGCATGGTGCAGGGGTTCAAGGATTAGCTTTTGAGGATGACACTGGATTTGAACAGCTAGTCACGGGAGAAGCATTAGCTGGGCTGTTTGGACAGTTTTCTAAACAAGTAGAATGTGTGCTGTTGAATGCTTGTTACTCGGAAGTTCAAGCAGATGCTATTTCCCAACATATTAATTATGTGATTGGCATGAACGATCAGATTGGGGATAAAGCCGCGATTGAGTTTGTTGTGGGTTTTTACGATGCAATTCTGGCTTACAATCCCCAATATGATGAAGGTTCGCCTGTGGAGTTTGCTTTTAATATTGCGCGGAATGCCATTGAATTAGCTGGTGTATCTGGCGAGTCGATTCCTGAACTTAAAAAAAAACTAATTTAACTCTGCATCACGTTCCTTTAGGCAATCTTACCAACGTCCCAGAATTACCACCACACTTTTTACCTCGTGAAGAAGAACTTTCACCCTTAAAACACAAAGTATTTTCGCCAACAAAACAACCTGTGGGGGTTACAGGGAAAAGTCGCCGTGTTGGTGTGCAAGGAATGGGCGGAATTGGCAAAACAGTCTTAGCTACAGCCTTGGCGCGGGATGAAGAAGTCAGAAAAGCGTTTCCTGATGGGGTGTTTTGGATAACATTTGGACAAACGCCCCAGATTTTAACTTGGCAATCCTATCTTGCCTCTGCGTTGGGAGACAAGCAAGCGGCTTTTACCGAGATTGGATTGGCAAAAGCGCGGTTGCGGGAGTTGTTTGCAGATAAAACTTGCTTGCTGATTTTGGATGATATTTGGCGTTTGGATGATGCGACACCGTTTGAGGTGTTGGGGGAACGCTGTCAAATGTTAGTTACCACCCGTGATGCAGCGATAGTTACGGGGTTGGGAGGGGAAGAATATCAGCTTGCGGTTTTAGATGCACAACAAGCCTTAGCACTTTTGGCAGATTGGGCAAATCAACCGGAGATGATGCACCCCACACAGCAAAATGATGTCGTTTTGCAGGTAGCGAAGGAATGTGGCTATTTGCCCTTAGCATTGGCGATGGTGGGCGCGATGATGCGGGGGAAACCGCCAAATCGCTGGCAGAATATTTTAGAAAAACTGCGGAGTGCTGATTTAGAGAAAATCAAACAACAGTTTCCCGATTATCCTTATCCCGATTTACTCAAGGCGATCGCGGTCAGCGTGGCAGCTTTGGATGAGAATTGCCAACAGCGATATTTAGATTTTGCGGTCTTTCCTGAAGATACACCGATACCAGAAGCAGTTTTGCAGACTTTTTGGCAACCTTTGGGGTTAGATGAGTTTGATACCCAAGATGTGATTGATGAATTGGTGAGTAAATCCCTAGCTTTGCGGGATGAAGCGGGAAATTTGCGGTTGCATGACTTGCAGTTTGATTATGTTAGAAAGCAGTACTCCGCTTTAGTAAAAGAAAGTGAAGGCATAGGGTTTTTACACAATCGCCTGTTAAATGCTTACAGCGAAAAGTACCCCCAAGGCTGGCATAGTTTAGAAAATGACGGCTATATCTTGGAAAATTTAGCTTATCACTTGGTGGCAGGGGGAAGGGAAAAAGAATTACAACAACTGCTGTGTAATTTTCGCTGGTTGCAGGCGAAGTTGGAGAACATCAATATTAATGCTTTGCTAGCAGATTATGATTTTTTGCCGGAGGATGAGAATTTACAGTTAATTCAAGGTGCATTGCGACTGTCGGCACATGTTTTAAATTTAGATAAAAAGCAATTGCCACAGCAATTATTAGGGCGGTTGCTATGTTTTGAAAGTTCAGAAATTCAGGCATTGTTAACCCAAGCGCAGCAATGCAAAACCCCTTGCTTGCTTCCCCAAACAGCAAACTTTATTCTCCCTGGTGGCCCCTTGGTACGTACCATACTGGGTCATAGTGGCTCTATATATACAGTCGCCCTCACCCCAGATGGCAAGTATATAATTTCTGGTTCCGATGATAAGACTATAAAAGTCTGGAATTGGCAAACCGGTGAAGAAGTGCGTACTCTGGCGGGTCATGACGACTATGTACGGGCAATCGTCCTCACCTCAGATGGCAAGTATATAATTTCTGGTTCCCATGACACCACTATAAAAGTCTGGAATTGGCAAATCGGTGAAGAAGTGCGTACGTTGACAGGTCATACTGGCTGGGTAAATGCAGTCGCCCTCACTCCAGATAGCAAGTACGTGATTTCTGCTTCTGCTGACAAGACCTTGAAACTCTGGGATTGGCATACTGGAGAAGTACTGCGTACCTTAACAGGTCATACTAAATCAGTAAATGCAGTCGCCCTAGCTTCAGATAGCAAGTACGTGATTTCTGCTTCTGCTGACAAGACCTTGAAACTCTGGGATTGGCATACTGGAGAAGTACTGCGTACCTTGACAGGTCATAGTGAAAGAATAACAGCAGTCGCCCTCGCCCCAGATAGCAAGTATATGATTTCTGGTTCCGATGATAAGACCCTGAAAGCGTGGAATTGGCATACTGGAGAAGTACTGCGTACCTTGGCAGGTCATACTAAATCAGTAAATACAGTCGCGATCATCCCAGATGCCAAGTATATGATTTCTGGTTCCGATGACAAAACATTGAAAGTCTGGAATTTGGATACTGGAGAAGAACTGCGTACCTTGAAGGGACATCGTTACTGTGTCAATGCAGTTGTCCTCACTCCAGATAGCAAGTATATTATTTCGGCTTCCGGTGACAGAACCCTAAAGGTTTGGAATTGGGAAACCGGAGAATTAATTACCAGTTTCATAGGTGAAAGTGTAATATATTGCTGTGCTATTGCACCCGATGGGGTGAAAGTTGTTGCTGGTGATGCCTTAGGACGGGTGTATTTTTTGCGGTTGCAAGCCACAAAAGAGTAATTCGTAGTTCGTAATTCGTAATTCGTAATTAAGAAAATGAAATTTGGTTTGGGTTAAGGGGGTTGTGTCTGTAACCAGTTGTGGAGAATTGAGATAATATCGAGTCCGGCTATATGATTGTGATTGCGAGTCAAGCAAAGTAATTCTCTAATTGTGCGATCGCCTCGATTAATTTCATTCTACTTGCAATGATTTTTGATAAATAACTCATCGGTCGTGATAAAAGTGCGATCGTTCAGGCTTAAAGGTGCAATTTCCGAGTTCAGAGGCGCAACGTCCGAGTTCAAAGGTGCAACTTCCGAGTTCAAAAGTGCAACGTTCGAGTTCAAAGGTGAAACTTCCGAGTTCAAAGGTGCAACGTCCGAGTTCAAAGGTGCAACGTCCGAGTTCAGAGGTGCAACGTCCGAGTTCAAAGGTGCAACTTCCGAGTTCAGAAGTTCAAGTTTTCAGCTTCAAGCACAAATAATCTAGTAAATTGGTGATGTGTCTTATTTTTGAAATTATATATATCGCCTATGCGCTACGTTGTCAGCCCGCCCTGCAATAAATTGCGGGCTAATAGCTCAAGTCTACTAAAGTAGACTGGGATGCTTTTTAGTGTATTCAGTAGACTGATGTTATTAGTGCGGGAACTGATTTCTAAATGAAGCGAAGAGGCAAGATTTTGAGGGCTTTTGTGAGGTGGGCAGTGTTTATTCTACAGATGGACGAGTGCGAATCGCAGCTAAAATCAAATTGTTGAGCCACAAATTCTGAATTGTTTGCCAGACACAATAATATGACCGAAACTGCGGAAAAACTTAAGCTTCAACTTTCTCAACTCTCTGTGCAAGACCGTGCTGAACTCGCTCACTTTTTAATTCATTCTTTGGATGAAGATACAGATGATGATGTAGAGGCTGCTTGGGATACAGAAATAACTAAAAGGTTGGATGAGATTCATCAGGGGACAGCCATTGGCGAACCCTCAGAACAAGTATTTTCTGAACTCCGAGAAAAATATTCGTGAAATTTGTTGTTATCCACACTGAAGCTCGAAAGGAGCTTGATGATGCAATTGCTTATTATGAAAGCCAAAAGGCTTGGGGCTTGATCTATTATCTGAATTGGAGAAAGTTATTGGGAAGATTCAGCAAAATCCCAATTTAGGAACGCCATACAAAATTGAGGGGGTACGTCGTTACGCTATTCAACGTTTTCCCTATCTAATTTTTTATTCAGAGCTGGAAGATGTTATTTGGATTATCTCGATCGCACATGGAAAGCGCAAACCTGATTACTGGAAAAATCGCCAGATTGAGTGAGATGCGATCGCTTTATTGACTATCACCTTACCAATTGGGCGGCGGAGTTAAAAAACTGACGACACAATCCTTTAGTAACTAAAAGTGTTGTGAGCAAGTTAGCAAAAGCAACCATAAACATCAGTAAAATTTCATAAGATACAGCCTCAAGAGGTGTTACCCCAGCCAATAGTTGTCCGGTTGTGATTCCTGGTAGTGCAACCATACCGATGAGCATCATTTGATTTAGAGTTGGAATCAATCCGGCGCGAATAGCTTCTCTGCGGTACTGGGTAACGGCTTGCTGGGGAGTTGCGCCTAAGCTCAAATGAGTTTCTATTTCTAAATGCGATGAATTGATAGTATTTACGAGGCGTTCTCCGGCGATCGCAGCTGCATTCATGGCATTACCCAACACTATCCCTGCTAAGGGAATCATATACCTTGGTTCGTACCATCTTTCTGGCTGAACAATCAAAAAGTTGCTATAAAGCACCGTCAGCGCCGTACTCACAAAAATTGACCCCCACACCCAAGGCAATACACGGGGAACTTTTTGGCTGATGCGGTTTCGTGCGACAATCGCCGTAATCGTCAGCATTACTGCTAGAATCGCCAAAACTGCCCAAACATTGTCCAAAGCAAAGATGAAGTCGAAAACGTATCCCAAAACGAGTAGTTGGAGAATAGTTCTTCCGGTAGCGAGGGCTAAGTTCAACTCTAGACCTAATTTTTCCCAAGCAGATAAACCAATAGCGATCGCCATTAAACCAATTGCGATCGCCAAATCAACCAAATCCAGCTTAATCAAATCTTGCATTGGTTATCTACCTCCTGGGAATTGGGCATTGGACATGGGGCATTGGATGAAGAGGACAAGGAGCATGGGGGATGGGGGGACAAGGAGCAAGATTTAATCATAGTTCTTTCCCCTTGTCCCCTTGTCCTCTTGTCCCCTTGTCCCCTTGTCCCCTTGTCCCCTTTTCCCCTTGTCCCCTTGTCTCCCCTGCTCCCTGCCCCTCTACCTTTGCCTTTTTTACGGAAATCATGTTAGCCTGCCCTATAAAATAATCTCAGTATAAATCCGTGACAAGGCGTATTTTGAGCAACAGTCTTCCCTAGCTCTTTGATTAACAATTCAATCAGCAACAATTGACCGTCGAAGTGCATCTTTTGTATCTCCAGATCAAATAAAAACTCATGATCCAAAGTGTAAATTCCGTTCCTGCCTTTGATATCAAGCAGCAATACTCCACTCTAGAAGCAGAGGTGAGTGCGGCTGTCTTGGAGGTTCTGGCTTCTGGTCGTTATATTGGTGGGCCTTTAGTAGAAGGTTTTGAAAAACAGTTTGCCGCTTATCATGGTGTAAGTGAATGTGTAGCTTGTAATTCTGGTACTGATGCACTTTTTCTCTCGCTACGAGCCTTGGGCATTGGTGCAGGTGATGAAGTAATTACTACAACTTTCACTTTTATTGCTACGGCTGAGGTCATCAGTGCAGTGGGTGCAAAGCCGATTTTCGTTGATATTGATGCTTCGTTTAATTTGGATTTGCAGCAAGTAGCAGCAGCGATTACACCGAAAACGAAAGCGATTATCCCAGTTCATCTGTTTGGGCAACCTGTAGACATGACAGCGCTGATGGCGATCGCCCAGTCTCACAATTTGGCAGTAATTGAAGATTGCGCTCAATCCACAGGAGCAACTTGGAATAATCGAAAAGTCGGCAGCATTGGACACATTGGATGCTTCAGTTTTTACCCCACTAAAAACCTTGGTGGCTGCGGCGATGGCGGAGCAATTACAACCAATGATCCAGAGATTGCCAGCAAACTGCGAGTACTGCGGGATCATGGTAGCAAAGTTCGCTACATTCATGAAGAAATCGGTGTAAATAGCCGCTTGGATGCGATACAAGCAGCGATTCTGGAGATTAAACTGCGTTATCTCGATAATTGGAATGAACGACGACGAGCGATCGCAGCTTATTATCACCAATTCCTCAGCCAAGTTCCCGGTATCATCACCCCTGAAGAATTAGCTGGCGGCGTTGGGGTATGGAATCAATACACTATTCGCATATCAGGCCAGGGGCGGAACGGTGCTACCGCCAAATATCGGGACTCAGTACGTCAGCAATTGCAGGAACGGGGCGTGAGTTCAATGGTTTATTATCCCCTGCCTTTACATTTGCAACCGATTTATCAAAGTTTGGGCTACCAGCCAGGGGACTTACCAATAGCAGAGCAAGTCTGCCATGAGGTCATATCTCTACCCATGTTCCCAGAACTGACACAACAACAGCAAGACCAGGTGATTTATGCGCTGAAGGATTGTTTGGGGTAAAGAGGACTTAAAGACATGGGGACGCGGGGACGCGGCGAGTAGATTGTTCTTGCATTCTCCGCGTCTATCTCATCTTAATCCGCCATTTTTCTGTTAGGCTTTCTCCCACAGACCATTACAGGAGTAAAGACGCTAAAATTTACAGCAGTTAACAAAGGTTAGATTAATGAGTCCGTCACTGGAAAAAATTTTAAACGAGATTGAGCAACTGACTCCAGAAGAGCAATTGACAGTGATGGGACATTTGGTAGAACGTGTGAAGAAACATATCACCCAAACGCAACCAAAACGCAAGTGGAGCGATTTGAAAGGTATGGCTTCCTATCCGCTATTGGGTGAAGATGCTCAGGAATGGGTTTCGCGGACTCGACGTTTCGCAGATGAGCATCGAGAACGGTTGTTGCGAGGAGAGTAATGCGGATTAGTGATGCGTTAACTGGAGTTTCTCGCTTATTTCTCGATACAGCACCCGTAATTTATTTTGTAGAACGCAATCCGCAGTTTGTGGATTTAGTCGATCCAATATTTGATAGTGGCTGCCCTCTCCTCGTAGGCTATGGTGTACACACATCTTCATGCTGGGAAGAAAAAATCATCTGATCCCCCTAAATCCCCCTTATGAAGGGGGACTTTAAGAATTTTCCCCCCTTTTTAAGGGGGGTTAGGGGGGATCAAAACGTTGTAGGGCAAAGTTTATAAGACTTGTGTGTACACCGTAGCTCCTCGTAGGAGAGGGTTAGGGGGAGAGGTTATTCCAGGGCTACTGATGTTCTAGACGATCGCCCGGCTATTGGCAGTTGCCAAAGCTTCTACCAAGCTACGGACAGCAGCAATCATGGCGACTTCGCTGTTGAGTTGGTTAATTGCAGAACCAACACCAACACCAGCTGCACCAGCGGCGATCGCTAGTGGGGCTGTGACGCTAGAAATGCCGGAAGCACACAATACTGGTACTGAAACCGCGCGGGAAATCTCAAAAGCTGCTGCCAAGGTGGGGGCAGCTTTTTCAATTAAGCCCAAGGTTCCAGGGTGCGCGGGGTTGCTGCTAGTGCCGCCTTCGGTTTGGATAATATCAGCGCCAGCTTTTACCAATTCTTCAGCTAGTTGTACCTGTTGATCTAGTTCCAGAATGTGAGGAACGGTAACAGATAAGGTGATTTCGCTCAGTAGGGCACGAGTTTGGTGAGTTAGTGCTAGCACTTCCTCAGCTTCAAATCTACGTCCTTGAGCATAGAAAGAATCGAAATTTCCGATTTCAATTAAATCTGCGCCAGCTGCCACAGCTTGTACGAATTTTTCTGGCTCTACTGCTGATACGCAGATGGGTAAATTGGTTAATTTTTTAGCTAACTGAACTAAAGCAGGATCGGCAGCAATATCAACAAAAGTAGCACCGCCCAAATCAGCCGCTTTGATAGTAGCAGCGACGTGATCGCTATCAAAGTTATTTAAACCGCTGATCACTTTCAGGACACAGCGGTTAGTAAATGCACGTTGCAAAGAAGAATGCATTGTCATAGTTCGTCTTTTGAGGCTACGAAAATTAGGTATATTCTACCGTCCCTGAGTTATAGGGAAATATATATTACTACTGTTATTGTCAAATCTTGATAGTTTTGTCCCCTTGTCCCTATTCCCCCTTCCCCATTTCAGCAGACGAATATCGAAGGGTAACTTAACTGTAAAAGTGCTACCTTTACCTAATTCACTTTGCACATCTAAGCTACCGTGGTGTGTCTGGACAATTGCTTGAGCGATCGCTAATCCTAATCCAGAACCGCCAGTGCTGCGAGAGCGATCGCTATTTACCCGATAAAAGCGATCAAAAATCCGAGTTAGTTCTGGCTGAGGAATCCCAATGCCTGTATCTTGCACCTGAATCACAGCATAATGGTCATTGCGGTCTAGGCAAACCGTTACCTTGCCTCCTGATGTGGTGTATTGAATGGCATTGACAATTAAGTTAGAAAACAGGCGATAAAGCTGATCTTCATTGCCGACAACATTCAGTGGATGGGAAACCCGGATTGAAGATGTTAGTGTGATATCGGCTGCGAGCGCTAAAGCTGCAAATTCCTCTATTAAGTCGTTGATAATATCATCCAAACAACAAATTTCACATTGCATTGGCAGTGATTGGCGATCCAGGCGAGTCAGCAGCAGTAAATCTGTCACCAAAGTTGTGAGTCGCTGATTTTGACGTTGTGTAGTTCGGAGAATTTCTCGCGCTTCCGTTCCATCTAGGTGAGACATCATCAGCGCTGATTCTACTGTCGCTTGAGTTGCGGCTAAAGGAGTCCGTAATTCATGTGCTGCATCGGCTGTAAATTGTTGAACTTGCCTATATGAGCGATAAATCGGTTGCATTGCTAATCCTGCTAACCACCAACTCGCAATACCAACCAGAAGCATTACAATTGGTAATCCCAATGCTAAAGTGAGTTTTACCGCAGCAAGATAACTCTTGAAATCCGCAAGACTTCGCCCTACTTGAATGTAACCCCAATCACGATTTTCTTGGGTGTGCAGCACAAAAGAAATTTGATGATAAAAGTTGCCTTTGCTATCTTTCAGGGTTTGCCAAAGTTCCTTGTTAAAAACTAAGGGTAATTCCTCTGGATAGTTACCTGCGATAGCAATTAAGCGTCCTGAATTATCGAAAAAGCGTACATAGTAATTGCTTTGATTGATAGCGCTTAAAATATGACGTTTAGAAATTGATTGTTCTTGAATACAATTTTTACCAATTACACAAATATTAGGTAAAAGCTGCTGTATTACTGGTTCCAATTGACCAGGATTTTGTAGTTTCAGTTCAATAGTATCGTGTAAAGTTCCTGCCACAGACTCCAGTTCTCGATCTAATGTCATCCAATGGGCATGGGAGATTGCTCTGTAGATGCCGAATCCGCACAGGCTTAAAATCAAAGCCATGACAAGTGCATACCACAGTGCCAAACGTAGGCGGGTTTGCTGAAACAGTTTATTTTGATTCATAAGCAATACCTTCGCCAAAAAAAGAGGATGAAGAGAGGGCGCTCACACACCAGCGATTTTCTCTAACAAAAAGCAAGCGGCGCTACCTGGAGCAGAAGCAACACAAGGCAAGACTTTAAGGTTTATTGATGGTAATACAAACCTTGGGCAGCGCGTTGCGGGGGTTCTCCCCGCAACGCGCTGCCATGTCATCAAGAAGGACGTTACGTAATTAATTTTTTGAGCAAACGATAAAAGCGATGGTTAATCCACATGTGCAATTGCCATTTTTAATACCTCAACAATTCCTCAACATAAAAAACTTCTAGTGAGGGAAATTATAGAGCTAGTTAAATATGGTCTCCTTAATCCAAAGGATAATAACGTGTTACTGGCCCTGACTGCTCAATAGTGTAGATTTGAAGTATCGATTCTTCAGGGCCAAGAACCTTGCTTGCAGGCACAACACCACCTGGTTTCCCACTTGGTACTTGTACAAAAGCAGGTTGACCATTATATCCACCTATTATTTGTGCAGCTTCAAGATCATTCATATCAGCCCAGAGAGTTGATTCCTGAAGATTATTAATATTAATCATGATTTCACCTTAAGCAAATCTAATTTTTGACACAAATATCATACTACTGTTTATGTCTCTCTATCACCTCGAAGCCTTATCCATCTCACTAAAAAAGCTGAGAAGGATTGTTGGGATTTCCTGGATAAACAAGCAGGTAACTTAAAATTCCCACTTTGTAAATGGTCAAGTCTTCCTGATTGGCGTTTTCTGCCTATAACTAGGAGCGAACAGGCATCAACTATTCTTAATGAACTCAATGCATTCGTACATGTTTAACCATAAATAGAAAAGTCAACAGTGAGATTCAAACGATATCCCATCCCATGCAAAGTTTCAATTATGTTCTCGCAGCCACTATTAGCTAGTTTGCGACGCAGCAATCGCATTTGCGCTGCTACTACATTACTAACTGGTTCTGCGCTGACTTCCCAAAGCTGATTGCGAATTTGTTCTGTGGTAACAATTTGGTTTGGGTGCTTCATAAAATACTCTAGTAGCTGAAATTCCTTATTTGTTAGAGGAATTTTTTGTTGATTTCCCGTAGGATTATGACTAACAACTAAATTGTTGCCATAATCTAGAGTTAGGTTGCCAACAGTTAATTTCTGGGGCTGAAATTGGGGCGATCGCCTCTGCAATGCTCGCAATCTTGCTAATAATTCTGCCATGCCAAATGGCTTGACTAAATAATCATCTGCACCTGCATCTAGCCCAGCAACTTTATCTTCCATACTGTCTTTGGCTGTCAGCATTAACACAGGTAAAGGATTTTTATGATAGCGTAGCCGTTTGCATAACTCTAATCCTGATATTCCTGGTAGCATCCAATCAAAAATAGCTAGTGTATATTGTGTCCAGCTATTTTCTAAATATGCCCAGGCATCGTTACCATCTAATACCCAATCTACTAAGTATTTTTGTTGTGTAAGAGTTCGCTTAATAGCACTACCTAAATCTGGTTCATCCTCTACTAGTAGCACGCGCATAAATTTTATTCATGGAAATAATTCGTAATTGAATTAATCAATCTCCAATTGTAGCGACTGTCTCATATCATCTTCGGTTGATCAGTTATAAAATGTCATTGCGAGAGCAACGAATGCGAACAAGATATTAAAAGTAAGCGCGATCGCGCGGAGTGCAGACGCCTAAAGGCGTATCGTTAACAAAAAACCGCGACTGGGAGCATTGAAGGAACTAAGGAAGGCTGCGTACTGATTCGGTGGTGTCCGGTACGGGTAGGCTGAAGCCAAAAATGTCAAGGCGGAAGTTGCTACAGACTGCGCGTAACACGGAAACGTCAAGGCGGAAGTTGCTACAGCCTGCGCGAAACACGGAAACGTGAAGGCAGAAGCTCTTACAGGGAAGACGGAAGTTGCTACAGCCTGCGCGAAACACGGAAACGTGAAGGCGGAAGCTCTTACAGGGAAGACGGAAGTTGCTACAGCCTGCGCGAAACACGG